>CADDZL010000084.1 GCA_902812335.1 Chloroflexota bacterium | reverse complement strand
TTTGGGAACTGGACCACGGCCGGTTGGAGGTGTACCGCGGCAACTACACCCAATACGCCGGACAGCGCGCCGCACGACTGGCCCGCCGCCAGGCCGAGTATGAGGCCCAGGCCGAGTACATCGCTAAAACCTCGGAGTACATCCGCCGCTACAAGGCCGGCCAGCGCAGCAAGGAAGCCAAAGGCCGCGAGAAGCGCCTGGCCCGGCTGGAGCGGCTGGAACGACCCCAGGAGCAGCGCAGGCTGCGGCTGGACCTGCGCACGATCTCGCGCAGTGGCGACAAAGTGCTGGAGACCCACGGCCTGGTCGTCGGCTACCCGGAGGACGGGGCGCTATTCGCCTGCCCCGACCTGACCCTGTGGCGGGGCGAATGCGCCGCGCTCATCGGCCCCAACGGCGCCGGCAAGACGACCTTCTTGCGCACCATCTTGAACCAGATCCCGCCATTGGCTGGCGAGAGCCATCTGGGTGCGAGCGTGCAGGTGGGCTACTTCGCTCAGGCCCACGAAGGGTTACAGCCGGAGCGCACACCGCTCGAGGTGGTGTTGGCGGCCAGGGATATGCTGGTAAGCGAGGCCCGCAACTATCTGGCCCGTTTCCTTTTTACCGGCGACGATGTGTTCAAGCCTATCGCGGCGCTCAGCGGCGGCGAGCGCGGCCGGCTGGCACTGGCGCTCCTGGCTCTGCAAGGTGCCAACTTCCTGCTTTTGGACGAGCCGACCAACCATCTGGATATCCCCTCACAGGAAGTGCTCCAGGAAGCACTGGCGGGCTTCGCCGGCACCATCTTGCTCGTCTCGCATGACCGCTATCTCATCAACGCGCTGGCGACGCAGGTGTGGGCGCTGGAGGATGGCGGGTTGCGCGTTTATGAGGGCGGCTACACCGAATATGCCCAAGAGCGTGAACGCGCACGCCTCGGGCGTCAGGCGCCGGCAGGGCGGAGGACGAAAGACGGAGGACGGAGCATAGAGGATATCCGTCGCCCGTCTCCCGTCCGCCGTCAGCAACGCCAGCGCGCCGCCGAGCTGGAGGCAATCATCGCCGAGCTTGAAGGCCGCCTGGCCCAACTCAGCCGCGAGTTGGAGGAGGCCGGCCTGGCCCAGAAGCTCGACCGCGTCCGCGCCCTCGGCACGGAGTATACCAGCGTCGAGGCCGAGCTTCAGGCCCGCCTCGACGAATGGTCACAGTTAGCCGACGAAGGACAAAGGACGGACGACGCATGATCTCCATCCTCTATCCTCCGTTCCCCGCCCCTGGTCGCTAGCCATGTCCCGTCGCTGGCCCCACATCACCGTTATCGGCCTGACCGGCAACATCGGTACTGGCAAAAGCACCGTCATGTCCATGCTGGCTGCATTGGGCGCGACCGTCATTGATGCCGATCGGGTCGCCCACGAGGTCATCGCCCCGGGCACGCCCGGCTGGAGTCAGGTCGTCGCCGCTTTTGGGCGGGGGGTTGTCGCCGCCGACGGGGCCATTGACCGGGCCAGGCTGGGCGCGATCGTCTTCTCCGACCCGGCGGCGCTGGCCCGGCTCGAAGCCATCACCCACCCCGCCATTGCCATCGCTATTGACCAGCGCCTGCGGGCCATCGAACGCGGCGTCGTCGTCCTCGAAGCCATCAAGCTGATCGAATCGGGCCTCTACCGCAACTGCGATGCCCTGTGGGTGGTGACCTGCCGACCGGAGCAACAATTGGAGCGGCTGATGCGCGACCGGAGGATGAGTGAGGCCGAGGCGCGGCAGCGCATCGCTGCCCAGCCGCCCCAATCCGAGAAGATCGCTCTGGCCGTCGTGGTGATTGACAACTCCGGCAGCGTCGAGGAGACGCGCGCTCAGGTCGAAGCGGCGTGGAAGGCCATAAGGCGTAACCCGGGCTAAAACCCGGTTTCTCAGAAGCCGATTCTTGACGCCCCGGCCCATTATGGTATAATGTCTCATAGTCCTTCCTCGGTAGCTCAATAGGCAGAGCGGCCGGCTGTAACCGATAAGTGTGCCTGGCATGGATGCCAGAGATCTTTAACAGGGCGGCAACACCGCTTTTGTAGCCCGCAGTGCAAGAATAAGTTCTATGTCGCCAAGCGGCGTAGGAAGCTGAAGCAGCAGGGTGTGGCTTACAAAGGCGGCAGGTGCGCGATATGTGGTTATGATCGGTGCATTGATGCACTGACGTTCCACCCCATAGATGGTTCCAAGGAGTTCGGGATAGGTGCTAGAGGATATACCCGCTCCTGGGATGCTGTTAAAGTCGAATTGGGCAAGTGTGTGTTAGTGGGCGCAAACTGCCACATAGAGACCCATGCCGGCAACGCAGTGTTGCAGCCCCAGCCAGTAATGGCTGGTGGAAAAACGGGATGAATTCAGGGAAGCCGCAGCACTTAGGGTGGTGGTAACCCTGAGCCAAGCCTGGCAAAAGGGCTGAAAGTAGCCAGGAAGGTGCAGAGACTAGGTGGTGAGGAGCCCGACCAATAAGCCACCCAAGAGCATCCCGCACCCCGTAGGGGTGATGAGATAGTCCATTCCCTGGGGAAACGCAGGGGCAGATGTAACCGGTTGGTTCCAGGTTCGAGTCCTGGCCGAGGAGCCAGAAAGCCGTGGGCAGTAGGCAACCAGCAGTCTACTGCCCACGGCTCGTTTTCAAGTACCCTCAGGCTCAATCTGAACCCGCGCTGGCAAACGGGTGTATAGTAAGCAGCATAACCCCAACACCACCGGCCTTGGAGAGAATGGCTCATCATGCGCCTGGACTTCCTAAACAACCCCGCCCTTCGGTCTATACTGTGCCGCCTAGGCACCAGCCTGGTGACGCTGGTTATCATCGCATATCTGACCCTGTTCGGCCTGATCCTGGCTGAGCGAGGGCAGGAAAGGCTGCCGGCCGATCCCGTGGGCGCGGCCGGCGCGGCCTTAGTTCGTACCGTCACCTATCTAACCAATCACCCAACAACCTACTACTGGCACAAAGAGACCGTTGCGGTCATTGAGCTGATCGCCGTGCTCTTCGGTCGCAGCGCCGGCCTATTGCTGATTGCCCTGGGCATCGCCGTGGCCGTGGGAGTGCCCCTTGGTATGGTGGCGGCCCTGACGCAGCGCAGACGACAGACTCTCCTGGTGCTCTTGCTTTCCATCCTGGGCGTCTCTACTCCCAGCTTCCTGCTGGCAATGCTTCTCTGGGTGATAGACATTCAGTTGTATCAGCGGCTGGCTATTCCGCCGTTGCCGCCGACCGGGTTTGGTTGGGATGGACACGCGGTCATGCCGGCCCTGGTGCTGGCCGCCCGCCCGCTCGCCCAGATCGCGCAAGTCACCTATGTCTCGCTGTCCAACGTACTGGGACAGGATTACATACAGACGGCGCAGAGCAAAGGGCTGCGCCAGCGCGTGGTGATCGGCCGCCATGCCCTGCGCAATATACTGGTCCCGATCCTGACCACGCTGGGGACATCCCTGCGCTTCTCGCTCGCCAGCCTGCCGGTGGTGGAGTTCTTTTTCATCTGGCCCGGAGTAGGGCTGACCCTGTTGCAAGCTATCGGGGAGCGCTGTTGGCCAACATCCGTAACTGGTGGCGCAGCTACCCCTGGATGGGTTGGTATCCAGGCCTGTTCTTCTTCATGGCCATTTTGACCTTTAATTTATGGGGACAGGGCCTGCGCCGCTTTCTGGACGAGAGCCGGCTCAACATCAGCCGGCTGTTCAACCGCTACACCGTGATGGCGGCAGGAGCCCTGGCGCTGGGGTTCGCCTGGGTGCTGCAGACCACGAGCCCGCTGGGGCAGTATCGCCCCCAGGTGAATCTATACGATGGCCTGGGCACCGGGCCCGACGGCACACTGCTGGAGTTGGCACGCGCTCTGAAACAGAGCCCATACCAACCCAAGAAGACCGTGGTCTTCGTCGCTTGGAGCGGTGGTGAACGGGGCGAGAGCCTGAGCGTGTTCGACATCATGAATGCCAGGGTGGGCTTCAATAGCCTGACTGTGGAAGCAGTAATCGAACTAAGCGGGGTTGGGGCCGGCGCCGGCCAGGGGATCGCGCTGGGAGAGGGAAGCAGCTATCGGCTGACCCAGCTCTTCCGGGGAGCAGCCAGCCGCCTGGGCGTCGCCACTACCGCCCGTGGGCAGGGCCCTCATTTCGGCCTGTTGGCCAGGCCGGGCTTCGGTGGCCGATCTGCCCTGAGCGCCTATGTGAGCTGGGACGGCTCGGATCGGACGGCACACACAGTCGGGGATGTCCTGGAAACCATAGACCCTCAGAAACTGAAGCAGGTTGGCCAGACAACGCTGCTGGCGCTGACCGTTCTCAGCCGCGAGGTGGACTATTAGAGTCTGACCTCTATTCTTAACACGCTCTTAACTCAGCCTTGAAACACACTTAATCTGAATCGAATATCCTGTTATCGAGATGAGAAGCGCTATGGAGAACAGGGTTAGTTTGAGCATGGAGAATCGAAATGGCTGACGAGTTGGATGTGGAAGTCATAATCCCGGCCGAGGAGGCCGCTGACATCCTCGACCGGATCGCGGCCGGGATGCGGCGCGGCTTGGTCCGGGTACGGGCCAGCCACCGTCAGGTGGTGCTTCAGCCGGGTGAAAGGGTGGACCTGCGGATAGATGGCACCCCCGATGGCCTGCAGGTCAACCTGGCCTGGGGAAGCGTCTGAACTCATGGAGGAGATGATGCCCACGGACCGTTTGCGCGTCGAAATGGAGTTATCGGCGGCTGAGGCGGCTGCCTACCTGGAGCAGATCGCGGCCGGCCTGCGTAACGGCGCGGTCCAAGTCAAAGTCAACCGGCGTGAGATGTGGTTGCGGCCAGAGCCCACCGTGACGCTCGAAATTCAGAGCCAGGGCCGGGTGGACCGGGGCCGGTTGGTGTTGGACATGTCGTGGAACTCGAAATTTGTAGCCGTCCCGGAGGAGGTGCAGATCGGGGCCGGGGAGCAGGCCGGGCCCGCCGATGGCCGTCGGCCTACCGGCTGGGGAGGCTACAACTAGCCGAACCAGGGCAGTCGGCCGGATTTTTCGTCTTTTTCCACTTTTCAACCCCTTCTCCCACAACGCAGCGCCCGGGAACTGGCCCTCCCGGGCGCTGCGGAATCTGGCTTGCGGAACAGTCAGCCCCCATTGCACTCCCGCGATAGTGCAACAGCTTCGACAACAGACCGTATCCATCGTGTTACTTCGGCTCTTCTGCCTCAGACCGTTCGGCATCAGAGATGAGACAGGGGGTTAGACCGGCCACAAGAGGAAAACCACAATGGGCAGCCACCTCCAGCACGCCAACTCAGCCGCCAGACACCGGCAGCGCTTCAAACACCTTCTTGGCAGCGCCTGGCCGAGCGCGGGTTGAGACCGCACTCCGTAGCCGTCCTCTCCTGTTCGTGCCGAACACCGGCCAGTTTGACCCTCCGCGTCCGTTTTCAACTGCGCGTCCTGGTGGCTCACCGACGATGCCCTGTGGCTGACGGTGGTCAGAAGACCTAACCCCTCAACCCCTTCCCCTATGAGGGGAGGGGCCGGGGGAGAGGGCTACGACATCCACCTCAAGCTCACCTTCCCCGGTATGAGCCCGGCTGCCCGCCCGGTCGCATCCGACCTCCAGCCCTCCAAGACCGACTACCGGCTGGGCAACACCGTCGCCGGGCGGCGCGCGAACGTGCCCACCTACGGCAGTTTACGCTGGGAAGGGGTATACTCCTCAATCCGTTCCTCGAATCCCCGATGAGGAGGATATGCCGGCCAGCCCCAGGCGGATCGAAAGGGGGAGCAAGATTGGCCTTGCTCCTCCCAACTGTTCCAAAGGCACGAGAGTGGCTCCAGGCAAGGCGATGCCGACGTTGTGGCTTCTCCACCCTTTAACATACTCTTAAAGAAGGCTTTAAGTGGCCTTAAATCCGCCTGGGTATAGTAGAGTCGGTAGCCGGACGGCTACCGACATTTATGCTTATTCAAGGAGAAGAAGATGCGAATGGCTAAGAAGTTTGGGCTATTGTCCCTGGCCGTGTTGGCCGGGCTGATCATCGCCGCCTGTGGCGGGCAACCGGCTGCGGGTATCGCTCCGACCCAGGCCCCACAATCGGGTCAGCCCACTCAAGTGGCCGGTAGCCCCACCCAAGCGCCCAACCAGCCGGCGGCCGGCACCCTGCTGATCAACGGCGCAGGGGCCACCTTTCCGTTCCCCCTGTATAGCCGCTGGTTCTACGAGTACGCTTTCGTGGACACCAGCGTCAAATTCAACTACCAGTCCATCGGCTCAGGCGGCGGCATCAAGCAAATCAAGGCCAAGACGGTGGATTTCGCCGGCTCGGATGCCATCCTCCAGGATCAGGACTACCAAGACGTGCAACCGGCCAGGCTGCAAATGCTGCCGACCGTGGCCGGCGCAGACGTGCCCACTTACAATGTCTCAGAACTCAAGGGCAAGGACCCGCTGGTGCTCGATGCCCAGACGCTGGCGGACATCTTCCTGGGCAAGATCACCAAGTGGAACGATCCGGCCATCGCCGCACTCAACCCCAACCTGACGCTGCCGGACAAGGACATCGTCGTGGTCCACCGCTCGGATGGCTCTGGCACGACGTTCATCTTCACCGACTACCTCTCAACGGTCAGCGCCGAGTGGAAAGATAAGGTCGGCAAGGGGACCTCGGTCAACTGGCCGGTCGGGCTGGGTGGCAAGGGCAATGAAGGTGTGGCCGGTACGGTCAGCCAGAATGACGGCGCTATCGGCTACGTCGAGCTGGCCTACGCCAGGCAGAACAACCTGCCCATCGCCAGGATGAAGAACGCTGCCGGCAACATCGTCACCGCCGGCGCCCAGACGACCCAGAACGCTATGGCCGACTTCGGCGGCGCTATGCCGGACACGCTGGCCCGCTCGATCGTCAATGCCCCCGGCAAGGACTCCTGGCCTATCGCCGGCTACACCTATCTGATCGTGTATATGGATCAGACAGACTGCATCAAGGCCCAAAAGCTCATCCAGTTCATCAAGTGGGCGCTCTCCGATCAGGGTTCTAAGTTCGCCACGGAACTGGAGTACGTTCCCCTGCCGGACAACGTGCACCAGCAGGTGCTGGCCAGACTGAACCAGATCACCTGCCAGGGCAAGCCGCTGGCCAATCCGTAATCCCACGCGAGCTATCGTCATGATGCATGATGCGTGATACGTGAAGCCTTACGTATCACGCATCATACATTCCTGTGCTTATTGCTGCGGGGAGATCACGTGCTATGACCATCAGAGCCAGAACGCAGAAGCAGGCATTATGGATGCGCAGGCTGGGCCGCCTCACCGGCCACGGGGACCGGCCTTTTAGCCTGTTGCTGGCGGGTGCTGCCTTGATTGTGTTGGTGCTGGTCGCTGCCATCGGCTACGAGCTATGGCAGAACTCAGCCCTGGCACGCGCCGCCTATGGTTTGAAGTTCTTGTGGACCACCACCTGGGACCCGGTGGCTCAGGAGTTCGGCGCACTGCCGTTCATTCTGGGGACGCTGGAGACCTCATTCCTGGCGCTGGCCCTGGCCGTGCCGGTCAGCCTGGGCATCGCCGTCTTCCTGGCCGAACTGGCCCCCGACTGGCTGCGCACGCCGCTGGGTTTCCTGGTTGAACTGCTGGCGGCTGTGCCCAGCGTGATCTACGGGCTATGGGGGCTCTATATGCTGATCCCAACCATTGCTCGCCCGGTCGCCACTGCCTTGAACCACAGCTTCGGCTTCCTGCCGCTATTCGCGGGGCCGGTATTTGGCCCCAGCCGGCTGGCAGCCGGGTTGATCCTGGCGATCATGATCACACCGACGATCAGCGCGGTCAGCCGCGATGTGTTCCGGGCCGTTCCGCGCAGCCAACGTGAGGCATCGCTGGCGCTGGGTGCTACCGAGTGGGAGACCATCTGGCAGGTGCTCATCCCCTACGGCCTGTCCGGCATCCTGGGGGCGGTGATCCTGGGATTAGGCCGGGCGCTGGGCGAGACGATGGCCGTCACGATGGTGATCGGCAACAACCTCGATCTCACCCCGTCGCTGCTCCATCCCGGCTATACCATGTCCTCGATCATCGTCAATGAGTTTACCGAGGCCACCTATGATCTCTACCTGCACGCCTTGATCGAGATCGGCCTGGTCTTATTTGTACTGACGTTAGGGCTGAACCTGATCGCCCGTGTGTTGGTCTGGAGCGTAGCGCGGCGGGCCCCGCAGGAGGTGCGCGCATGAGTGTCGCAGTGGGCCGTGTAGCTCTTCAGGCTCGCCGTCGGCGGCGCTTCTGGCTGCGCCGCGCGGTCAACAGCGTGATGCTGGGGCTCACCGGCCTGGCAGCGCTCGCGGCCACCGTGCCGCTGGTCTGGATCCTCGTTTACGTCATCCAGCAAGGGGGGCGCTTTCTCAGCCTCGACTTCTTCACTCGCCTGCCCACGCCTGTTGGTGTGCCGGGTGGCGGCGTGAGCAACGCCATCGTCGGGTCGGCGATCCTGGTTGGTTTGGCCTGTCTGTTCTCCATCCCGCCGGGCATTCTGGCGGCTATCTACGCGGCTGCCCGCCCCAACACGCCACTGGGCGTGGCCCTGCGCTTCGGCACCGACGTCTTATCCGGCGTGCCCTCCATTGTGGTCGGCATCTTTGCCTATACCATCCTCGTCCTGCCGATGAAGCACTTCTCCGCGCTGGCGGGCGGCCTGGCGCTGGCCGTGATCATGTTGCCGACGGTCGTCCGCACGACGGAGGAGATGTTGAAGCTGGTGCCGGGCGGTCTACGCGAGGCCAGTCTGGCGCTGGGAGCACCGGAGTGGCGGACGTCGCTGCAAGTCATGCTGCCAGCAGCGTTAGAGGGGGTGATTACGGGTGTCATGCTGGGCATTGCGCGCGTCGCAGGCGAGGCTGCGCCATTGATGCTCACCTCCTTCGGCAATCCCTTCTGGAACACCGACATCACCCAGCCCATGGCTGCCCTGCCGCACACAATTTTCGTTTATGCCATCGCGCCGTACAAGGACTGGCACGACAAAGCCTGGACGACGGCGCTGGTGCTGATTATTCTGGTGCTGGGGCTGAACGTCGCAGCCCGTTTGCTGGTCGGCTGGCGGCAAAGGCAACTGCGTGGAGCCTAGAGCGTGGAGCGCGAAGCCAATTCAACGATTGGAGATAACGGAAGGATGGTAGAGGAATCTGTTCGTGTTAACGTCCTGAGTTCAGTCCTGGCACGGGCGCGTGAAGACGAGGCCGTGCATACGGCTGCGGGGATAAAGATGCAGATCGTCGGTTTGTCGGTTTACTACGGCGACTTTCGCGCCCTGGCCGACATCAATCTATCGATCCCGGAACATCGCATCACCGCCATCATCGGGCCGTCGGGCGTGGGCAAGTCCACGTTCCTGCGCAGCCTCAACCGTATGAACGACCTGACCCCCCGCGTGCGCATCGAGGGTCAGGTGGTGCTGGATGGCGAGAATATCTATGCGCCTGGGGTGGATGTGGTGGATGTCCGCCGCCGGGTGGGGATGGTCTTCCAACGCCCCAATCCATTCCCCAAGAGCATTTACGATAATGTGGCCTATGGGCCGCGCTTATATGGGATTCGGGACAGGCGCGAACTGGACAAGATCGTTGAGACCAGTCTGGTGCAGGCGGCCCTGTGGGATGAGGTCAAGGACAAGCTGAACCAATCCGGCCTGGCGCTATCCGGCGGCCAGCAACAGCGGCTGTGTATCGCCCGCGCGCTGGCCGTCGAACCTGAGGTGATCCTGATGGACGAGCCGGCCTCGGCGCTCGACCCCATTGCGGCGCTCAAAATCGAGGAGTTGATGCAGCAACTGAAGCAGGAGTATACTATCGTCATCGTCACCCACAACATGCAACAGGCGGCCCGTGTCTCGGACATCACCGCTATGATGATGCTGGTCGAGGGCCGCGCCGGGACCGTGATCGAGGTAGGGCCGACCCAGACCATCTTCACCCGCCCGAAGGACAAGCGGACGGAGGATTACGTGACCGGGCGGTTTGGGTGAGAGGCGATGCTTCCGGGTATGGAGGATCGTCTGCCGGAGAAGATGCGTGTTCTGATCCTGTGCACCGGCAACTCGGCCCGCTCGCAGATGGCCGAGGGCTGGCTCAACGCCCTGGCGGGCGACCGCTTTCAGGCCTTCAGCGCCGGTAGCGCCCCGGCCGGATACGTCCATCCGCTGGCCATCCGGGCTATGGCCGAGGTCGGAATAGACATCAGCCATGGCCGCTCCAAGTCCATGAATGAATTCCTCGGTCAGCCTTTCGATCATGTCATCACGGTTTGTGCTCCGGCGGCCGAAGCCTGCCCGGTCTACCCCGGCCCGGCGCGACGGCTGCACTGGCCCCTGGACGACCCGGCCGAGGCGACCGGCAGCGCGGAAGAACGGCTGGCGGTCTTCCGCCGGGTGCGGGACGAAATCCGCATGCGCCTGGAGGCCTTCATCGCGGAGCAGAGGCTGCCAGGCTAAAGTCTCGTACTGAAAAAGCGAAGCCCTGCGGGGCTTGGTGCTTTCAGGCCGGAGCTTCAGCTCCGGGCCCTCCTTGCCCCTACCATGATACACACCCGTCCATTGTCCGCACCTTGCCTATTCCCGGCGACTATTGGATAATTCCAGCATCCGCCTGAAGCGGATGTCGATCCATGACGAAAATCCTGCTGGTCGAGGATGAGGCGACCCTGGCCGAGACCCTGGCCTACAATCTGCGGCGCGAGGGCTATGAGGTCATCCTGGCCGCCGACGGCGAGGCCGGGTTGGAACGCGCCCACAACGAATCCCCTGATCTGGTCATCCTGGACCTGATGCTGCCGGTGCTTGACGGCCTGTCGGTGTGTCGCATCCTGCGGCGCGAGACGGAAACGCCCATCATCATTCTGACCGCGCGCGGCACTGAGATGGACAAAATCATCGGCCTGGAGACCGGCGCCGACGATTACATCGTCAAGCCGTTCGGGCTGGGCGAGTTCCTGGCGCGGGTGCGGGCGGTGTTGCGCCGCGCCCCAGCCCCACGCCACGACCAGATCGTCGCCGGCGACCTGGCCCTCGACCTGACCGCCCGCCGCGTGACCAAGGGCGGCGTTGAACTCAAGCTCAGCCACAAGGAGTTCGATCTGCTGGCCGAGCTGATGCGTAACCAGGGTGCGGTCCTCTCCCGCGACTTGCTGTTGACCCAGGTGTGGGGCTACGACTACCTGGGCGACAGCCGGACCGTGGACGTGCACGTCCGCTGGCTGCGTGAGAAGATCGAGGCCGATCCCTCCAACCCGCAGCGCATTGTCACGGTGCGCGGCGTGGGCTATCGCTTTGAGGGTTAAGCCATGAGCGACTGGTGGATCCCCGCCATCCTGGTGGTCGCCCTGGTTATCGCAGGGTTGACCTGGCGGCGGGCGATGGCCGAGCGCGGGGCCTTGCTGGCCGAGATCAGCCGGCTGCGTCGCCAGGCATCGGCCAACCAGGCGCAGTTGGAAGCCGCTGGCGACGAACTGGCCGGGCTGGCCGAGGCCGCCTTCGACGGCCTGGTCGTGGTAGACCGCGACCGGCGCATCCGGGCTATCAATGCGGCGGCGCGCGCGCTTCTGGGGACACAGGAGGCCATCGGCCGGAGCTTCATCGAGGTCGCCCGCCACCATGACATGGACGACCTGCTGGCGGCTGCCCTGAGCGGCAGCGATGACCTGGACCGTCAATTCTTCGTGGGGGACCGGCCTTTGCGCGCCCGGGCCATGCCCCTGGGCGCGGGCGCGCGCTATGGTGCGGTCCTGGCCTTACAGGACGTGAGCGAGTTGCAGCGCCTGGGCCGGGCGCGGCGGGATTTCGTCGCCAATATCTCCCACGAGTTGCGCACGCCTCTGGCCTCGATCCGCCTGCTCCTGGATACGCTCCAGGGCGATCCCACGCCTGAGCCTGAACTCATGCGGCACCTGATCGAGCAGATCGCCGTCGAAGTAGATGCGCTCAGCCAGCTCGCCCAGGAACTGCTCGATCTGAGCCAGATCGAATCCGGCCAGGCTCTGCTCAGACTGGTCCCAGTGCGCGTCACCGATCTGATCAGCGAGCCGGTAGCGCGCTTGCGGCCTCAGGCCGAGCGCAAGCGCCAGCATATCGCCCTAGATGTCCCACCCGACCTAACCGCGCTGGCTGATCCCGAACAGGTCAGCCGGGTCATCGTCAACCTGCTGCACAATGCTATCAAGTTCACAGCAGAGGGCGGGACCATAGGTGTTATGGGGGCCAGGAGGAATGTCACCCTGAGTGATAGCAAAAGGCAGGGGGCAGAGGCAGGGGCGGAAGAAGTCGTGATCGAGGTGTGGGATACAGGCAGCGGCATTGCGCCGGAGGACCTGCCGCGCATTTTTGAGCGCTTCTACCGGGCTGACCGGGCGCGCGGCGGCGGTGGCACCGGCCTGGGGCTGGCTATCGCCAAACACATTGTCGAGGCGCACGGCGGCCGTATCTGGGCCGAGAGCGAGCCGGGACGCGGCTCGGTCTTCCGCTTTACGCTGCCGGCGGCTTGAGTAACCTCATCACCTCATCCGCAATCGCCCGCGCCGCCCCCGGCCGCCCCAGCCGGCGCGAAGCTTCGGCCATCTGTCGCAGCGCTGCCGCGCCCGGCCCCAGCCATTCCGCCAACCGTGCCGCGATGCGCTCCGGCTCCGGCTCCCATACACCGGCACCGTTGTCCACGACGTAGGTGACGTTGCCCTCCTCTTGACCGGGGACCAAGCCGTTAAGCACCAGCGGCAGCCCGGCGATGAACGCCTCGGCAATCGTCCCTGGCCCGGCTTTGGTGATGAGCACGTCGGCTGCCGCCATCCACTCCGGCATGTTGCGGACGAAGCCCTGGACCACGAACGGGAT
>CADDZL010000083.1 GCA_902812335.1 Chloroflexota bacterium | reverse complement strand
ACGCCGGCGGCCACGGCGACGCCGGCCACGCCTACGCCAGAGCCCACCAGGGCTTCAGCCGGTGTGCCGCCGCATTGCGCTAACCCACTGGTCAGCCTGACTGCGCCCGGTGATGGGGCTGAGGTCAGCGGTACGGTTGAAGTGCACGGGCAGGCCCAATTGCAGCAATTCTCCTTTTACAAGTTTGAGCTTAAAGGGCCGGGCACAGGCGATGCCTGGGTCACCCTGGCGACGTTCTCGCATCCAGCCAGCGGACTCCTGGGCACATGGAATGCGATCCCCTTCAGCCCCGGCCCCTATCTTTTCCGGCTGGTCGTGGTCAAACCGGATGGCAACTACGAGACATGCGGGGCCTCGATCACGATCAGCGCTCCACCACCTTAGTGCGCCACCGACCGGCTCAACGCGCATTTGCCTTGCCTGAAGGCTGCGCTGGCCCAGGCGAATCGGTTACTACGTCCTGCTCGCTTCTATGGTATTGTAGTACTTTGGTCTCAAATCTGGCTGGTGGCGTCAGTTCCCATGCTATAATGTTTCCTGAGAGAAACGTGAGAATTATCGCCATATATGGGGGGTTGGGACTTGACACTGGACGAATATGGGAGTAATATATATGGCGGTGAATAATGAACCCGGGCACACATGTGGGGGTAAGTCAGGCAGGGTGTTGACATGCAGGCGGTATCGGAGCCGAGAGTCGCAGCGGGTCGGCCTGCGGCAGGGGCGTTGATGGCCGTCGGCCAGGCAGATCGGGCGCGCCAGCCGGGGTGGCGCAGCCGGTAGGGGAGGGTGAGCCAGGCGAATGGGGCGGATGAAGCGTGCGATCGTGCATCAGCCGGTGGCTTTTGCTCATCCCAGTGAAGCCGAGTTTGCCCAGATCCTCGATTTCTATCGCATTGCCTGGCAGTATGAGCCCAGGACTTTCTCCCTGGTCTGGGACGAGGAGGGGAAAGTGCTTGAGGCCTTCACCCCCGATTTCTATCTGCCCGAATACGACCTGTACGTCGAACTGACGACCCTCCAACAGGGGCTGACCACCCGTAAGCACCGCAAGGTGCGCCAGTTACAGAAGCTTTATCCCCACATCCGCATCAAGCTGGTCGATCGGGGCGGCTTTGATGAGATCCTGATGAAGCACGGCCTGGAATCGCGGCGGGAGGAGCTGATCGGTCAATCAGCCGTGGCCCATAGCAGCGCGCGGCCGGCGGACGGGCGAGCTAAATGAATAGCGTTGCTCCCCGGCCCGCACTGATGGTCCCGGCCGCCTCTGCCGGGCCTAGCCTGGGCGAGACGCTGATCACATCGCAGCAGTTGCAGGCCCGCGTGGCGGAACTGGGCGCAGCCATCACGCGCGACTACGCCGGGCGTGATCTGGTTCTGGTGGGCGTGCTCAAGGGGGTCTTCATCTTCATGGCTGACCTGATGCGGTCAATTCGTCTCCCGGTAAGCGTGGATTTCATGGCGATTTCGCCCTACCGCCCGGGTGAGCAAGGCGTGCGCCTGCTCAAGGACCTCGACCACCCTATCGCTCGCCGCCATGTGCTGCTGGTCGAAGACATCGTGGATACCGGCCTGACCGCCGCCTATTTGTTGCGCACGCTCCGGGCGCGCCGCCCGACCAGCCTGAAGATGTGTGTCCTGCTGGACCGTCCGCGGCGACGGCTCATTGACATCCCTGTAGCCTATCGCGGATTTGAGATCCCTGATCGCTTTGTTGTAGGTTACGGCATGGACTACAAGCAGCAGTTCCGCAACCTTCCCTATATTGCGCTGCTGCGCGGCGTCAATGGGCGCAATGGATGACGGACATTCGCGGCCAGGTCGTCATTGTCACCGGCGCATCGAGCGGCATCGGCGCGGCGACAGCGCGTGCCTTCAGCCGCGCCAGGGCCAGGTTGGCCCTGGCGGCCCGGCGCGTTGATCGGCTCCAGACCCTGGCGGGCGAGATCGAACGGGCCGGCGGCGAGGCGCTGGTTCTGCCAACGGATGTGACCCGGCCTCAGGACATTGAGGCCCTGGTGGGGGCAGTCCTCAACCGCTTTGGGCGTGTTGACATCCTCTTCAATAATGCCGGCCTGGGCCGCATCGGCTGGCTGGAAGGCCTCACACCCGACGAAATCCGCCTGCAATTCGAAGTCAACACCCTCGGCTTGATCGCGCTCACGCGGGCCGTCCTGCCCGTTATGCAGCGTCAACGCAGTGGCCATATCATCAATATGGCTTCGATGGCTGCCAAGATCGCTACGCCCGGTTACACCGCTTACGCCGCGAGCAAGTTTGCCGTGGACGGGTTCACCCAGGCGCTGCGACGCGAGGTTGCACCCTGGGGCATCCGGGTCTCGCTGATCTGCCCGGGCGGGGTGGAGACGGAGTTCGGTGAGGAAGCGCACATCGAACGCCGGACCGGGCTGACCACGCCCGGCCTATTGCGCCTTTCGGCGGACCGGGTGGCGCAGGCAGTTGTGGACCTGGCCCGCCGGCCGCGCCGCCAGGTGATCCTTCCCTGGCCGCTCACAATTGCAGTGATCTTGAACCGGCTGGCACCCTGGTTGATTGATTGGGCCACTGCGCGCTACGTGCGGACCGAGCGGGCGGAGGAGATCGCCTCCGCTGCCGGTGGGAGACACGGAAACAGGTGACCAAAGGGGCTTCGCCGGCCTGGGCAGGGCCATCTCGCCCAGGCCGGGCACGGCCGTGAGTACAGGCGGAGAGGGTGGGATTTGAACCCACGGAGCATTGCTGCTCACGCGCTCTCCAGGCGCGCGCGTTAGGCCAGACTACGCTACCTCTCCGGGCCAGGCGCTATTATATCACGTTCAGGAAGTGTGGGCCAAAGCTGACCTGATGACATTTGTCATCCTTTAAAGGTCACATTCGCCACTTGAACCGATATCATAGATCGCCTATCATCCTTGAAAAGCCTGCTATCAATCCATCAAAGTGATAGTAGGCCGGAAAGGGGAAGCGATGTACCATACCTTCAACCGTATTGAGGCCGGGCCAGGGGAAGAGCAACTGCGCAGCCTGCCGGCGCTCTACCGGGCCGGGCGGTGTGCCACCTGTGAGGGGCCGAAGCCGTGTGCCGTGACTTGCCCGGAGGGCGTAGATGTTGCCCTGCTCGTCCGGCAGGTGGCCGAGGCGGTGCGTCAGGGCCGGCTGCCGGCGGATTGGTTTGCGACCGAGAACGATCGCGCCGACGCTTACATTGCCGATTGTTTGTGGAATAGTTACAACATCAACTAGACCGGCGGGCTGTCATCTGGCTCAAGCTGTTTGAGGAACGAGAGCTGGTGCTCAGGTCTGGCGAGAGCTATCTGGCATACAAGGCGCATACGCCGTGCGTGTTTCTGCGCCTGCGAGCATAGGAGACGAGACCCATGACCTGGACAGGTTTCATCATAGCCTAATCATGCTAACTGATGCTATGCGTAAGCCTTCGCCGGCATCTCGATGTAGCGGTCTGGCTTTTCAGCCTTACTGTGAATGGCGAAGAAGTGCCGCTCGATCCTGCGCTCGCTCTCGGCGTGTTGAGGTATAGACGTACTGATTGGCACGGATCTTAGCTTTGATCTCTTCGATGTCCATATACGCAGGCAGGCTGCTTAGATTACATTGTACTCTCGTATTGCACTACCTGCATGGAAGCGGTCCAGCCGCAGGGGCGTAATGTCCAGCGTGTGGGCAGCCCCGTCGAGGATCTCTTCGGCCAGGAGCAAGCCAGCGATGGGGCCGTGCATGAAGCCGTGACCGCTGAAGCCGTTGATGCAGTAGAAGCCCTCCAGTTCGGCCACACGTCCCAGGATCGGGTGGGCGTCGGGCGAAACCTCATAGAGCCCGGCCCAGGCCGCCGCCCGGCCGGCGCGCTCCAGCAGGGGCAGGCGTTGCACCGCCGCCTCAAGATGGACCAGCTCCCAGTCCGGATCGACGCTTTCGTCAAATCCCGGCGGCTCATTTGGATTCGACATCCCCGTCAGCAGCCCTTCGCCCTCGCGGTGGAAATACAGGCTCTGAGCGAAGTCAATCACGAAGGGGAAGTCAGCCGGCACCTCCGGCAGGGAGGTGGTGACGAGCATCTGGCGCCGCACCGGCTGTACCGGGATGTCTATCCCGGCCATGCGCCCGACCAGGGCCGCCCATGGCCCGGCTGCATTGACGACGACAGGTGTTGCAATGTCGCCCTGGCGTGTTCGGACGCCGCGCACACGACCGTTTTCGACGATGATACCAGTGACCTCGATATCGGTCAGCAATTGCGCCCCCAGACGCCGCGCGCCATTAACGTAACCCTGGGTCACACCTGCAGGGTCGGCCAGGCCATCGCGGGCGTAGAAGGTGCCTGCCAGGACATCGTCCGTGTGCAGCAGCGGCACGCGCCGGGCAACTTCATCCGGCGTCAGCCACTCGGTCATGACACCCAGCCGGTGCTGGAGGGCGACGTTGTGGCGGAAGGTAGCTACATCCTCCGGGCGTGTCAGCAAGAAGAGATAACCACAAAAGCGGAGATCAATCGCCTGGCCGAGTTCCTCTTCGAAGTGCTCCAGCATGGCGATACTTTTGAGGGAGAGCCGGATGTTGATCTCGGTGGCGAACTGGTGGCGGATACCGCCAGCGTTCTTTCCGGTAGCACCGGTGGCGAAGAACGGTTCGCGCTCCAGCAGCACGACGTTGCGTTGGCCACGCCGGGCCAGGTGGTAGGCGGTGCTGGCACCCATCACGCCCCCGCCGATGATGATGACATCTGCTGTCTGAGGTAGCATGCTTCGTCCCTACAACTCGACCAGCGTCCCCAATCCCTTTTTCTCGGCTGCGCGCAAGATGTAGCCGGCGACGGCTGCATCCTGCACCGCGTTGCCTACCGACTTGAACAGGGTCACCTCTCTGGCCGATACCCGGCCAGGCTTGGAGCCGTTGATGATCTCACCGATCTCGGCGTAGATGTGTGACTCTGAGATGAGGCCCTGGCGCAGGGGAATGATAATATCCCCCGCCTCGGCCAGGCAGGCTTCACGTGAATCCACGACGATCTTGGCCCGCCTGACCGTTTCCGCATCAATCTCCTGCATCTCCGGGGTATAAGAGCCAATGCCGTTGATATGGGCCCCCGGCATGACGTCTTTGCTATTGAAGACCGGGCGGGTGGAGGTGGTGGCCGTGACCACAATGTCGGCGTCCAGGATGGCTTCTTTGGGCGTGTTGACAGGGGTGACCTTCGACGGAACCACGCCCAAGCCGCCCATATCGTCGGCCAGGCTTTCCGCCTTGAAGTAGGAGGGGTCATACACGCGCACTTCGCGCACGTCCCGCACGGTGCAGACGGCCAGCAGTTGTGTTCGTGCCTGGACACCGGCGCCGAAGAGAGCCACGGTGCTGGCGTCACGGCGCGCCAGCAACTCGGTGGCGACGCCGGAGGCGGCCCCCGTGCGCAGTGCAGTCAGCCAGGTCCCGTTCATGATCGCCAGGGGCCTGCCGGTCTTTGCATCCAGGGCCACGACGATGGCGCTGACGGTTGGCAAGCCCAGGTCCGGGTTGCGGTTGTAGACCGAGACGATCTTCACCGCCAGATCGGCGCTATCCTGGAGATACGCCGGCATGAAGAGGGCGATGCCACTGGCCGTCTCGATGCGGCTGCGCACCGGCACCCTGGCCCGGCCGCCGGAGAGCTGGCTGAAGGCCCGGGCGACAACGGCGATGGCTTCTTTCATCCCGATGGCGGCACGCAAGTCTTCCTCAGATAGGATACGGACTTTCAAGGGCACCTCCCAGAGTTGAATACGAAGGACTTAAGCGTCTGTTGTTCAGGGAGGATTGTATCACCCAGGCCGGAGGCTGGCAAGCCGGCTCAATCTTTAATGTGAGCTTTGTCAGCGGCTTGTGTGACATCTGGCACTAGTGGGTGAAGCGCTTTGGGTCTATTCTGGCTAAGGCGGAAGGAGGCAGACATGGAAGAACGACAGAAGATGACCCTGCCGCGATTGATGGAGATGAAACGGCAGGGGCAGAAGATCACCATGATCACGGCCTACAGCTATTCCCAGGCCGTGCTCGTGGACAAGGCCGGCATTGACATCGTGCTCGTCGGCGATAGCCTGAGCATGACCGAGCTGGGCAACAAGACCACCCTGCCGGTGACCATGGACATCATGGTCGCCCATGCCCGCGCCGTGACCAACGGCTGCAAGTACGGCTTCGTCCTGGGCGATATGCCCTATATGACGTATCAGCCCTCCGATGAGGTCGCCGTGATCAACGCCGGCCGCTTCATGGCCGAGTCGGCCTGCGACGGCGTCAAACTGGAGGGCGGCGTCAGCATGGCGAGCCGTGTCGCGGCGATTGTACGGGCCGGCATCCCGGTCATGGGCCACCTGGGGCTGACGCCACAGAGCATGTCCATGCTGGGCGGCTTCAAGGTGCAGGGCAGGGATGCGCTTATGGCCAAGCGCATTATGGACGACGCGGCGGCGCTGGAGGAGGCCGGCGCGTTTTCGATCCTGCTGGAGTGTGTGCCCGACCGCGTCAGCAAGCTGATTACCGAACGGGCCCAGATCCCCATCATCAGCATCGGCGCCGGGCCGTACTGCGACGGACAACTGATGATCTTCCACGACATGTTCGGGTTGTATCCCGACTTCACGCCCAGATTCGCCAAACAGTATGCCAACGTCGCTGAGGTTATCCTGGGTGGGCTGAAGCAGTATATCAGCGAAGTGCGCGATGGGACCTTCCCGGAGCCTAAGCACGGCTTCACCATCAAGGATGAGCAGTTGGCTGAACTGAAGGCGCTGGTGGCGGAGGACAAATACAGTCAGGAGAAGGGCCATGCGTGACATCCACGAAGTTCAGAAGATGATCGAGGCGTGCGGCATCCCCGGCCGCGACGCCTACGACCTGCCCACCAGCACCAAGCGCTTCCCCGATGGCGCCTGGTACCGCATGGAAATATCCGGCGTTGAGCGGCCCAGCACGCTGGAGGCATTGGTGGACGAGATGGCCAGGCGCGAGATGCCCATCCACCGGCTGATCTGCACCGTCATGGGCTCGACGTTGCTCGACGATGTCGAATTGCGCGACTTCGCCCAGATCGCTGCCGATGCCAAAGTTGAAGTGATCATCACGCCGGGGCCGCGCTCCGGCTGGGACGTGGGGCGGCAGTTGGCAACACCGGAAGGCGCGCTATCGGGCCTGCGCTATCGTGGCAGCGACCAGCTCAGCTACGTTGTGGCCGAGTTTCTGCGCTGCATTGACATCGGCTTCCGCGGTTTCCTGGTGATAGATGAAGGACTGCTGTGGTTGCTGGGCGAGTTGAAGAGGCGGGGCGACATCCCGGCGGACGTGATCTTCAAACTCTCGGTCTTCGCTGGTCACGCCTCGGCTGCCGGCGGCAAGCTGCTGCAATCGCTCGGCGCGAGCACGTTCAACCCGGTGGGTGACCTCAGTCTGCCGCAGTTGGCCTCGATCCGCCAGGCGGTAGACATGCCGCTGGATTTGCACATTTACCTGTCCGACTCGTTCGGCGGCTTTAACCGTTTCTATGAAGCGCCGGAAATGGCGCGTGTGTGCGCCCCGTGCTACTATAAGATTGAGCCGGGGCCGGCGCTGGCGGCAGGACCGGGGGCGATCTACAAGCCCTGGACGAGCCCGGCCTTCCTGGCCGAGATGGCCCGCGAGAAGGTGAAGTATGCCCAGATTATCCATGAGTTGATCCAGGCCAGCTTCCCGCAGGCGACCATGTCCGGGCAGGGCGCACCCGATCTCGCCATCCCACGCCCGACAGGGGCGCGAACGATGGCGTAGCTGTCACAGCAGTGTCACCCTGAGCGCAGCGGAGCGTCTCGCAGCGGCAGCCAGAGGCCCTTCGCTGCGCTCAGCATGACCGAGGGAGTATCTCATGAAAATTGCGATTACAGGTAAAGGTGGTGTGGGCAAAACAACGCTGGCGAGCCTGCTGGCGCATATCTATGCCGCGCGGGGGCGGTCCGTCCTGGCGATTGACGCCGACCCCTCGCCCAATCTGGGGGCGGCGCTGGGCTTCCCACCTGAGCAGGTGGCACGGATCGTGCCTATCGCTGAGATGGAAGAACTGATCGCCGAACGCACCGAATCGCAGCCGGGGTCCTACGGTGGCTGGTTCAAGATGAACCCCTACGTCAGCGATATCCCCGATCGGTTCAGTGTGGAGCAGGATGGCATCAAGCTGCTGGAACTGGGCGAGGTGCAGAAAGGAGGCAGCGGTTGCATCTGCCCGCCGAGCGTCCTGCTCAAGAATCTGGTAACCCATCTGCTGCTGCGCCGTCAGGAAGTGGTGATCATGGATATGTACGCCGGCGTGGAGCACCTGGGCCGGGCGACGGCGTCGGCAGTAGATGCCATGCTCATCGTGGTTGAGCCGGGCCAGCGCAGCACAACCACCGCGGCCCGCATCCGTGACCTGGCGCGCGACATCGGCATCCAGCGGTTGTTCGTCGTCGGCAACAAGGTGCGCGATGAGGCCGACCGGGCGTTTATCCTGGAGAATAGCGCCGGGCTGCCGGTCCTGGGCCTGCTGCCAGCGACGCCGAGAGCGGTCGAAGCCGACCAGCGGGGTGAATCCATTTACACCGCTGCGCCCGAACTGGCCCAGGCCGCAGAGGAGATCGCCACAGCGCTAGATGAGCTGGTTGCCGAGGCATTGAGCGTTTAGCCGCTGACGGTTGCTTTGACACTCGCCAAGGGGAGGGCTGATGATACCCGCGCTTGAGGATTATCTGGAGCGGCTGGGGAAACTGCACGCTGACATCCGGAGCACGATTGAGGGTCTACCGCAAGAGGCCCTGGATTGGGTGCCGGGGCCGGGGGCAAACTCACTCTGTGCCCTGGCGGTCCATGTGGCTGGGGCCGAACGCTATTGGATCGGCGACGTCGTGGGCCGTGATCCCTCTCACCGTGACCGGCCGGCGGAGTTCCGCGCCCATGGCCTGGATGCGGCTACGCTGATCACACATCTGGCAGATGCTCTGGACCATAGCCACCGCGTGCTGGAAGGGTTGATGCTGGTGGAACTGGAGGAAGAGCGCATTTCATCGAGGGATGGGCGCAGGGTCCGCGTAGCCTGGGCACTGGCCCAGGCCCTCAGCCACACGGCGGAACATCTGGGACAGATGCAGCTCACCCGCCAGTTGTGGGATCAACGGCAGAACCCATAGCGCTGGTGAGTGACCTGGTCTTTCTTCCGGCCTATCGGTTGGTGCAGGCCATCCGTGAGCGCGAGGTCACAGCAGTGGAGGTGCTGGAAGCGCATCTGTGCCAGATCGCCGAGCACAATCCCAGGCTGAATGCCATCATTACACTGGATGAAGCCAGCGCCCGCCAGCGGGCCCGAGAAGCCGATCGGGCGCTGGCGCGGGGTGAGCTTTGGGGGCCACTGCATGGCCTGCCAGTCACTGTTAAGGATGTGTTTGAGACGGCTGGCATGCGCACGACGGCGGGCTACCCGCCGCTGGCTACTTACGTCCCGCAGCGGGATGCCACGGTGGTGGCCTGTCTGCGCCAGGCAGGAGCCATTATCCTGGGCAAGACGAATGTGCCCCTCCTGGGCCGGGGTGAGCACACCGATAACCCGATCTTTGGCCGGACCAACAACCCCTGGAAGCTGGAGTGTACGCCGGGCGGCAGTTCCGGTGGCAGTGCGGCCGCAGTGGCAGCGGGCCTGTCTCCCCTGGACATCGGCAGCGACTTGGGTGGGTCGATCCGTATGCCCGCCCATTTCTGTGGTATCTTCGGTCTCAAGCTCACCGGCGGCCGTGAATTGGGGAAAGGTCAGATCGCCAGCGCCCGACCGGCGCGCCTGCCCGAAGGATGGGAAGCTCTGCGAGAGGTGTCCAGCGTCGGGCCGCTGGCGCGCTCAGTCACCGACCTGCGACTGGCGCTATCGGTCATTGCCGGGCCGGAACTCGCCGGCGCACAACCCCCGCCCGAGGCTCAGGCGCGGCGGCCCCTGCGCCAGCGCCGCATCGCCTGGACTGATGACCTGGGCGGCTTCCCCCTGTCGGCCGATGTGCGGGCGGCGATGCAGGGACTGGCCTGCAAGCTGGCCGAGGCGGGCTGTCGGGTGGAACGCCACACTTCAGCGGGTTTCGACTACGATGAGGCCTGGGAGGTCGCTGCCGAGTGTGTCAGCGCCATTGACACGCTTTTGCAGCCGAAGTTGACCCGACTCTATCGCAAAGCCCGCAGCCTGATCCCGACCGCTTGGGTCGCCGGGGGCCCATTGGTGCGTGGCCTGGTTAAGGGCGCTGGCCTCAATCCACGACGGATGGCGGGCGCATTCGAGCGACGCGCAGCCATCATTGACAGCATCGAGCGGTTTCTCGGCGATTGGGACGCCTGGCTCTGCCCGGTGTTTCCCCAGGCGGCCTATACCCACCGTAAGTCCAGCGTCCCTCTTGAGGTGGCAGGGCAGAAGCTGACCCCGCTGATCGCGGCCGTAGCCTGCAACGTGGTCTTCAACATGACCGGCCATCCTGTCGCCGTCGTGCCGATTGGCCTTTCGGCGGAGGGCCTGCCCATCGGCGTCCAGATCGTGGGTCGGCGCTGGCACGAGATGGAGTTGCTGGATGTAGCGGAGCAGGTTGCCGAGGTCACCGGAGGGTACCGGCGGCCGCCGGGGTACTGAGGCCACGATTTCAGTCAGTGGATGCAGGGTTTTCAACTTTGTCGTCCCCCCGCCCGGCCCCCGGTTGGGGCATTTCGGCCTTAACCGCTGCGGCGATGGCCCGCAGCCGTTCGACCACTGCCCGGTTGACCGTTCCCTCCGGGTAGGCCCCGTCCGGGCCGCGTTCGCCCGCCGGCCGGCCGGTCAGCAACTCCAACCCCTCGTCCACTGTCCGGATCGGCCAGATGTGGAACTGGCCCGCCCGCACCGCCTCGACCACATCCTCACGCAGCATGAGGTGGCGCACGTTGCCGGCGGGGATGATCACGCCCTGTTCGCCGGTCAAACCGCGGGCTTTGCAGGCGTCGAAGAAGCCCTCGATCTTCTCGTTCACCCCACCGACGGGCTGGATCTGCCCATGTTGGTTGATCGAGCCGGTCACGGCAATGCTCTGCTTGAGCGGGAAGCCGCTCAGGGCCGAAAGCAGGGCAAAGGTCTCCGTCGCCGAGGCGCTGTCACCCTCAACCATGCCATAGGATTGCTCGAACACCAGGCTGGCCGTCAGGCTAAGAGGCTGCTCCTGGCCATACTTATGCCCCAGGTAAGCTGTCAGAATAAGCACACCCTTGCTATGGATCGGGCCGCCCAGCTTGACCTCGCGTTCGATGTCCACCACGCCGGCGCGTCCCGCCGCGACTACTGCCGTCACCCGGCCGGGATAAGCGAAGGCGTAGTCGCCCAGTTCGACAACCGACAGACCATTGGCCCGTCCGATGGCTTCGCCGGTCACATCAATCATTAATGTCCCCTGGGCAATGACCTCCTGCAGGCGCTCTTCAACCAGGTTGCTGCGCTGGCGCTTCTCCTGGATGGCGCGGCGCACGTCGGCGGCGGTGACATGGCCGTTGCCGTTCCGCCCGGCCCAGAAGTCGGCCTCGTGCAGCAGGTCGGCGATCTCGCCGAAGCGGGCCGAGAGCTTCTCTTGATCGCCGGCCAAACGCGCGCCGTGCTCGATGACGGCCGCGATCGCCTCGCGTTCGAACGGGCGCAGCCCCTCCTGGCGGCAGATGGCTGCGACGAACAGGGCATACTGCATCACGTTCTCCGGCGTCCGGTCGAGCATAGTGGCGAAGTCGGCTTTGACTTTGAACAGCTTCTGGAAATCCTCATCGTAGGCGTAGAGCAGATAATAGAGCAAGGGGTTGCCGATGAGCACGATTTTAACGTCAAGCGGGATGGGCTCCGGCTCCAGCGTGACGGTGCTGACCAGGCTGAGTTGCGCCCCCAGTTCCTCCATACGGATACAACGGTCCTTGATCGCCCGCTTGAGTGCGTCCCAGGCGAAGGGGTTGATCAGCACGTCACGGGCGGGAATGATCAGGTAGCCGCCGTTGGCACGGTGGAGCGCGCCGGGCTTAATCAGGGTGAAGTCGGTATAGATCGCGCCCAGCGCCGCCTGGTGCTCAATGCGCCCAATCAGGTTGTAGTAGGTTGGGTTGCTCTCGACGACAACCGGCGCGCCCTGGCTGCCGGAGCGGTCCACCAGGACGTTGACCTGATAGCGGGTGAAGGTGGGGCGGGGCAGCGCCGCCAGCAGCGCCATGGGGCCGGCGGCCTCGCCCTCTTCGGGCTTGCGGAAATCGCCGGCATTCTCAACGACGTCGGCCTGCACGCTGTCCAGATAAGCGATCACCTCGTCCAGGCCGGCGTATTTGGCCTTGAGTTCCTCAACGAGGTGGCCGGTAGCGAAGACGACCGTGCGGGCATCCAGTTCATGCAACTTGGCGCGTATTTCCTTCTCGGCCTCGCGCATAGAGCGCAACCCCCGTTCCATCTCCTTTTCCAGCTTCTCGCGCAGCCGCCGCACCTTTTCGCGCTGCTCGTCGTTCAGTTGCTCCAATTCCTTCTCGGTGAGCGGCTGGCCGTTAACTGCCGGTGTGAGGATCAGGCCGCCGGGGGCTTTGACCAGGGTGAAGCCGTGTTCGCGGACGTAGGCTTGCAGCCGCTCGAACTCGTTGGCCTGGCGTGTCTGGAGGTCCGCTATCAGGCGGTTCTTCTCGCGCTCATACTCCTCACTCTCGAAGGCTTTGGGGATGGCCTGGCGGCAGCGGCCAACGAACTCAGCCATATCGCGCCGCAGTTCCTCGCCGCGCCCGGGCGGCAGGCGCAGGGCGCGTGGGCGGTGGGGGTCGGCGAAGTTGTTGACATAACACAGATCGGGTGGGACGGGTTCTT
>CADDZL010000082.1 GCA_902812335.1 Chloroflexota bacterium | reverse complement strand
AACATAAACATTGTTGATCTGGCAATGGCCACACTTGCCCACGCCGCACTTCATGCGCCGCTCCAGCGACATCCAGATATTGCCCTCGGGAATGCCCTTGCCTAATAGCTCCATCAGCACGAAGCGGTACATCACCGGCGGTCCGACCACCACCGCCACCGTGTTGCGGGCGTAAACCTGCACCTTCGGGAACAGCGTGGTGATGACGCCGACGTTGCCCGTCCAGGTCTCGTCCGGACGGTCCACCGTGAGGTGTAGCTCGACGTCATCGCGCGCCGCCCACTCAGCCAGTTCATCCTTGAACAACAACTCCGAGGGATGCTTGGCTCCATACAAGATGATCACGCGCCCATACTTGCCCCGCTCGTCGAGCACCTGGTTGATCAGCGAGCGCAGCGGCGCCAGCCCTAGCCCGCCCGGTGCGAACAGGATGTCCTTGCCCCGGAAGCGTTCGACCGGGAAGCCATGCCCGAACGGGCCGCGCACCCCTACAATGTCACCGACCTGCATGCGGTGCAGCACGCCGGTCACGTCGCCGGCCCGGCGCACGCATAACTCGAATGTCCCATTGCTGCGGCTGGGCGAGGATGAGATCGAGATGGGAGCTTCGCCCACACCGAGCACCGATACCTCGACAAACTGCCCTGGCTCGTGCCCCAGCGATAGACCCTCTGGCAGCTCCAATGTGAACAGCTTCTCCAGAGCGGTCATCTGCCGTATGTCCACGATGCGGGCCGGCTGCGGCAGATAAATTGACTCGTTGAGCTTGTCCAGCAGTAATTCAGTCATACTTCCTCCTGGCATCAAAGGTCAAAGGCGCAACGTCATGGTGTTTGACCTTTGACGCTTGACGTTTGGCGCTCGTCTCCTGTGCGCTCGTGGTAGAGCGCGTTGAAGGTATCCACCGGGTTAATGTGCACCAGGCAGGCCTGGGCACAGCGCCCGCAGCCCACGCAGCCCAGCAGGCCGTAGGCCTCGGTCTGATACTGGCCCTTGCGCAAGAAGCGATGCCGCTGCCGCGCCGCCTGCGTGGCGCGGAAGTTGTGTCCGCCGGCTACCATAGCGAACTCGTTCAACTGGCACGAGTCCCAGATGCGAAAGCGCTTCCCCACCGACTGTGCGAAGTCAACCTCATCCTGCACGTTGAAGCAGTAACAGGTAGGGCATACATTGGTGCACGACCCGCACCCCAGGCAGCGTTGGCCCAGCTCTTTCCACAGCGGGCTGTTGTAGCTCACACGCAGCAACGATGGCAGCTCGCTCACGTCGAAGTCCAGCCGGTAAGAAAAGCGCGGCCACTTCTCCGCCAGCACAGCATTGAGGCGCTTGTAGTCGTCCTCACTCGCCGGACGCCAGCTTGCGTCGGCGTACTCATCCAGCAGCGCCCTGCCCGGCTCGCTGCCAATGTCTACCGCGTACGCATCGCCCAGGTCGGTCAGATGCAGGTCGAATCCCTCGGTGGCCGACAGTGTGCCCATGCTTTTACAGAACGAGTGCTCACTGCACGGCTTGAGGCACTCGATGCTGACCAGCAAGGTATTCTCCCGCCGCTTGCGATAATGTTGATCAACATAGCCGGTGGTGAATACCTTGTCGAGCAACTGGATGGCGTGCAGGTCGCAGGTGTGTACGCCCAGCACCACCGTCGGCTGTCCATCGAAAACCGGTTCGGTCTGGTTCCCGTCCAGGCTAAAGCGCAGCAGTTCCTCGCGTTGCGGCAACAGGTACTTCTTGGGCGGGATCACCGTCTGCGTGTAGTCCAGATGCAGATCGTTGGGCGACTCGACATCGGCGAAGATGTATTGCCCATAGACTGGCTTCGGAGCCACGACCCGATAGTGGTGCTGCAGCGCCGCCACCCAGCGCCCCATGTCCTCTTTCGGAATCACTCTGAAATTCATAGGCTCTCCCCTTATAGAGAATTATAGGCCATATTCTGTCGGAATATTAGTGACGGACATCACAAATAACCCATGACATCTGTCATGGGCTGAGCACTGCGCCGAATCGGCCCGGGATGAGCAAGAAGCATCGGAGAGACAACCAATCTACTATTGACGTCTCCGCTGCTGATGGCTACAATTCATCACATATGATGGGCATATTTGGAGAAGAGCAAACAGCCGTGATCCACCTGGGTCTGGCGCTGGCGCTGGGCCTGTTCATTGGCCTGGAGCGAGAACGCGCTGGTAAGCATTTCGGTGTGCGTAGCTTCGCCTCCGTCGCCGTCGCCGGAGCCCTGGCGGCGCAGGTGTCGGCGCTGGCGACAGCGCTACTCCTGGCCTTTGTGGCCGGGCTGGCGCTTCTGGTCAATCTTCAGCGGCTGCTGCGGGAGCAGGAATTGGAGCCGACCACTGCGGTGGTGCTGGTGCTCACAGCTCTGCTTGGCGTCCTGGTGGGGCAGGGGCAGACACTGGTGCCGGTATCCATCGGTGTTGTCACCGTCGCCCTGCTGACGTGGAAGCCCGAATTGGTGGCTTTCAGCCTGGGTCTGCCCCGGGCCGAAGTGCGGGCCGCCGTCATGCTGGCCCTGTTCACCTTTGTCGTCTATCCGATCCTGCCGGTTGGCTACGTGGACCCCTGGCATTTGCTTGACCTGCGTGCCGCCTGGCTGATTGTGATCCTTATTGCCGCGATTGGCTTTGCCAACTATGTGCTGCTGCGCCGCTACGGCTCGCGCGGCATCCTGTATACGGGCATCCTGGGCGGGCTGGTGAACAGCACCGTCACGGTGGCCGAGCTGGCACGGCGGGTGCAGGGCGGCAAGGGCCTGGACCCGCGCATCGCCTTCTGGGGGATCCTGCTCGCCAACGGAGCCATGCTGTTGCGCAATAGCCTGTTACTGGCCATCATTGCGCCGGCTACGCTGCCGCTCGTGGCGGTGCCGTTGGGGGCCATGCTGCTGGCGACGCTGGCCGCACTGGTCCTGGCACCACGCGGTGAGAGGAAAGAGGACGCCGCTGAAGTGCGTTTGACCTCGCCGTTCACACTCCGGTCGGTGCTGCGCTATGGCCTGGTGCTCATTACCATTACCCTGCTGGCCGATCTGGCGCAGCGGGCCATTGGGGATAGCGGTTTCTACGCCGTGAGCCTGCTGGGTGGGGTGGTCAGCAGTGCCTCCGCCAGCGCCTCGGCGGCCACTCTGGCGGCAGCGGGCAAGCTCCAGCCCGCGACGGCAGCGGTCGGTGCCTTGCTCGCCTCCATGGCCAGCACCCTGACCCATGTCCCTATTGTCTGGCGCAGCGGTCAGCCCGGACCCCGCCGCGTGGCCGCTGCCCATGCCGCGGTCGTGCTGGCGGGCCTGGTGGGCATCCTCCTCAATCTTAGCTGGTTTGGATTGCCTTAAATCAGACTGAACGTAGTGCTTCGGCCAATGTCTGCACGACCACTGCGACGGCCTGCTCCACCGGCGGTGTGAGCGGCCCGCCGAAGGATGTATCCGCCGGCTGGATGCCGATCAATGCCACATCGCAGCTCAGTTCGCCCGTCAGGTAGCTGGCGAGAACATAGGGCGGCAGCGTGTGTGTGGACGCGCTTAGCCCCTCGGTTTCCTGCCAGGCCAGCCAACGCACCGCCCCCGGCGCTTCATCCATCTGTGCCGCATCTACCAGCAGCACCAGGTCCGGACCGAAGCGGCGCAAGGGGCCGGTGCAATTCTCTGGCACCGGGCCCGCGTCAATCACGAGTAAGTTATCGTGCCCTGAAGCCGCACTGTTTACGGTGTGGTTGCGCTGCAGTGTGCGGGCCACAACGCCGCCGGCGGCGTCGTCTCCGCGCAGTTCATGGCCGATGCCGACGATGGCAACCCGGGGCGGCCGGTCAGGCTGCTGCTTCAACCGTCTTAGCGTCTGGTTGAGCAAGTCGGGCCAGGCAGGCCTCGATGTCGGCGTTGTTTCCATAATAGACGGTGAATGGCTCCTTGGTCAGCGCGGCCAACTCCCACTGCTCATTCGACATCTCCAGACACTTGAAGCGGCAGTTCTGTACGCACTGAGCGCAGAACGTACAGCGGTCCATGTGATAGCGCAGCACGAAACGCTTGTTGGCCTTGTCCAGCGTGATCAGCTCGATCGCGTTGGACGGGCAGTCTTTGTTGCACAAACAGCAGCCGGTGCACCGTTCGGGGCTCCAGTGCAACTGGCCGCGCAGCCGTTCCGGTGCTTCCCGCCGCTCGAACGGGTATTTCTCCGTGACCGGTCGCTTGAACAAGGACCGCGTAATATCGCCCAACATCGCGCCGATTTTCATGAGACAATTCCTTTCAACACGATCATGGCCAGCAACTGTATCAGTACCAATATCGCACCGTAGCGCCACCACAAGCCCACCGTCTGGTCAATGCGCAGGCGGGCGAAGAGCGATTGCAGGGCGGCCAGGCCCAGCAACAGCGCCAGTGTCTTGATGAAGAAGAATAGCGGGTTGGCAACCCCTCCCAGGTAGAAGGCAGCGATCAGGGTCAGGCCGACAACCAACTCGACGCCCTTACCCAGGCGAAACAGTGCCAGCCCACGACCGCTGTACTCCGTCAGCGCCCCGGCCACGATCTCCGTCTCGGCCTCGGGTGCGTCAAAGGGCGGCAATTCCAGCTTGCCGATCAACCCGATCAGTGCCACGATGAAGCCAATTGGCTGGGTCAGGATGAGCCAGCGGCTATTAGCGTAGGCCGCGATCTGGCTGATCTGCCAACTGCCGGCGACGATGGCTGGGCCGAGCAGGGCCAACAGGAAAGGTGCTTCGTAGGAGAAAAGCTGGGTCAGGGTGCGCGTGGCACCGGCCAGTGAGAAGCGGTCCGGTGTGTTGGAGCCTGCCAGCCCGATGCAGAGGGTCATGACGCTGAGCAGATAGACGGTGACAATCAGGTCACCGGGGAAACTATGGGAAGGCGGCAGGCCAACCAGCGGCACATACAGCGCGGCGGTCAACGCACCGGCCAGCGCCACCACCGGCAGACCGACGAAGACGACCGGGTTGACGCCCTCAGGCACGACCTCTTCCTTAGCCAATAGCTTGACCATATCGGCCAGCGGCTGAAACCAGCGCGGCCCGATGCGGTTCTGGAACTGCGCCACCAGCTTGCGGTCTACCCACTCATAGGCCAGGCCCAGCAGTAGCAGGAACAGACCGCCAGGGAAGAACAGCAGAGGTATCAAGGCCAGAATAGTGTTCATCTTTTGCGCTTTCGCCCCTTCACTTCGCTCAGGGCAGGCTCTTTCGCAGCCGGCCCTTATTCCGATAGAGCTCGATCCCGTATTGTCGTAGCCTTTCCCAAGGCCAGACCTCTGAGTCGCTGCGAGTGTGCCTGATGATCACCGTGCGATCGCTGCACGAGAAGCATGGGTCAATGCCGGCCAGGATCATGGGGATGTCGGCCAGTTGGTGGCCGACAGCCGAAGTGAGCACGGAGGCCCAGTTGCACAGGCTGGGTGTGCGCACCTTGACGCGCTCCGGCTTGTCGCTGCCGTTGCTTTTCAGGAAGTAGAACAACTCGCCGCGCGGCGCTTCAACCCGGCTGATGGTCTCGCCCTCCTGGATGCGCCGCGGCATGCGTGCCGTCAGGTCGCCCGGCGGCAGGGTATCCAGGATCTGGCGGATGACGCGGTAGCACTCAAATAGCTCCTTGATGCGGACCACAAACCGCGCTTGCAGGTCACCGGCCGTATCCAGCACGATTTTCACCGGGTAGTCAGCATAGGCCGCATAAGGTGCCTCGACGCGAATGTCGCGCGGCACGCCGGAAGCCCGCGCCGTCGGCCCCACCGCGCTCAGCCGTGCGGCTTCCTCCGCCGTCATGACGCCGATGCCACGCGTGCGCACCACAAACGTCTCTTCACTTAACACCACATTCAGGTAATGATGGGTGCGTTTTTCGAGAAAGTCGAGGCCACGATGGATGGCATCGGCCTGCGCACTGTCAACGTCGAACTTGACCCCGCCCAGCACATTGGCGGAGTAGTTCACGCGGTTGCCGGTCAGCCCTTCCAGCAGGTCCATGACGGTTTCGCGGTCGCGCCAGCTATACATGAAGAGCGTGTCGAAGCCGGCTTCGTGGGCAGCGACGCCCAGCCAGAGCAGGTGGCTGTGGATGCGCTCCAGTTCGGCCACCAGTTCGCGGATGGCCTGGGCCCGCGGCGGTGCGGTGACGCCAGCCAGCCGCTCTACGCCCAGGGCATAGGCTGTGGCGTGAATGTGCGAGCAAATGCCGCAGATGCGCTCCATCAGATACAGGTTCTGCACCCAGCTGCGTTCTTCCGCAGCCTTCTCAATACCGCGATGGACGTAGCCGAGCCGCGCCGATGCCGCCGTGACGGTCTCACCGTCAACGGTGAACTCGAAGTGGCCCGGTTCCTTCAGGGCCGGGTGTTGTGGGCCAATGGGGACGACGAATCGCTCTAGACGCTCACTTGTTGGCATAGATGTTCCTTTGACCAGATGTCTTCTCAAGCGATGCTTGTCACCCTGAGCGAAGCGAAGGGTCTTTGACTGGCAGTGCTGAGATGCCTCGCTTCGCTCAGAGTGACAGGTTACCCCCGTGCGCCTACCAATTGCACGCGGGTATAATGCAACCGTTCCAGGGCAGCCTTGGCCACCTGGCGCATGAGACCATATCCCATGCGGCAATCCACCTCACACAATGCGCGTAGCCCGGCTGCCTCGATTTTAAGCACACGGCTGGGGCTGTGGGCCCGCGCGCTGGCGGTAAGCTGATAGGGCTCGATCAGCGCCGAGATGCCGAAGGGCTCGCCGGGGTTGATCTCGCCCACAAAGAATTCCTTGACAGGCTCGTTCACGGGGGTTGGGTAGGTGTACACACCCCGTGGCTCGCTGCCTACCGTGAAATAGAGATCGATGCTTCCCTCCATCAGGAGGTATAGCGTGTCAGCCGGCTGCCCTTCCTGGAAGAGGGTGGTGCCAGCTTCATAGCTGGCTTCCTCGGTGATCATCGCAATGGCCTTCTGCTGAGTATCATCCAGACAGCAGAAGAATGGGTAGCGACGCAAAAGCTCAGGGGAGATCATTCGCTTTCCTCCTCTTTGTTATTCCCCGGCCGGACCTGCCAGCCTGTCCGACGCCTGGCACGTCTCCTCTAACGCTTCCATGACGACCTGCACCGCCCGCGGCACGGCCGCCGCGATGGGTGGGGTCAGTTCCTCGGCGAAGTCATACACGCTTTGGGCTTCCACTGCCACGACCGTGACCTGCTCCGGCAGCGCCACGCCCATGGTGCACCCCAGGTGGAGAGCTGTCTGCAATGACGTGTCATGAGCAGAACTCAGGTGACCGATTGGCCCTGAACGCAGTGAAGGATCGGGCAGTTCCTCAAGACGAAAGCGGTACACGCTGCCCGGTGGCCCCTGGCCGAGGGTGATCGCATCGAGCAGAATCACGCGCTCGTAACCGATCATCCGTTCCATGAGACTCAGGCCGCCCCGGGCCAGGCAATCCACTTCGACCTCATCCCACCGCCTATGGCGTGGCTTAGCCGGGCTATCCAGATGCTGTCGGACCTGCTCGGCGATATGCCAGCCGACGCCATCGTCACCCAGGATGGGATTGCCCAGGCCCAGGACTAACGTCTTCGCCGTAGTCATTGTCGCCTTGTCACATGTCTCATGACCTGCCACAGAGGCACAGAGACACTGAGATGCCCTGTGCCTCCCCGGTGTCTCTGTGGCAATCGCCGTCCTCAGCAGTACTGCTTCAGCACCTCCACCACCTGCCCGTCCGCGTCGCGGATAGTGACCTCCAGAGGCATCTGGCCGGGCAGGGAATGCGTGGCGCAGCCCAGGCACGGGTCGTAGGCGCGAAAGGCCATCTCCACCTGGTTGAGCAGGCCCTCCGTGATGATCGTGCCCTTGTGGATCAGACTCTCCGCAGCCTTCTTGATGGACATGCTGATCGGGGCATAGTTGTTGGTTGTGCCCACGATCAGGTTAACTCGCGTCAAGATGCCGCGCTCATCCGTCCAGTAGTGGTGGGTGAGCGTGCCGCGCGGCGCCTCGACAATCCCCACGCCTTCCGTGGGCTTCTTGGTCGGGATGGTGCGGAAATTGTCGGAGGTGATCTCCGGATCGGTGGCCAGTTCCACCCAGCGCTCGGCAGCGTAGAGCAGTTCGATCAGGCGGGCCCAGTGCGTGGCCAGGCGCTGATGCACGACCTTACCGCCGCCTGCCCCGCTGTAGCGGTCATATTCCTCCTGGGCCAGCGTGACGTAGAAGCGCTCGTATTCCTCCTGGGCGCGCGGTGTGGCCATGCCATCGGCAGCGTTCAGGCGCGACAGCGGGGTGGCGCAGTATACGCCCGAATCTATGCCGTCCACCAACCCCTTCCACCCGATCTTCTTGAGATAGGGGAACTTAAGATAGGTCCAGGGCTCGGCGTGCTCGGCGATCCATTCGGTGTACTCATGGGCGGCGTATTTGCCGATGCGCTTGCCGGTCGGGTCCACCACACTGACTTTGCCGTCGTAGAAATTCACCTTGTTGTTCTCATCCACCGTGCCGATGTAGTAGGTGCGGTGGGTGTAGGTGTCGCCCAGGATCAGGTCCACGTAGGCTTTGTTCTTGAGCACCAGGTCATCGAACAGTTTCAGGCTGAACTGAGCGAACTCCACCGCCCAGTGGCCCATGCGTTCGATCTCCTGGCGCTGTTCCTCGGTGATGCCCTTAGTCAGCCCGCCGGGGATCGAAGTGCAGGGATGCACCTGACGCCCGCCGATCATCTCAACCACAGCGTGCCCGTACTTGCGGGCCTGGATCACTTTACTGCCGATCTCCAGCCCCACCTTGTGGATCACGCCCAGGATATTGCGCTCGGCTACGGGCGCGTCGGGGCCCATGACGAAGTCGGGCCCCCCCAGGGCGTAGAAGTGGGTGGTGTGGTCGGCCACGTAGAAGGCGCTGTAGAGCAACTCGCGCAGCTTCTTGGCCGTAGGCGGCGGGTCCACGTGGTATACGGCATCGCAGGCCTTGGCGGCGGCCATGTGGTGAGCCTCGGGGCACACGCCGCAGATGCGGTTGGTGAGTATCGGCATCTCTTCGACCGGCCGGCCGACGCAGAAGCGCTCAAAGCCGCGCAGTTCGGGGACCTGGAAGTAAGTATTCGCCACGTCCCCCTCTTCGTTCAGGAAGATCTCGATCTTGCCGTGGCCTTCCAGTCGCGTAATCGGGTCAATTGTGATGCGCTGCATGGCGTTCCTCCTCTGCTCTGAGCACTCCCCACTCCTTGGCGTTGATGGCGGCCTTGCTGGCGCGCAGCAACGAACCGGCCAGGTTGAAGCGATAGAACATGCCGGCCGGGTCGGGGATCCCGTCCAGGATGGCTTCGATCTCCTGCGGGTCTTTGCTGTCGATCACCGAGGCCACTGCCGTCAGCAGGCGGGCGCCGTAATCCAGAACCCCCTCGGCCGGGCCATAGCAGCCTACGCAGGGCGCGCCGGCCTGAGGGCAGAGTGCGGTGCAGCCGCTGCGCGTGGCCGGGCCGCTGCACATGATCCCCTGTTCCAGCAAACACAGGGTCGGGTCGGGTTGAATGTCCTGTATGCGCACGAACCGGCGGATCTTCTTCTCGTGACGTGTGCGCGGACACTCATCGCACACGGTCGAGCCGCCGGCCCCGATCACCGATTGGGGTGGCGGCAGGGCGGCCTGACCGTGTAGCGCCTCGATCACCAGGTCAATCACGGCCCCGATCTGGCGCGGCTCAGGCGGGCAGCCGGGCATGTAGTAGTCCACCGGCACAACCTGATCCAGCGTCTTCATCACCGGATAGAACTCGGGGATGTGCAGGTCGCCCTCCAACACCCTTACGTTGGGGTGAGGCAGGATGCCGGTGGAGTTATCGGTAGTGGGGCCGTGATATACAGCCTCGAAGATGGCCGCCGGGGTGGTCAGGTTGGCCAGGGCCGGGATGCAGCCCTCGCAGGCGCAGGAGCCAAACGCGACCAGGATTTGCGATTTGCGCCGCAGCAGGTGCGCCAGGTGCTCGTTTTCACTGTTGCGGATCGCCCCGTTGAACAGACAGAGCGTGATCGAGCCGTCGGGCATGGCCTCCACATCCTTGTACTTCGCGTCCATGGCCACCGGCCAGAAGACCACGTCGAAGTTGGCATCCACAGCCAGGATCTTCTCATGGATGTTCAGCACGGCGATCTCGCAGCCGCCACAAGCAGCGGCCCAGTACATGGCAAACTTGGGTTTACCGTTTGTGCTCATGCTTGCACCTCCTCGCCCGTGCCCACCATCTGGCTTAAGCCAGGTGCTGGCTGGCCGGGGGCTGCTTCCTTGGCCTCCGTAGCGACGGCCGGTTCATGACCGTTAGGTCCCGACCATAGGGGCCAGTGTAGCGGACCGAGTGCACGGACCTCCTCGACCATCTTGGTGATCTCCTGGGCCAGCATAACGCCCTCGGCAGCGCTGGCCCAGACCAGTTTGACCCGCTGTGGTTCGATGCCCATCTGAGCCAGCATGCGCCGCAGCAGCAGGTAGCGCCGCAGCGCCTTGTAGTTTTGCTCGATGTAATGGCACTCACCGGGGTGACACCCTGTGATCATCACACCGTCAGCGCCAGAAGCCAATGCCTTGAGCACGAAGGTGGGGTCCAACCGGCCGGAACACATCAGCCGGATCAGCCGGATATTGGGCGGATATTTAACCCGGGCAGTGCCAGCCAGGTCGGCGGCACGGTAGCTACACCAGTTGCAGGTGAAGCCGATGATCAATGGCTCGAAAGTCTCGTTCATGGTGTTCCTCCCATGTCACGCCGCTGCCGGCTCGGGTACGACGATCTCGGCCCGGCCACCCTCGATGTTGAGCATCAGCAAGCCTTCGAGTTGCGCCAGGATCTGCTCGTTGCTGAAACCGGTGCCGCTGATCGCGCCGGCCGGGCAGGCTGCCACACAGGTGCCGCAACCCTGGCACAGGGCCGGGTTGATCTCGGATACCATGCGATCCTCGTGGAAGAGGATAGCGTTGAACGGGCATAGGCTGTTGCAGATGCGACAGCCGGAGCACTTATCCGCATTGATGCTGGCGCGGATCGGCTCCATGGCGATCTCGCCCTGCTGGATGCGCCCCAGCACGCGCGCGGCGGCGGCAGCGCCCTGAGCTACGCTGTTGGGGATGTCCTTCGGCCCCTGCACGCAGCCGGCGATGAAGATACCTTCGGTCATGGTGGCCACCGGGTCCAGCTTGGGGTGCTTCTCGATATACCAGCCGTCGGCGCTGCAGGAGATGCCGAACAGTTGGGCCACCTCTTTGGCGTCGTGGCGTGGCTGCAGGCCGGCGGCGAGGATGACCATATCCACCGGGATGCGGCGCTGATGCCCGACCAAGGTGTCTTCCACCTGGATGATCAGCTTGCCTTCTTCGCCCGATAGACGGACGGCGTCGGTGACCTCGGCCACCCGGCCGCGGATGAAGAGCGTGCCTTCTTCCAGCACCCGCTGGTAGAATTCGTCATAGGCTTTGGCGGCTGTGCGCATGTCAATGTAGAAGTTGTAGACAGTAGCGCCGGTGCGTTCCTTGACCAGGTGGGCAAACTTCAGGCTCTGCATACAGCAGATGGCCGAACAGTAGTTATTGTAGTTGCGGTCACGGGAACCGACACAGTGGATGATGCCCACTGTCTTGGGCACGGTGACGCCATCGCGCAGGACGATGTTGCCATTGGTAGGCCCTGCTGAGTTGGATAGCCGCTCGAACTCCAGGCTGGTGAACACATTGGCCAGGCGCCCGTAGCCGAACTGGGGGATGCGTCGCGGGTCGAACAGGTCGTAGCCGGTGGCCAGAATGATGTTGCCCACCTCAAGCGTAACGTACTCATCTTGTTGTTCGAAGTCGATCGCACCGGTCGGGCAGAACTTCTCGCAGGCGCGGCAGGTGCCCTTCTGGTAATAGGTGCAGTTTTCGCGGTCAATGACCGGATACTTGGGCACGGCCTGTGGAAACGGCGTGTAGATGGCTTTGCGATAGCCCAGGCCGGCCTCAAAGACCTCATCTATGACCTTCTTGGGGCACTTCTCCTGGCACACGCCGCAGCCGGTGCACAGATCGGTGTTCACCGAGCGGGCCTTCTTGCGTACCGTGACCGTGAAGTTGCCCACGTAGCCGTCCACCTTGGTCACCTCGCTCCAGGTGAGCAGGGTGATATTGGGGTGGGTGCCGACCGAGACCATCTTGGGGGTCAGGATACAGGCCGCGCAGTCCAGGGTCGGGAAGGTCTTGTCGAACTGGGCCATGTGCCCGCCGATGGAGGGCTCACGTTCCACCAGGTAGACCGGAAAGCCGCTATCGGCGATCTCCAATGCCGCCTGAATGCCGGCGATGCCGCCGCCGACGACCAGGGTAGCCGGATTGATCGGCACGCGCAGCGGCTCCAGCGGCTCGTCATAGAGCACGCGCTCCACACCGCCGGAGACAATGGCCTTGGCCTTTGCGGTCGCAGCCATCTTATCGGTGTGGACCCACGAGTCCTGCTCGCGGATCGAGACCAGTTCGCACAGGTAGGGGTTCAGGCCGGCGCGCTTGCAGGCGGTGCGGAAGGTCTGCTCATGCAGGTGGGGCGAGCAGGCAGCCACCACCACCCGGGTCAGGCCCAGGTCGTGGATGTCCTTCTCGATCATCTCCTGTCCCAGGCTGGAGCACATGAACTTGTAGTCGCGGGCGACCACGACGCCACGATGCTTCAGCCGCCCCGCGGCCCATTGGGCCACGTCTTCGACATCCACGGTGCCCGCGATGTTGGTGCCGCAGTGGCACACGTAGACGCCAATGCGTTCCTCGTTCATTAGCTCACCTCCTTATCATCTCCGGGCATGCGCGGCATGGGCAACCCCTCTTTAGCGCGGCGCGCCTTGCGGGCAGGCGGGGTCTCGGCTGGCGCTGGCACCTCGACACCGATCTTGGCCAGTGCCGGCCGGGCATCCACCAGTT
>CADDZL010000081.1 GCA_902812335.1 Chloroflexota bacterium | reverse complement strand
GCCTAGTGGGACCAACACAGCGTGTCTTGACTTATGACCCCCCGCCAGCCGCTACGAACGGCATCACCCATCAGGTAATAGACCTGTCACTCACACCTGACCTCGCGGGAGGGCGCGATCAGGTTTACCTGCAAACCGGGGAGGGGCAAGGGGTGAAACTGGGCGAATTCAGTTTGATACACTCCGCTGTCGAGGGGGCCGTCACCAACCCTACTATCTCGCATCGGCTGAATTTGCGGCTGGGTGAGGCGATTGAACTGCTTGGTTACGATCTCGCCACATCGGCTGGCAGGCCGGGTGAGAGCATCCAGCTCACGCTCTACTGGCAGGCCATCAGCCCCGTGCACGCTCGCTATAAAGTCCTGGCGGCGCTGATGGGCGAGCAATTCAACCCCAAGACCGGTAATCCACTCTGGGGGCAGCAGGACAATGAACCGGTGAACTGGACCACGCCGACCACATACTGGGCGCCAGGAACGGTGATCGCTGACCCTCACCTGATCCCTATTGATCCTGACACGCCCGCAGGAGCATATACCATCGTGGTCGCGATGTACGGACTCATAGACGGTGCGCGTCTGCCGGTTTACGGTCCGGCTGGCAGCAACCTGGGCGATAGCGTCAGCCTGCAACAGTTCAATGTACAGCCCCGGCCGTAGGCGCACAGGGGGCCTATGATGGTGCAGTGCCACTGGCGACGGTGGTGAGTTCAAGGCAGTAAAAGCCGGCGCAGCGCAGCAGATAATCGGAGGATTCGGGATCGGAGGCGCGGGCATAAGCCTGTCGGTCCTCATCTGACAGAAACTGCCCCATCCGGTCGCCCTGCCAGGCCATGAATAATCTCCAGTATGTCTCAACCGTGTCAGACATGGGAGCAACATCCTCCGAGACGTAGGTGTGGATGGCGATCTGCTGCAAACCGGCCTGGGCCAGCCAGGTTGGCAAATGGCGACCGCTATAATAGCGCTCGAGCGACGCCCCATCATTACAGCGGCTCTTGAGATACTGGTAGCGGGCCAGTTGGAGGCGGTGTTCAAAGTCGGCCGGCCAGGAGAAGATCGGGTAGTGGGCCAGATCGTTCTCAACGACGATCAACTTCCCACCCGGCCGCAGCAACGGCACGAGCGCCGCCAGCCGACTAGGTGGGTCGGGCGCTGAGTGCATGGTCCGGCACAGCCAGATGGCATCGAAGGCTCCAGACCGCAGCCCGGCCCGTTCCAGATTGCTCTGGCAAAGCTGGATTGCTCGATCAGAGTTGAACTGGAAGCGCAAGGCGATGGGGCTGCGGTCAACGCCAATAATGCGCACATCGGGCCCCAGGGCATCGGCTATCAGCCGACTGTAGAAGCAATCGCCGCAGCCCGCATCGAGGATTAAGGCGGTCGGGGCCAGGTGTGCGTCTGCGATGATTTGGCGATAGAGCGGCTCGCGAGCGCGATGATAGGCTCGTAGCAGCGATCGGTAATCCGGGGCTTGTGTGCTCATGGTGCTTATAGCACGTAACCCAACCTGGCTTCAAGGCCAGCTTTCACACCAGACCACTCATCATCAGTGATGCTGTACATCACCGAATCGCGCACGTACCCATTGGGCAGGATCATATGCTTGCGCAGGATACCCTCCTTGTGGGCACCAAGCTTCTCGATAGCGCGCTGGCTATGGACATTGCGCAGGTCGGTCTTGAGCTGAACCCGTATCGCTCCCAGGGTCTCGAAAGCATGGCGCAGCAACAGGTATTTGCTCTCAGGATTCACCCGACTGCCTTGATAGGGCCTGGCGATCCAGGTATTGCCGATCTCAAGCCCGCGATGTTCGGGCCGGATGTCCAGGTAGGAAGTGATGCCCACAGGCTGTCCTGTCTCTTGCAGCACGATCGCAAACGGGCATGCACTGGGTCTTTTTAGCACTTGTTGCACGTAGGCCTGGAAGGCGTCAAGCGACGTGTCGGCTGGCCAGAGCGTCATATAGGCGAAGATGTCCAGATCGGCCACGCGCCATAGAGCGGGGGCATGGTCGAGGCTGAGGGGATCGAGCGCAATGACCCGCCCCTCCAGATGCACCGGTTCTACCCACATAGGGTTAACGCATCCCTTCAAATTCGTCCACCATCATGCTTGCATCTTTGATGATTCTCCTCAATGTCCCCTTAGCCACGCCTTTTCCTGAACGCAGAGGCACTGTCGTCCACCATCCATCGGGACGGCGGTAGACCACACGGCTCTCGCTTTGAGGGGCGAGCGGGCTGAAGCCGAATGGGCGATATCGGCTGTGAGATCGGCTACATGGCATAGCGGCTACGCAATACCTTCTTATCAATCTTGCCGACGCTCGTCTTGGGCAGTTCCTCCACGAAGACATACTTGTCCGGCACCGACCAATCGGTGATCAGGCCCTCCTGGACGAACTTGTTCAGATGCTCTTTAAGCATGTCAGCGCTTAGGCTGCCCTGATACCCCTGGCGCGGCACAACGATAGCCAGGGGGCGTTCACCCCATTTCTGGTCGGGCACGCCGATAACACCGGCTTCCAGTACCCCCTCATGCAGGCTGAGCAGGTTCTCCAGTTCGAGGGAGACGATCCATTCGCCGCCGCTCTTGATGACATCCTTCAGCCGGTCCACAATCTGGACATAGCCGTACTCGTCCACATGGGCCACATCGCCGGTGTGCATCCACCCCCCGGCCCACAGTTCCTCGCTCCGGTCGGGTTCCTTGTAGTAGCCCTGGGTGCACCACGGGGCACGCACCACGATCTCGCCGCTTTCCCTGGCGTCCCGCGCCACTTCCTCGCCGGCGGCATTGACTACCTTCAGTTGCACTAAGGGGATGCTCGTCCCGGTCTTGATCGCCCAATCCAACTGCTGATCCTCGTCCCAGGCGCTCATGAACGACTTGAGATTGGCAATGGTAAGAACCGGGCAGGTCTCGGACAGGCCGTAGCCGGCGTAGACCTTGATGCCCAGCTTGGTGGCCTCCAGGGCCAACCCCTTGGGCAGCCGCGCCCCGCCGATGATCACCTTCCAACGGCTCAGGTCCAGCCCCTTGACTGCCGGAGCGGTGACGAGCATCTGGAGGATGGTGGGGACACAGTGGCTGAAGGTCACCTTCTCCCCCAGGATCAGGCGGAGGAGCACCTCCGGCTCATACTTGCCAGGATAGACCTGCTTGAGTCCAAAGAGAGTGGCGACATAAGGCATGCCCCAGGCATGAACATGAAACATGGGGGTGAGGGGCATATACACGTCGTGCTTGTTCACGCCGCCGTAGTTGCCGAAGGCGGACAAAGCCAGGCCCGCGCTGAAGGTATGCAAGCTAAGTTGACGCTGGGTGAAATACACGCCCTTGGGCCTGCCCGTCGTGCCGGTGGTGTACGCCATCGTCGCCAGCGTGTTCTCGTCCAGGTCAGGCAACTCCTCGAGCGGGATGGCGGCCGCCAGCAGTTCCTCATACTCTGCATCCACCCCTTTGACGTCCGGCTTCTCCGTCTTGTCGGTGATCAGGATATACTTCCGGATGGAGGGAAGCCGCGGGCGAACCCGCTCCACCAATGGCAGGAAGTCTTCGTGGAAGACCAGCACCTCGTCTTCGGCGTGCCCCATCGTGTAAGCCAGGTCCTCCGGAGCCAGGCGGGGGTTGATCGTATGGAGCACAGCGCCGATCCCTGGGATACCGAAATACATCTCCAGGTAACGGTGGCTATCCCACTCGATGACACCGACTTTCGTCCCCTGCTTGACACCCAGGGCGCGCAGGGCTCCGCCCAGGCGCAGCACCCGCTGGTACATCGCGCTGTAGGTGTGGCGAACCTGGTTCCGGTAGATGATCTCCTGATCCGGCACCCAACCGACGCCGTGCTGTAGAACATGCTTGAGCAATAACTGATAATTGTATGCGGACATTTCGCACCTCCTTGGCTTGAGAGGAAGAACCAGAAACCGGCCGACCTCCCCCGCACCAGTGCCCTCATGGCCGGGGATACTGCCATTCTATATCGGTTTTCACCCTGATGTCAACTCCCATTGAGTGAGGTTCAGACATAAGTTCGGACAGCTCTCCGGCATAGCCGAAAAACCGTGTGGAGAGCAGTCCGCTTAAGCTGGCCGCCTGCCGTCAAGAAGGCGAAAAACGAGTGGGCGAACTGAAGTGTCCGAACTCATGTCCGAAGTTCAGCCATTGATGAAGTAACACAGATGAAGAATCACGGCAAAGGAGACCACAGGCAGACCTACAGCGCACCTCCGGCCTAAAGTAGCATAACCGAAAGTAGCATAACCGGGAGATCAGCCTATACTATGCGCTCTGGGGGAGTCACATGCACATGTACTAAGGGGGAAGTCACATGCACGAAGTGATCGTCGTGGGGGCGGGGCCGGCTGGGAGCGTCACGGCGACGGTGTTGGCCCAGGCTGGGCGGGATGTATTGCTGCTGGACCGAACCGGGTTTCCCAGGGACAAGGCCTGCGGCGATATGATCCCCTGGGGGGCGGTGCAACTGATGTTCGACCTGGGCATGGGCGAGGCCGTGCGGGCGGCCGACTTTTACCCCATCAAGGCGGCACGCATTGTCTCGCCCAGCGGTGTGGTCTTCGAGACCAGCCTGGCCGACCACGGTGGGCTTGATACCTGCATCGTCCCGCGCGAGGTGTTCGACACACTCCTTTGGGAGCACGCCTGCAAAAGTGGGGCGCACTTTGAGATCGTCCAGGTCGAGGAACCCATCCTGCAAGATGGGCGCGTCGTCGGCGTGCGGGGGCGCGCACCCGAATCAAGATATGCCGGGGGCGAAAGCGCGCAGGGTGGGGCGCTGCGCGAGATCCGCGCCCAACTGGTCATCGCGGCTGATGGGGCCACCTCGGTCATCGCCCGCGCCCTGCGAGGGACCAAGTCGCCTGACCTGCACCGGGCAGTAGCGCTGCGGGCCTATGTGGATGACCTCGACCTGACTGACCATATGTCCGAATCCTATTTCACGCGCGACCTGATCCCCGGCTACGGCTGGGTCTTCCCGGCCGGGGAACGTTGCGCTAATGTCGGTGTCGGCCTGCGGCTGGACCTCTTCCGCCGCAAGGGTCGGACGCTCAAGGAAATGCTGGACGACTTCCTACACTTGCCTATGATAGCCGCACGGCGGGGCCGTGATAGCCGGGTCGAGAAGGTCCTGGTGTGGCAACTCAATTTCGGTTCGGATGTCTTCCCCAGGGCCTATGACGGTGCCCTGCTCATCGGCGATGCCGGTGGCTTCACCGACCCGTTGACGGGGGGTGGCATCTACGGCGCGATGGTCACCGGCAAGCTGGCAGCCGAGGTCGCCCTGCAAGCGCTGGCCGAAGGCGACCCGCGCCGCCAGGCACTGGCACCGTTCGAGGCCGGTTGGCGCCAGCAGCTATGGCCCAGCTTCCGGTTGGGCTACTGGCTGCAACGCTGGCTCATCAGTTCGCCCCGACTGGTGGACCTGATCGTGGCCTTCATGGTGCGCCATCCCGGGCTCGTGCAATACCTCGCCAATAAGTTATGACCGCCCTTGCGGGAGAGGGCTGGGATCAGGGTATATGACGTAACGGAGGAACTTACCGTGATCATCCGACCCTTCGACTACACATCCGATGCGGACTATGCAGCCGTGCTGACCATCCACAACCTGTGTCAGCCGGCGTTCGCCGACGACGTGGCTCACTGGAAGGCGCGTGACAAGGTCCGCGACCCGAAGTACAAGTATGGGCGCTTTGTCGCTGAGGCGGACGGGCGCATCGCCGGCTACTATCTTTATTATCAGAATCCATATGTTTACCATCCGCGTAAGTTCAGCATCGGACTTGACGTACACCCGGACTTCCGGCGGCAGGGCATCGGCTCGGCGCTGTTTGATCATCTGTTACAGAGCCTGAAGCCATTCGATCCATTGGCCGTGAAGGCGCAAACCAGCGAACTGGATGAGGCTGGTCTGCGCTTCTTGCAGAAGCGAGGCTTCCAGGAGAGCAACCGGAGGTGGAGATCGTCCTTGGACGTAACCAGCTTCGATCTAAGCCTGTATGCCGGTCTGGAAGAAAAGCTGCGGCTGCAAGGGATCGAGATCAAGACCTGGCCGGAGTTAGAAGGAGACCCAGACCGGGAGCGCAAGCTGTACGCAGTGGATATGGAGTCGAATCAGGACATTCCGGAGCCAGAGCCGGTGACGCCGCCACCGCTGGAGCAGTACCTCACCGACATCTTCGGCGACATCAACTACATCCCGGAGGCGCTGTTCATCGCTGTCCATGAGGGAAGATACGTGGGGCGGAGTAGCCTGAATGGCAAGCGCGCCCGAAAGGGCGAGTTAGACACCGACTATACCGGTGTAGCCCGCGCCTATCGCGGGCAGGGCATCGCCCTGGCGCTTAAGCTGCGCGGAATTGCGTACGCAAAAGCTCACGGCTACCACACGATCACGACCGACAACGACTCGATCAACCGGCCCATGCTGAGCATCAACGAGCGGCTGGGGTTCGTGAAGCAGCCGGCGACGGTGTACTTTGTGAAATTGAACGCATAATGCGCCTAATCCGGGCGTCGCCTAGATCGTGCGCTCTTCTCAGATTCCATCAGTAATGCAGGAGCGGTCGAGGTGTCCATATCCCGTTGCTCATCGTAAGCGTGTAGGAAGGCCAGAGCTTGCCCCAAGTTGTGAAAAGTGTAACTGTACGTCTCGCCACGATTGCTTCGCACCACAACAGTGACCGAATGCACCCTGCGAGGGATGCTCTCGTCAAGGGCTATTTCCAGAGAGTTGCGTAGATCGTTCTCTATTCTTGCGATTAGTTCCTTGGCGATCTGTTCTCGCTCACTCGCGGATAGGAGGGCGAATCTTCGCCAGCTTTCAGTAGCCTGTATTCTATCTTTCTCTGCCCAGCGGTATTCGATGTCGTGTTGTGCCAGGACATCGCAGATATCGTCGAACGATACCTCAAACAGCTCCACCTCGAAACTCTGAAGCATCCGCTTTGAGGGCTTACTCCAACTGCCCATCAATACAGCGATAGATTTCCGCACCGTTCCGTAGCGTTGACGGAGCTTGGTGTGGGCCGTACAGATCCAACTTGCCTTATCGCGGTTGTGTTTCTTGTAGCGGATGTACTTGGATTCGATCAGGACGAGCGGCTGAAGGCGGTTATTGGTAATGACTGAGTCAATGTTGTAGGCATTGCCATCGTTGTCAGTGAGAATTAGCTTTGTCACACTGCCAGTCTTTACGTTTGTAGGCCCGGCTGTAATGTAGATGCAGGCCCTTTCTTCAGCCAGGGGCCTCAGAATGCGATGAATCTCTCGCTCCAGCAGTGCGCCAATCGCTTCACCCAGCGCACTTCCGGGATTGGCAATGCTCTCTTGGGGTACGTCCTGATCGTCCATCATGCTCCAGCCGTACAAGAAGGCCCGATCACTTCTGTACCAGGAGTAGTCCTTCTTTGAGCATGACCTTGTGGCGTTGGGGATTATGTCCCCATTTCCCACCACGCTCACGTAGATTCTGTACACTATAGTCTCGAAAGCCAACAGCAAGCGCCAATCTACCTAAGTATTCCTCGGTTGGGATGTAAACCCCGTACGGTGCAGAATCGCCTAGCACCATCACAAACGTAGCATGGGGTTTCAGCACTCGATAGACTTGTTGTATCATCAGGAGCATATCATTGAAATAACCTGCTACCATTAGATCATAGTTCTTTTTACCCCCCTTATGGAGGCGGATCGCCGCTAGCTGACCGACCTTATCGGCCAGCTCTTCGTAGAGCATGGGCTCAAGACCCCGGATACTTGGGCTAATCGGGTTTTCTTGGAACTCCGTGCGGCGTACCTGGGTTGTCGCAGCAATGATGAGTTTGTCCCGCACCTTTTCAGTAATGTCTCGCCAGGACTTTGCCCATCCAAAGAAATACATTTCCAGCCGAGTGCGGTCAGCGTAGTCATAGTTATTTAGGTAAGGCGGAGAGGTAACAGCCAGATCTACGCTTTCAGGTTCAATCGGATACGGCTGACGAGTGTCCATCAAGAGCAATCGAGTCTGGACATCAGCGATCCGGCGCTCAGCCAGGACGGTGACTAAGTCTCGATACATTCTTTGGACGGTTTGAGAGAAGACTTCTAAGGCAGGCCGTTCATTTTTCTCATGATACTTGCTGGGAGCAATGTAGGGCCAGCCGGTTCCCGCTTTTGAGGCGGCGCGCAGCGTATCTGTGAGAGCAAGCCGGAAAAAGTCGCCTATTTCGGCTGTGGGACTATACTCCTCAATGGAATCGCGGATAAACTTGAGGCTCCATAGATTTCTGTCGGAATAGCACTTATGGATAAGCTTCGGGAATTCACTCAGGCTTTCGTTCCCAGGGAAATCGGGCGGGCGGTGGAGATGCGTGAGAAGCCTGTGAATACTCTGGTGAAGCTGCCCCATATCGTATTCCCAGAAGCACTTGACCTTGGCCGCCCAATGAACAAACGGGTGTGCTTCAATGCCGACTGAGTTCACGCCCCGCTGCTTGGCGACTACAGATGTGGTTCCGCTGCCAACGAATGGATCAAGGAGCCAAGACCCAGCGCCCAGGCTGTAATCCTCAATAAGCGCCTCTACCAGCTTATAGCTATAGCCAGCCGGATACTTGAACCAACGATGGATAGGGGCGCGCAGGCTATCCTGAAAAGTGCCCAGACGCTCAGGGGTGAGGCCGATCATTGCCTGAGGCGCGACCTGATACAGTGGTAGTTCCAGCTGTTCTCGCATCTGATGGGCAGGAGTGGTGGACGAAGTACCATCTTCCCTTATGGCGCTTGTATAAGTGGCGATTTGTTCACTATCACTCATTGGTTATCGTTTCTCGCAGCTAAGCTGAGAAGAGCTTACACCAGGGTAGTATGCCTGTCAACTCAATTGCCTGAACTTCGGACATGAGTTCGGACACTTCAGTTCGCCCACTCGTTTTTCGCCTTCTTGACGGCAGGCGGCCAGCTTAAGCGGACTGCTCTCCACACGGTTTTTCGGCTATGCCGGAGAGCTGTCCGAACTTATGTCTGAACCTCACAATTGCCACCCTCCATCATTAAAAGTTCTTGAGATGACGCATTGCCGCCCGCCCCTATGCTATCATCCCGCCCGTGAACACGGTCTGGCCGGGCGACCTCACCATCCACTATAGCTGGTAGCCCATTGAGGGCCTCGCCGCGCTCATCGCTTTCCCCATCAAGCGGCTGCTCACAGCATCAACACCTCCCTGATCTTCCCGGCATATGCTTCGCTGTCCGCATCGCCGGTGACCATCTCGATCTTCGCTGGCGAGTCTACGCCCAGGCCCAACTCGACTGCGCGCGCGATCTGCTCCTGGTCGAATATCTTGCCGTGGCTCACCTCGCGCGTCGTGCCGAACAGGCGCAAAATCGCCACGCCTAGCGCATCCATGGCAACCCGGTCGGTCCCTGCCAGCACCACCTGGGCCTGCACTTTCTTGCCCCGGTCGGGTCCGCCGTTCACGAAGGCCTCGACGCCATCCATTACGATCAGCGCCGGGGCATACGCCGTGTTGATCTCCGCGATCATCTGCCGCTGATAGGGCGAACTGTGCAACTCGCTCATGTAGTCGTAGCCGCCGCCCCTCACCGTCCTGGCCGCAAATCCCACCGAGTTCTTGAGCGACAGCGTGAAATGCCCGCCGTAGCGGTGCGTTTTCAAGTTACACGTCTGCACCACGCACCCGGCGTCGAGCAGCATCCTGGGCACCGCATAGCCGCGGGACCAGTGATAATCCTTCGATTGGCGGACTACCCAATCCTGCTCGGCCAGCTCATCGAGCACGATCACCGTGAATCCCAACTCCCGGGCCAGATCGAGCACGTCTTTCTGCCGCATCACTGCGCGTGTGTTGCCCATCCCGCTCCGCTCAGCCACCGTCACGCCGCGTGCGCCCATGTCACTCAACTTGACGATGAGCGCGCGCAGCACATCGGGATGGGTCGAGCCTGGCGCCGGGTCGGCGCTGTTGAAATTCGGCTTAAGCAGAACGCGCTGGCCACGCACCGGGTTAAGGCCAAGCAAGTCGAGGGCGCGGCGCACCCCCTCGGCGCGATCCCCGGTCTTGACCAGGGCGATTCTCGCCCTCTGTGATGCTTCTATAGGGCTGGCTGTCACCATTGGACTTGGAGGGGCTTCAGTGGCCATCGGACTCGGTGCCACAGTTGCCATCGGGATGATTGGATACAGGGCAGTCGTTGCTGTCGGCGCAGGTGCAGTGGGGGTCGTCTCGTCGGGTGCGCACGCTTTGATCAGCGGCGTCAGCACCGCTATCCCGCCCACCTCCGCCAGTCTGCGACAGAACTCCCGCCGGTTCATGATCTGCCTGTCCTTCATTCCTTCCTACTCCGGCAGCAGCGGTTCAAGCAGGGAGAGTAGGCCTGGCACATCAACATCTGCTGTTCTCCATACCTCATCCAGGTCAACGATGTCATATCCATGGATGAGCTTGTCACGCATGCCCGCTACGAGCGCCCAGGGAACCTCGGGATGGTGGCTGCGGAAGTCCTGCGAAAGTCGCTTCACGGCTTCACCCATCACCATCAGTTGGTGCAGGACAGCCGATTGCGTTTTGATGTCTTGGAGAAAGGCTGCTTTATCCATGCCCTGTTTGAATTCCTGCACTAAGCGGGCCGCCCGAACAACATCCAGGAGGATGGTTTCATCGCGAGGCATAGACGACCTCGGCTGTATTCAGTATTTCCTGCCGACGCATCCAGTTGTGGCTTTGCTCAACCGCTCGCTTAGTGAGAAGATCAATCTTGCGACCCAGTAAGGTTGCTAATTCCTGTTCCATGCGTAGATGATCGAGCAGGCTCCAATCGGCCTCTGGCTCAAATGTCACCAGGACATCCAGATCGCTACCTGGACCAAAATCATCTCGCAGCACTGACCCGAACAGGGCCAACTCGCTGATGCGCCAACGTCGGCAGAAGTCAGCGATCTGCTCTTCGGGTAGGTCAATATTGCGTCTGGTGCTCGCCTGCATGTCTCAAGTTAGTCCGTGCCACCTGGCGATGGATGGGTGGGAAGCCATCGCACCATCCCGCCCACCTTCGCCAGTCTGCGACAGAACTCCCGCCGGTTCATGATCTGCTCCTCGTTCTGAGCACCATTATAGGCGGCTGAGAGGAGTCGTCAATAGGCTTAAGATAGGGCGAGCGGCCCCAGGGGTGTATTGCCGCCCGCGTGCCCCTATGCTATAATCCCGCCCGTGAGCACGGTCCGGGTGGGTGACCTCACCATCCACTATCAGGTCCAGGGCGAGGGCCGCGATGTCGTGCTGATCCATGGCTGGGTCAGTTCCTGGCGCTTGTGGCAGGGCACGATGGCGGCCCTGGCCGGGGCTGGCTGTCGCTGCTGGGCCCTGGACCTGCCCGGCTTTGGCGCTTCGGATAAGCCCGCCGATGGCTGGTACCGCATTGAGAACTTCGCCACCCTCGTCGTGGCCTTCTGCCGCACCCAGGAACTGGAGCGGGTCTGCCTGGTCGGCCATTCGATGGGTGGGACAATCGCACTGGCCGTCGGCCTGGAGCAGCCCCAGATGGTCAAGCGGCTGGTCGCGGTCAGCCCGGTGGTCACCGGCCGCCTCGGCTTGCCGGCCGAGTTGTTCATCTCCGGGCGGCTGGGCAGTTGGTTCCTCGAACACTCCCACGTCTTATGGCCACTGGCAGCGGCACTGCGACCACGCGCCTATCACCGCCGTAACTGGGAGGACCTGATGCACGCCTCGCCTCAGGCGGCGCTGGGCAGCCTGCGTGCGCTGGCCGGCTTCGACCTGAGCCCGCGCCTGTCGGCTATCACTGCCCCAACGTTGATCCTGGCCGGTGCCGGCGATTTGAATGTGCCCCCGGCACAGGCGCGATTGGCCGCCGAACGCATCCCCCATGCGCGGCTGGTGCTGCTGCATGGGGCACGCCATCTGCCGATGGATGAGCGCCCCCAGGCGTTTCATCGGGAGCTTAAAGAATTCTTGACGGCAGCCATGGAAGCCCACCTCACCCCCCTGACAACATGACAACGCTACGCACTTTTGTCGCCATCGAACTACCCGAGTCGCTGCGGGCCCGCCTGGAGGAGATCCAGGGGCAGCTTGAGGCTGAGGCCCCAGCCCGCGTCGTACGCTGGGCGCGGCCGGAGGGCATCCACCTGACACTCAAGTTCCTGGGCGATGTGCCACTAAGCAAGCTAGCCGACATTCAAGCCGCGCTGGCCCGCGCCGCCGCAATGGTCCCACCCTTCCAGTTCGAGGTGAAGGGGCTGGGCTGTTTCCCGGACATGCGGCGGCCCAACAATGTGTGGGTCGGTGTGCATGAAGCCAGCGGCACGTTGGCCCGCCTGCACCAGGCAGTGGAGGAACACATCAGCCCGCTCGGCTACCCGCCGGAGAGCCGCGCCTTCCATCCTCATTTGACATTGGGCCGCACCCAACGCTACGCCCGGCCTCAGGAATTGCGCCAGTTCGGTGAACTGGTGGCACGCACGCCGCTGAACTCCCTTGGCACGGTCCAGGTGGCCGGCGTCAGCCTGATGAAGAGCGACCTCCGGCCCGACGGCGCGATCTACACGCGCCTGGCATTCGTGCCGCTCTCCGGCACCGACCGTAACCATTCAAGCGGCTATCCGGTTTAACCGCAAAGAATGCAAAGGGGACCACGAAACACACGAGGGCTTTGCGCTGAAATAAGATTACGCCCATGAACAAGGTCATCGTTGCCGTGATCGGCGCGGGGACGTGTACAGCCGAGGAGGCGGCGCTGGCCGAGGCGGTCGGGCGCAGCTTGGCCGAACGCGGCGCTATTCTGGTGTGTGGCGGGCGCGGCGGCGTGATGGAGGCCGCCTGTCGCGGCGCAAAGACCGCCGCCGGGCAGCAGGCCGACCGTCAGCCCGGCGCGAACCCGGCTGAGGCCAACGCCTATGTGGATGTGCCCC
>CADDZL010000080.1 GCA_902812335.1 Chloroflexota bacterium | reverse complement strand
ATGACGCCCGGCTTTCATGGCACAACCGATCGAATCCTGCTGAGAGCCGTCAACCTGCAAGTCCCCGAAACATCGAACCGCCACTCAAATGAGTGAGCCGTCCTCAATTGACCGAGAGCATCCGCCAGGCAAACCCTTCCCCACCCCGGTCATCATGTACGCGGCAGAGGACCCGGTAGCGGCCCGGCCGGGCCAAGCGGCAACGTGCCCGCCATCCCACCCGATCTTCAGGTGTAATCTCCCCATCAGCCGCGCCGCCTTCCGCGGCCTCAATTTCCCACTCAACCCGATCAACCCTGGCCCCTGGATTCAGCGCAACCGAATCGGCGGCACTGAAGCGATAGAGCAGTTCAGCAGAGCGCCGGAGGCGCAGGCGGACCCGCGGCGGCAGGATGAAGGCCAGAAATGGCCCCCCTGGCCCTGGCATGAACTCCAGCCCGACCAGCTTGAGATGTACTCCTCCCCCTCTCCTAATAGGGGAAGAGATGGGGCCAGGGGTGAGGGCTGCCAGCGCCAGCCGTTCGGCGGCACGCCGCGCCCCCGGCTCAAAGGCCCGCGCCAGCAGCGTCGCCTGCCGCCACCCGCACGCCTTCAGCGCCTGGGCGAAGGCCTTGATGTCAGCCTCGGTCACCGCCTGTCCGCGTTCCATTGCAGCTACATGCACGGCCTCCCGTCCCTTGACACCGTGAACGGGCCCCTCATCCCAAACCTGACCGCCCCAGGCCGCAACGATGGCTGCGCGTGCAGTGGCCGGGGCCTGCGCTTCTGGCATGGGGTATAGGCCGGTGTAGAAGAGCGCCACGTCGGGCACATCAGGCTTCACGGTCTGCTGCAGGCGTGACAACCGCCTCAGCGTGATCTCGATGGCCTCTGGTGCAAGGTCGCAGCCGATCCAGCGGCGTCCCAGCCGTTGGGCGACGACCAGCGCCGTCCCCGAGCCGCAGAAGAAGTCAGCCACGGTATCCCCAGGGTTCGAGCTGGCCAGGATAATGCGTTCCAGCAGCGCTTCCGGTTTCTGAGTCGGGTAGCCTACGCGCTCGTGCCGATCGTTCTGCGGGATAATCGGGATGCGCCACACATCATCAGCCACCTTGCCGTCGGGGTGGTAGTAATGGGCTTTAGACGCGGGCACATTGATGTCGGGACTATACGGCTCGCGCACGGCGTCGGCATTGAACGTGGGTGTGTCTGACAGACTGTAGCGCAAAAGCAGGTTATGGCGTGGACCGAAGGCGTGCGCTCGCCGCTGACCGCTGTTCATATGCCAGACGATCTCGTTGAGCATGCGCCCATAGCCGAACAGCTTGTCGAGCTCGACCTTCACATAGTGCGCCGCGTGGTAGTCCAGGTGGATGTAGAACGTGCCGGTGGGCTTGAGCAGCCGCTTCATCTCATAGAGCCGAGCGTTAAGCCAGATCAGGTACTCAGCCAGCCCGCCTTCCCAGACGTCAGAGAACCCTGGGCCGGGCTCACCGGAGCCGGGCTCGTAGTTGCGCCCGGAGAAGAAGGGCGGGTCGATCGTGATCAGGTCAATGCTGGCATCGGGCAGGCTGCGCATCACCTGGAGGTTATCGCCCAGGAACAGGCGATTGGGCTCCAGGTCCGGGCAGCCAAAGGAACGGCGTCCGCCAGCAACAAGGGGCAACTGCGTAGGCGGGAAACGCCAGGCATACCCCCAGCGCGGATGCCGACCGAGCGGAGTCGCCTTCAGCGAGATGGTGTCGGGGGTGGGGTCTCCCACGGCAGGGGTAATTGCGGCAGCTTGTAGTAGACTTCGACCAGCCGCCGGAACATGGGCGCGGCAACATTCGCGCCTTCGCCGGCGTTCTCGACCAGGACGGCGATGGCGATGTCCGGATTGGTGGCAGGGGCATAGCCGGCAAACCAGGCATGAGGCTCGTGGCCCGGATTCTCGGCTGTGCCGGTCTTGCCCGCCACCGGCACGCTCAGGCCGACAAAGCGAAACTGGGCTGTCCCGCTCTTGTCCGAAGTCACGCCATGCAGGGCATCCTGGATGGCCGCCAGGTTCGCCGCCGATACCGGCAATGTGCCCAGAACCTGAGGCTGGACCACGTCCTCGGCCTCACCGCCTGGAACAGCGATATGGTGGACGAACTGTGGCCGCAGCCGCGTGCCGCCATTCCCCACCGCCGCCAGCATGTCGGCGACCTGGAGGGGGGTGACCAGCAGATAGCCCTGACCGATCGCCAGGTTCACGCTGTCGCCTGGCCTCCAGGCATCGCCCAGGCTATCGCGCTTCCACTCCGGATCGGGCATCAGGCCCGGGTCCTCGGCGATAGCCCCCAGCCCGAGAGGCGCGCCGAATCCAAACTTGCGCCCATACTCCGGGATGATGTGCGGATCGCGCCGGTCCAGGTTCAGGCCGATATCGTAGAAGTAGGGGTCACACGACTGGATCAGCCCCTGGCGCAGCGAGATCGTGCCATGGCCGCCGGGTTTCCAGTCGTACTTAGTCCAGCCCGGACCCAGGCCGGTCCATACCCCGTTGCAGGTATACTGCGTCTCGGGCGTATAGCCTCCGGCCTCGAGCGCCGCCGCCATAACGACGATCTTGAAGACCGAGCCCAAGGGGTACACGCCCTGGCTGGCGCGATTCAGCAAGGGCCGCTCAGGATCGTTGAGCAACTGAGCCAGCGTTTGTGCCTCCACACCGGGCTTAACCAGCGTATTGGGATCGTAAGTCGGGCTGGACGCCAGCGCCAGCACCTCGCCGGTGTGGGCATCCATGACCACAATCGCGCCGCGTCGGCTCTTCAGCAGCCCCTCTGCCGCTACCTGGAGATCGTAATCGAGCGTGCTATAGATGTTACGGGCTGGCTGCGGTTCACGCTGCGCCAGCGTCGTACTGATCTGGCCCTGCGGCGTCAGGATCACCAGGGACGCGCCCCGCGTCCCTGCCAGATAGGGCTCTCCCCACGCTTCCAGGCCGCTCAGCCCGACGCGTTCATCGCCCCGGTATCCTTTGGCCTGGTAGTCGGCCATTTGCCCAGGCGGGATCGGGCCGACCGTGCCGACAAGGTGCGCCGCGACGCCGTCGCGGTAGCCACGCACATACGACTCGCGCAGTTCGACGCCGGGGAGCGCATTCAGAGCCTCGTAGTTGGTCTGAGCAAACTCCTTCGACACCTCCGCCAGCGGCACAAACCAGTCGGCACCGGCAGCCGCGATCTTCGCTTGCAGGTCCGCTTGCGGCTTGCCCACGAGCGAACTGAGCCGGGTCACCAGCGTGGGCAGATCGGTGATGCGGCGGGGCACAACTCCGATGGTCACAGCAGGCTCATCGGCCGCCAGGACGCGGCCATTGCGATCATAGATGTTGGCCCGGGCCGGAGCGCGCACATCCAACCGCAGGTGATTGCCCCCAGCCAGTTCCGGCATGATCAGCCCATCCGACCAATTCACACCCCAGCGCCCGCCCTCGTAGACCAGAGACATCGTCATCGTCTTGGGGCCGATTGGCCCAAGCACGATCACGTCAAAGGTGACCTCATAGACGGCCGTTGCCTGATCACCGTTCTGCAAGGCAGAGCGCACCTGGGTATGGACCGCCGTCACTCCGCCGTTCTGAGAGAGTTCCTGATAGCGGGCGATAAACGCCGACCGCTCAACCAGCGCCTGGCTGCTGGGCGAAAGCAGGCTGTACATGCCGGCCAGATCCCCGCGTTCCCAGGCGGAAAGGAACGCTGCTGCAACCAGGTCGGCCCCCCCAGGCACCGGCGTGCCCGTCGGTGCCGGCACCACCTGGATGGATGGCGCAGCGGTACAGGCTGTGAGTAGGAGCAACAGCGCGATGAGCAGCTTGCGCACGCTGAGGATTATAGCTTCCCACTGGGAGTCTGTCCAGCGGTATCTGCGCGGCTCGGCGTCGTAGAATCTTAAAATTCAGCGCCTATCACTAAGCTGGCGTAAGGCCAGATCATGGGTGTTCGAACGGTCAGCAAGCTGGCCACTGGTAGGGGTGTGTACCCAATGGGGAACAACTACCTATGGCTGTCATCGCGAGTCAGGGCTTGGGCTCAGGGGGACACTTCTGCTCAGGGCCTGCCCTGAACGCAGTGAAGGGGTGACAGGCTGCTAGCGGCTGCTGATTGACACCTGCCCCGAACGATGTTATGATCTCGATCACCGGCGCCGCAGGCTGCGCCTAAGCTGACACTTGCGCCGGATGCCCCTCGGAGGAGGCATGGTCCGAGCCAGAGAGCTCTGGGAACGACGGCGCTTTCGTTACGGGTTCTTCATCACCATCATTCTGCTGACCATACCGTGCTATTGTCTGGGGTTCGGGGCGCTCCTGTTTGCGCCCCGTAACGTGCCCACATCCACGCCGCTGCCGTCAGTCACACCAACGCCCACCCTCAGCTCGACTCTCATGGTCACTGTGACACCGTCCCAATCGCCGACCGTGACCCTCACACCGCCGCCGACGCGCACCCTGGGGCCGACACCGACCCAGTACAACCCGCCCACTGCGACACCCGCGCCTACGGAGTCGCCCACGCTGACGGAGACCCCAACAACCGAGACCCCCACACTGACGCCGACGGTGAGCCCGACTCACACCTCGACGGCCACGTCAACGCCAACCGCTACGATAGGGCCAACCGCCACCCCCGCCCCGACGACGACGCCGATCCCGCCGCCATTGCCTACGGCCACAGCTACACCGGAGCTACCGACCGCAACGCCATCCTCCACACCCCCGCCGGCCACGCCAACAGCGACCACCGGCCCCACGATTGTGGGGGCAACGGCCACACATTCACCGTCGCCAACGCACTCGCCATCAGCGTCATGACCGGCTCGGCGCGACCGGATAGGTGCTCCTCAGGCGCGAGCCAACCACCGGCTATGGGACACCAGCGGCTTGCCTGGGCACACATCAAGCCCTGAGCGCAAACCAAGGCGATAATCACACGGTAGCCAACCGTAGGTGGTTAGCTAGCCGGGGACCGCGCTCGGCAGTGGCACCAGCCCCATCTCCTCCAGCTTCGCCACCACCTTCGCGGCGCTCTCCTCCGGCGTCTCCCGGCCGTCGCTGTAGCAGACGACCTCCGGGTTTAGAGGCGGCTCATAGGGGTCAGAAACACCGGTGAAGTTGGCGATCTCGCCAGCCAGCGCCTTCTTATACAGCCCCTTCACATCGCGCTCGGCCAGCACGTCAATGGGCGCCTGAACGTACACTTCGATGAAATTGGGGATCCTGGCACGGATCTCATCGCGGATGGCGCGATAAGGCGAGATAGCCGCCCCGATGGCGACCACGCCGTTGCGGCTGAGCACTTCGCATACCCAGCCGATGCGGCGGATGTTCGTATCGCGGTCTTCCTTGCTGAAACCCAACCCCTTGGATAGATGCGTTCGCACCACATCCCCATCCAGCACCTCGACCTTCATCCCCCGCTGGCGCAACTCCTTTTCCACCAGGCGGGCGATAGTAGACTTGCCCGCACCCGACAAACCCGTGAACCAGATCGTGAATCCAGCGTGTTCCATCACCAGCTTCCTTGCTTATCTTATCAACCGTCCCCGCATATCCCCTGGCACAGCCACGCCCAGCGTATCCAACATGGTCGGGCCGACGTCCATGAGTTGCAGGCCACTTAGCTCACGCCCGCCCTGGCTCTGGCGCGGGTCATGGTAGACATAGATCCCATACTCGGCATGATTGGCATCGTCCGGGCCGGTATCATTCTCGAAGGTGTGAATAGAATGCTGGCCGAAGCTGCCCACCGCCCGCCAGTACAGATTGCCGAAGTACACGATCAGGTCGGGCGCTACACCGCGCACCTCGCGGTAAATGCCCTGCGGCTTGTAGCTCACCGTGCCGATGTTGCGCCCCTGCGGATCGGTCAAGGCAGCCAGTTTCTGCACCAGTTCCTCACGCACTGCTTCATAGCGTTCCGGTGGGATGATGCCACTGGGCTCGCGCCCCTGCACATTGAGGAAGATGCGGCCGTAATAGCCACCGCTGCTCCACGCCGTCGTCTTCTCCCAATCCACCTCGACCTTCTCAAAGGGAATGATCCCCGTGCCTTCCGGCTCCTCTTTCAGCACCAGGTAACCCTCGCGCCGCAGCCATTCATTGACGCAGATACCCCCATCCATCTTCTTCGCGCCGTGATCCGAGAGCACCATCACCGCCGTGTTGTCGTCGAGCAGGCTGAGCAACTGGCCGATCTGCTCGTCAAGGGTGTGATAATAGTTGCGGATCGCGTCTTGATAGGGGTTCCCCGGCTCATGCTTGGGATGGGTCGGGTCGTGATACTTCCAGAAGCCGTGGTGAATGCGGTCAGTGCCCATTTCGACAAACATGAAGAAGTCCCACGGCCGTTCGGTCATCAGCCGCTTGATGACCGCAAAGCGCTTTTCCGTCATCTCGTAAATCTGCTTGAGCAGGAAGTCCTTGTTCTCGGTGCGGAACTCCTTCACGTCTACCAGATACTCGCCTCCGGCCCACTCGTTGATCAGGCCGCTCATTTCGGCGGGATAGGTGAAGGTCCGGCTCACGCGGGCACCGTTCGCGTCCTTCGCCACGGTCGCCGGAGTGAGGAAGCAACCCACGGCGATGCCGTTCACCGGCTTGGGTGGATACATGGGGGGCACTCCCACGACAATGACCTGCTTGCCCGCCCGGCTCAAGATTTCCCAGACGCGTTCCTGCTGGATGGAGGCCGAGTTGGCAATGGTCATGTTGTGATAGGACGTATCTGCCCGGTTGCGGAAGCCGTAGACGCCCAGTTGGCCTGGGTCCACACTGGCCGTCATCACGCTCCACGCCGGCACAGTGATGCAGGGGATGCAGCTCTGCAGCTTGCCATAGCTCCCGCTGGATATCAGGCGATTGAGATTGGGCAACTCCTGTCGCCACTGGTCAAACACCAGTTCCGGCGGCGCACAGTCAAGCCCGATCACGAACAGCTTGCGATTCGATGATTTTCGCTTCAGAAAATTGAACACAGCTTATTCCTCTTCGTCTTGGTTTGCTCGTTTAGCCTGCAACCCTTCGATCAACACCCGCGATACCTCCGGCCGGGTGAACTCCGGCGGCAGTGGCTCGCCGCGCTCAAGCATCTGCCGCACCTGCGTGCCGGAGAGAACAACATGGTCAGACGGGTCGTGCGGACACGTCTTAGAGCTGACGATGCCGCCACACTTCCGGCAGTAAAAAGTATGATCGAAGAACAGCGGTGTAATGCCCAACTCCTCGGGCTTGAAGTTCTCAAAGATCGTATGGGCATCGTAGGTGCCGTAATACTTGCCCACGCCAGCGTGGTCACGTCCCACGATGAAGTGGGTGCAGCCGTAGTTCTTGCGGCACAGGGCATGGAAGACGGCTTCGCGCGGTCCTGCGTAGCGCATCGCCGCCGGGAATACCCCCAGGATCACCCGGTCGGCCGGATAGTAGTCACGCAGCAGTTCCTGGTAGCTGGCCATGCGCACATCGGCGGGGATATCGTCAGCTTTGGTCTCGCCGACCAGCGGATGTAGGAAAAGTCCATCCACGATCTCGAGCGCGGTCTTCTGGATATACTCATGGGCGCGGTGGATCGGATTGCGGGTCTGAAAGCCGACGATGCGCCGCCAGCCGCGCCGTGCGAACATGCGGCGCGTCTGCGCCGGCGTATGGCGAAACTCCGGGAACTCCTGCTTGGCCGGCCAGTCCACCAGCCAGACCTCGCCCCCCAGCAGCAGGTCACCCTGGCGGTACAGACGGGCCACACCCGGATGGGCTTCTTCGGTTGTGCGGTAGACCTCGCGAGCTTCGAGTTGCTTATCATACGGATAGACCTCAGTCACCTGCATGATGGCGAGGACGCGGTCACCTTCGACCAGCGCCACCTCCTGGCCTTCATGGACTGTCTCAGCCACCTCACGTGAGATGGGCAGGGTGACGGGCACGGTCCACGGCAGGCCGTTGCTCAAGCGCATTTCGCGCACGACACGCTCATAGTCGGCACGGGTCATGAAACCGGTGAGGGGGCTGAATGCACCCACGGCGAGCAATTCCAGGTCAGATACGGCCATCGGGCCGAGCACCACGCGAGGCATGTGGGCGGCGCGTTCACGCACCGCATCGCGTACCGTCCCGCGCATGACGCGATCCACCAGCACCCCCCCATGAGGCGTGATCCCAGGCGTATCAATAGACATCTTCAATCCTTTCTCCTAGCGTAGAATAGCAGGTCCAACTATAAGATTCCGGAGCCGATCCGTAGGATCGGTCAATAAGAACTCAGGGACAGGCAGCGGTCAGGGGAGCGGCAGATCATAGTGCAGCTCGCCCAGGTCCTTCACCTCACCCCCTTTCACCTCAATCAGCAGTGCACTACCCGTGCCCGGCTGGTTCAAGAGATAGTCCGTGAGGGGGCCAGCCAGAATGAGGGCATAAGTATTGGGTGGGACATCAGTGAAGGCGAAAGCGCCCGTGGCATCGGTCATCGCCTTGGGCGCTTTAGCTTTGTCCAATCCTGCCATGGCCGGCGTGCCGGTTTTGTCTTTGACCAGCGTAGACAGGTACAGCGTAACGCCGGCATAGGGTTGAGTTGCTTTCCCCGGCGCATCGTGTATAAGCACACCGCCCACAGTGGCCTTGTCCCCAGCCGCAGGCGTGGGCAGGTTACGCGGCGCGGGGACCGGCGACGTGAAGGCAGAAGAACCAGGTGTCGCCAGGGGCGACCTCAAGTCCGGGCCGGGCCCCTGGCGGCAACCAGCCAGAAGCCCGACCATTAGCGCAGTCAGGGCCCAACCGGCGACGGTGTTTCGCATCAATGTGATCCCCCCATTTCACCCAAAAGACCGGGCCACCTTCAGAGCTGACACCCACTCAGGCGGCCCGGCCCTTAGTAAGCTGGGGCCAATTGTACCCGGCGATGTCGGCTTTGTCAAGCATCGGGCCCTATTTCTGACTTTTTCTATCCCGGCTGCTGCGATACCATTCTATGGTCTTGCGCAGCCCCTCGCTAAACGGCGTCGTGGCGCGAAAGCCGAACTCGCGTTCCGCGCGGCTGGTATCCAGCCGGCGGCCAGGTTGCCCATTTGGTGCTGTCATCTTACCGCTCGGTCAGCCTGCTGTTCAGTATCGCCCGCACCTGTTCGGCGTCCTTCGTCTTGAAGTACCAGTCGATAGTACGGTGCAACCCGTCAAAGAAGCAGACCTCGGGCACCCATCCCAATAGCTGCCGCGCCAGCGAGTTGTCCGCCACTCGATTCAAGGGGCCGGTCGGCATGTCCGGCCGCAGCCGGATCTCAGCCTGGTGGCCGGTGTAACGCAACACCTCCTTCACGGCATCGATCACGCGCACCCGCTCCATGATGCCCAGGTTCACTGCCGTGGCGTCGTCGATCTTCTCTGCCGCCAGGATCGTGCCTCGCACGATGTCATCAATGTAGGTCCAATTACGCACCTGAGTGCCATCCCCCCAGACCTCAAAAGGGTTCTGGCCGACGAACGCGCGGGCGATCATCGCGATGACAGCGTGATTCTCTACACCTCGCGGCCCATACACCGTGAAGTAGCGGCATGAGGCCGCCTTGAGCCCGTATTCGCGATGGTAAGCCTTGAGGGTCAGCTCACCCATCAGCTTGGCCCAGCCGTACATGTTGTCGGCATCGTACGGCGGCCTGACCATATCCTCAGTGAGGTAGATCTCCTCATTAGGGTTGTTCTGCAGATAGTTCGGATAGACGCAGCCTGAGGAGGCGAAAACGACCTTGTCCACGCCGGCCTGGACCGCTTCCCAAAAGACCAGGCCGTCCAGGAAGAGGTTCGACGCTGGCCCTGCCTGGTGCAGATCCACGTAGCCACGCCCGCCATGGTCGGCGGCGAGATGGAAGACGATTTGCACACCCTCGACCGCATGCTGGGCCACGCCGGGCTCTCTCAGATCCGCTTTAATGAATTCGAGCCGCCGAGCCACGAGATGGGGCTGGATGTTCTCAAGCCGGCCGCTGCTGAGATTGTCAACGACGCGCACCTGAGCACCCCGCTCAACCAGCGCATCAACCAGGTGCGAGCCGATGAACGAGGCCCCACCCGTCACCAACACCTTCCGCCCTTGCCAGTTCATCCTCTACATCCTCCGGCTGGAGAATCGCTTAGGTTCGTTTGTCAATCCTACTCTACCGTCCAGAACAGCCTGATACAGTGCCTCTAACTTCGCCGTCAAGAGCGGCCACGCCAGCACATCCTCGGCGACACGTCTCGCAACGCGAGCACATTCCTCGCGCTCAGCCGGGGACCGCATCAACTCGACCACCTGGGCAGCCAGCACAGCCGGCTCATCACGCGCCAGGCGGCCCAAACGATAAGCCTGGAATAGCTCGGTCAGATCGCCCACGGCGGTTGCCACAACCGGACGCCCCGCAGCCAGGTAATCATTGAGCTTCGATGGCCAGCGACCGCGATTGGCAACCGTATCTCGCAGCGGTAACCATAGTATATCACAGGCGGCCAGGTAACGATTAAGATCGCTATAGCTCACCCAGCCGCTCTCAATAACGACCTCAGGATCAGAAATATAGGAGTTGAGTGGCAGATTGCGCTGGCCGATCAACACCAAGCGGGCCTGAGGTAGTTCGCGGCGAAGGAGATCGAATGCTTCGAACATGAGTTGAGCATCGCTGTGGAAGATCGCACCCAAGTAGCCAATCAGGGGCACGTCCTGAGGCAGCTTGAGGTATGCCCGACTCTCGCGACAATTGAGCACCTGAAGCGCACCCACATCGCAGCCGTGGGGCAGGCGCAGGATCGTTTCAGCCGGTATTCCGAGTTCTATCGCCCGCTGCCTGAGAACGTTGTTAATGACCGTAGTGGCATCTGCGTAGTGCCGAAAGCGCTCTTCAAAGAAAGTATCGAGTGGACCAACAACAGCGCGCATCCAGGGCTCGCGCCGTTCGGTCACTGCCCCGCCACGACCAAACCAGTCGGCCCAGTCCAGGACCAGCTTAACCCCCCGCCTTTTCATATAGAGGGCCGGAAAGATAACGACCGGGCGACAATCAAACGCATGAACCAGGTCGAATTCTTTCGGTCTGAGCCACTGAATGCGCCGAAGCATATTCCAGATATCCCAGCCGGAACGCAGTTTGCCCCACAACAGGTCCGGTGTCTCCACCACAACCACGCCGTCATGGATAAATGAGTGAAATCCCCAGCGGCCCCGGCGTGAGACCGTCAGGAGCGTCACCTGGTGACCACGAGCGACTAATTCACAGCCGAAGTGGAGGGCACGAAAGAACGTCCCCCGCCACACAGGATTCGCATTGAGCATCAAGACACGCAGATTCATAGACCCGTTCGCCGCTGAAGGCCGCGTTATCGCTTTGGGTTCCTGGCGCTCAACTGTCTGACCAATTGCTCACGTTGCTCGCGCGTGGCGTAGATGTGCTGCTTCCTGAACAGGCCGTTTTCCTTGACAAAGGCCACATCTAGCTGAGCCAGCGCGCCATCGAGCGGGCGTTTCAGTGCGCCGCAAACGTCGTAGACCACGAATCCGCACTGCTTCATATAGCTCACCACGTCATAGAACTGGGGGCCGCCCACAACAAATTGGAACAGCGAGACCTCCAGAATCACCAACTCCGTATCTTCGAGCACCTTCTTGGCGCCGTCCAGTACCTTGAGTTCAGCCCCCTGAACATCAATTTTCAGCAGATAGGGTCCCTTCAAACGCCTCTCGCGGCATAAATTATCAAGCGTGACCGCAGGGACTTGCCTGGGAATGCCATCAAACTGGCTGCCCTCCGCGTCCCTAAACGTGGAGGAGCCGACTAACTCAGGATGAACATAGATCGTGATCTCCCCTGACTGATCGCTGGCTGCGGCAATGACGTACTGCGCCTTGTACTTCTGCGAAATCCGTTTAAGGTCTCCTTCCCACTCCTGCACCGGCTCTACCAGAAGATGAGTCGCCCGGGGAAATGCCTCATATAGCGCAAACGTGCCATGAGCGACGCCCACATCAATGACTGTCTCAGGCTTGAAACCGAGACCCGCAACATGTCCAAGCTCCTCAGCCAGCGTGGTCCTGAAGGTGCCGTGCCTCCTGACAATTTCGAAGCCGAAAGCACGCAACACCCTCCTCATCGCCCCAATCAAGAACCGTTTCATAGGCCTGCTGCCGAGTTGCCTTTCTTGAGGACTGTTTGCCTACTGCCTGATGCTCTCGCCTGCAGCCGATGTGCAGTCGCTCAGCGCATAGAGGATCCCTCCACCTTGACGGTACAGCGGCTTACCACATTGATCGCGTAAGGCCAGCATCAGTGCCCGATCGTGCTGCCAGTAGCGCAGGCCCTCATACACAAGGGTGGGATTATCAATGATATGGGTAATCCCCATGCGCCGCAAGCCGACCGCCAGTTCCGCGGCGGTGCTGAAGCGCTCAAACGGGATCACGCGCTGCGACATAGGGTTCCCCCAGATGTAGTCCCGATCCAGGTAGTAGGTTCGGTCTTCATAGGGCAACAACAATATCCGTGCCCCGGCTGGCAACTGCGTGTTAGCATAGCGAAACAACGGCATCACATCAATCTGCGTGTCCAGCCAGGCATCCCGCGACATCTGTCCCCGCAAGTACGGTATACGCGAAGCCAGTAATGCCCGTTCACCCTCAGACGCCCAGGGCCATTCCAGAAAAGCGACGACCAGCAGGCCCATCAGCAGTCCCGCTTGCAGCCACCGCCAATGGACCTTTCCGTAGAGCCACACGAAGAGATAGGCAGCGGCCAGCGCCATGAGGGGCACAACCGGCAGTAGGAAGCGCAGTTGGTGGCTCACAAACGCGAACCACATCAAGTAGAAGCCGGCGCAAACCAACAGGCTCTGCCACAACAGCCGAGGAGCCCGCCGCACCAGCGCACCAGCCCCCAACGCTCCCAACGGGACCACGACACCGAGACCACCTGCATAGCCGCCCATCTCTGCTGGCCGCGTCAGTAGATAGATAAACGACTGCAGCAGCCCAACAGGGGTCTGCGGGACGAATAGCGCGTAACCTTCCAGCAGCGATTCTTTGTAGTAGTACTCATCACCAAGCGCATCCCAGTTGCGCCCGCCAATGATGTTATAGGCGAACGGCCAGATGGGGTTGCCCGTCCAGAGGAAGCTTCGCAAGTACCATGGTCCGGCCACCACCAGCCCGGCAAGGCCATATACCGTACCAT
>CADDZL010000079.1 GCA_902812335.1 Chloroflexota bacterium | reverse complement strand
GGGCGGGGGCTGATGCGGGCGGCGATGCAGCAGTTAGGGATGAGCGCGCGCGCCTTCCATCGCGTGCTTAAGCTGGCGCGGACGATAGCCGATTTAGCGGGAAGCGAGCGTATTCAGCCAGCACATCTGGCCGAGGCATTGCAGTACCGGCCGAGGAGGCAGGAGTAATGCCTTCACATTCTGCAGCGGCTCGTCGAAGTCGCCCAACTGTGTTATGTAGGGATTAGGGTCCATTACCCGGTTTATACGCCTGACGAAAGGGAAGGTCTTATATGAGCGCCAGCCTGTTCAGGCAGTGGCTTAAGCGGGAAGTGAGCGCATTCAGCCAGCGCATCGGGCCGAGGCGACAGGGGTAGCCTCCATCGTCATGCCCCGGCAGCGCGATCTTCCGGTCACTGACCGGCTGGCGGCTAAATGGCGGCCGGATCGGGTCTGACCTCCCAACTCCCGCTACTCCGCAGGCGGCCTTGAATCAGCCGGCCCGGTTCAGCCTGGGCATCTACGATAAAGGCCAGCCCTTCAAGCCCGCCGGCCAACCGCGCCCACACCAGGCCACTCTTGAGTAAGGGCAGGAATGTTCGGATCTCCTCCAGAACATAGAACTCGGCCCTATGCGAGAGATGGCCGGTGGCATCCTGGCTGGTGCTGATGCCGCCGTGTTCAATGCGAGCGATCAGTTCGTGTGTTTCGGGGTCGTATAGCGTCCCTCGGCGTGACATAGCGATCTCCTACTCGGCCTGGGCCCCTTCCGGCTGGGCTCAGGTGCTTGCAAGCTAACCCGGCTTGACCTGTTTGAGCTGGTCCATCTCGCGCTGGATAGCAGTGCGTGCCTCGATCAGATCGATGCCGTCCACCAGTGCTGCTTCGGCGCTCAGGCGTTCGCGTGCGCTGGTCAGCCACTTCTTGTCGCCCGGCGTCAGGCTACGGCTGTGGCTGCGGCCCAGCAGATCACGTACGGCCTGGGCGAGTGCCGTCGGTTGCGGCGCGCGCCAACGGGCGCTCAGTTCAACCACCCGTTCGCGCGTGTTGTCAGGAAGAGGGTGCGCCGGGGAGTGCAGGCAGGCCACTATAGCTGCCAGACCATTGACAATGCGGCGCAATCCCAGCGCCTCGGCACGGGCCACCGGCACAGATAAGATACCCCCGCCGGCAAGGCGGATGCCATAATAATCCGTAGCCTGACCGGCCTGATCGTGCGTGGTCACACCTTCGACCACACCGAATCCGAACATGGGATGAAGCACTTGGTCCCCTGACTGCAGTTGCCTGGCACGCATGGGCGCTCCCTCCTCCCTGATAAGGTTATGATATGCGTGGCCTCAAGCCACACACCGTGCAAGCCGTGGGGAAAGCTGCGGCGACTAACGTCGCCGCCGCCCCCCGTAGCCACGACGGCCACCACTGGAGCCACCGCGATTGCCGCTGCCGTAGCTGCCGTAACCACCGCGGTTGCTGTCCGAGCTATAGCGATCTGCCGGTGGGCGGGCCTCGGCAACCGTGATAGTCCGGTCATCTATAGTCTTGCCGTTCATCTGGTTGATTGCCTGCCGGGCAGCAGCGTCGTCGGCCATCTCGACGAAGGCGAAACCGCGCGGCCGGCCGGTGTCGCGGTCGGTGACGATGGCCACACTGCTCACCTCACCGCTCTGGGTGAACAATGCGCGTAGCGAGGCCTCGGTCACGCCATAAGGCAGGTTGCCGATATATAACTTCTTGCTCATGAGGGTCTCCTTTTATCCATCCCAGGCATCTCTGCCTGGGATACTTCCTTATCCGATCGCGCCGAATCACAGTCGTGGACCTCCGGTCTTTGACTGTGATCGGCGCTGCTGGTGACTATCCTGTTACAGGATATTGACGTTGACAGCCTTGGGGCCTTTGGGGCCGGGCTCGACATCGAATTCGACGCGCTGGCCCTCTTCGAGCGTACGGTAGCCCTCTGCCTGGATGGCCGAGTGATGGACAAAGACATCCTCGCCCCCGTCACGCGCGATGAAACCATAACCCTTGCCCGCATTGAACCACTTGACGGTGCCCATTGTGTGTCCGTTCATCGTTTAGATCTCCTTTCGGTGAGATGCGTAGGCCGGAGCGAGATCGAAGCCGGGGAGAAATAAGACCGCCCAGGCAGGATAAGCCTGGGCGGTGATAGTTTGCTACCGAGACAGAACTTACTTCGTCCTACTTGTTTAAAAGTATACCACATATTTCAGCTCATGTCAAATGGACCTCGGCCATCAAGTCATCTCCATGGCACACATCTCATTCCGTCCTCAAGACCATCAGGCCATCAGGGCCGGGGACGTAGGACATGGGCCCCATCGGGATGCGACTCTCGATCTGTAGATAGCCGGCATCCATCGCTTGCCACATCATCTCGAAAGGCGCTGCCCCAGGCACCCATTTCTCTACGATAAATGCACCGTGACCAGGCAGGACGGTGAAGATGATCTGACGCGGGTCCGCGGGGTTCCGCAACGATGCGGAGCGAGCGAAGGCCGCCTTGATACCGCGGGCCTGGGCATCTGTGGCGCAGGACACCAGATACCGGTAGTAGCTCTGGTCCAGGGTGACGTATTCAACCCGGCCGGGATCATAGGCGGCAACGCCCCGATGCCCGTGCAATTTGGAGCGCACGGCCGGCACCTGCACCAGGGTGCCGTCCTCCAGCTTGAGGGGCCGGGTGGGCAGGAGGCTATCCATATCCATCATCTCAACTGCTTCAGAAGAAGGAGGGTCATTGCGCTTGCCTTCCACATGGCGTACCAAAGCACCCATCCCGTCGGGCCGTACCCCCACAATCACGGCCAGGTCGTCCTCGGAGATATTGCCCTTGTCCACCGGGCGGGCACTGCCCGTCACCGTCGCCATCAGCGCCCCCAGGATCGGATCCCAGGTGGAGAAGCATCCCTCGCTGTACTGAGCCGCGACTGTGTCGGCCACCGCGGGCACCTGCACCAGGTCGTTGATGCGCACCATCTCGGTAAAGAAGTTGCGCCGTGCCAATTCGCGTGCGGCGGTGCACATGGCCGAAGGTGTGCTCAGGCGCAGCCACAGGGCCCGCGGGATGGTCTCCCCGACAACCTGGTGTTCGGTGACCTCCCTGGCGCTCAGGGTGGTGACCATGCGCAGCACAATATCGTCATAGAAGGATTCAAGATCGGCCGCTTCGCTCTTGGGGTAGGCACCGACCAGGTCAAAGTGGTACGCGAGCAGCGGTTGGTCGTCCCCCACCACGAGCAGAATGCGGATACTCTTGGCCTGGGCCTGCACCATACGTTCCAGGGCGAGGATGGGGCCGCCACGCCGGCCCTGCTCAAACAGCACGCGGTAGGCCTGCGGAGCCAGACCGGGGAAGTGATAGTCTGCCGGGTCAGGGCGGTCCTTCGCCAGCAGTTCCTCAAAATGCGCCAGCACCTGCTCGAGTTGTGCCGGGCGAATATGGACTAGGGTGTACACAGCGGGGGTGCGGGTCAGCTTAAAGCGCCTGCGACCGGAGAGAAGCACGGCCTGGCGCCACCCCACCACCTGACCGAAATGGGCCGTGGTCAGAATCAGATCGGTGTCGTTGTCGGGCGTGGCTTGAAGCTGGTGCCCATGCTGGCTAAAGCGGCGCAGTATGCCAGACATCGTCGTCTCCAGCAAGGGCGTCGTCGAGCCGGGCACGTAGGCGACATGGAGAGTGCGCAGTTCGGGCATAGGTTCGGCAACTGTAGACTCTCGGATTAAGATACTCATAGAATGATCCTTTCGTAAGGTGATTCAAGCCATACTGGCAACCCCCGGTCAGGGCCAGAGAGCGTCACGCTTCTCCCGGCCATCAGGGAGGCTGAGTTTCCCACCCCGCCAGGTGCAGCAGGCGCACAAACCAATCCCCCAGCCGCGGGGATAAGGTGTTGATATAGATCAAGGCCCTGGCCTGAAAGGGAATGATAACCTCCGGCTGGCGCCGCTCAATAGCCCGCACGACGGCGGCAGCCACCGCTTCAGCCGGGACCTTGCGCGAGATCCAGGGGACCCTGAGGTGGGCGATCATGGGAGTGTCCACGCGCCCGGGGAAAACGGTGGTGGCGTACACGCCGCTGCCATGCAGTTCCTGGCGCAGGATATCGCCGAAGCCGCTGAGGGCAAACTTTGAGGCGACATAGGGCCCATCGGGAGGGATCGCCTTCTTCCCATCCATGGAACTCATGAGCACGATATGGCCCCGTCGCTGTGCCAGCATATGTGGCAACACTGCCAGGACGGCGTAGACGGCCCCATAGAAATTGACGGCCATCGCCCTTTCCAGATCGGCAACGGTCAATTGCCTGATCGGGCGGCGCAGATAGACACCACCGTTGGCTACCAGGATATCAACCCGCCCCCACCTGGCCAGTGTCTCCGCCACCAAGTGTTCTACCTGGTCCTGGTGCGTCACATCTGTGGGCACCGGCAGTGCCTCTGGCCCCAGGAGGCGGATTGCCTCCGCGACCTGCTGCAGTGCACTTGAATTGCGAGCAGCGAGCGCTACGTGCGCCCCTTGCCGAGCCAGGGCCAGGGCCGTGGCACGCCCAATGCCGCTAGAAGCCCCAGTCACGATGGCTACGGAGTCGAGCAGCCTCTTGTCCCCCACAATGGTTCCACTCCAAGCTATGCTGGACCTGCTCACTTACGATTATAACATTATACGCCAGCCGCGAGAAGATAAAGCAAGTGGACAGCGCCTGACAAAAAGGCGGGCGGCAGGAGCTAAGCTCCTGCCGCCCGAAGTTTCATTCACCGAAGTATCGCCAGGCGTGAAGGTCAGGGTCGGCTAAGGTAGATATCCTCCTCAACCGCACCATCCTGGCCGCGGGTGTCCGCCCAGACTACGTACGGCTTCCCGCTGGGGTCCACAGTTACCCACATGTAGTCACCCAGGAAGCCGGCCTCATAGGGGTTGTTGGCCACAACCAGGTTAGGCATCGAAGCTGTGGTGAGCCGCTTGTAGGTGAACGCGGGCGCACCGGATGCAGGGTGCCTGATAACCGCGAGGGTGATGTCATTGCAACCGGTGGACTCGCAGTCGCCGTAGGAACGGTCGTAGTAGGCCACGAAGAGCATGTTACCATTCGGCTGCACGGCGCTCCATGGCTGCCACTGCGCAGTGAAGCCGAAGCGGCTGGCCGGCGTGATGTCAACCGGAGCGCTCCACGTCGCGCCGTGGTCGGTGGAGAAGGCGTAGAAGACATCATTGTCGCAGGGGGACGTGGCCGTCGAGTAGTCACCCGTACAGTTGGGAGTATTGGTGTTACCGTTGCGGAAGTCCGCCCAGACCGCGTACAGTATGCCGTGGTTGTCCACCGAGATTGACCCCTCGACGAAGTCATCCATCCGGTAGCCATTCGGCGGCAGGCACTGGCGGAAAGCCGGGCAGCCGGTGACAGGGTCCGTGATGGACGCCACGGGCTGGGTACTATAATCGTCCGCCGTCTTCACCGGGGTCGTCCAGCTCGCCTGCTGGCTGCAGTCGGCCGTAGGTGGGCAGGAGACGATCATGTGCTGGTTGACGCCGGAGACCGGCGTGTTGCCGTTGCCAAAGCCGACGTAGATCGTCCCGTCCGGCCCGACGATGGGGTGGCTACCCTGGTCCTGATCGCAGGCATTCGGGTTCGATTCGCCGCTGAAAGCCGTGCAGAAGGTGGTGTTCGCGCCGCTGATCTCGATGCCAGCCGACCAGGTCGCACCGCCGTCGGTGGATTGGCTGAAGTAGATCGGGCTGTTTACGCCGATACCCGCGCCGGTGTCAAAGTTGAACCGCGTCCAGGTGGCGTAGACGTTGTCGTGCTTCGGGCTGGCCGGGTTGGCATCCGCGACGATAAACTCTTTGTCGCGGAAGATGTTGGGGTAGTTGTCGTTCGCCACGACGCCGAGTGGCAGGGTCGCATAGGTCTGGAACGAGACGCTGGAGTCTGGTGTGTGATAGAAGGCTCCCCCGATGGGGGCATTCGACTTCTCGACGACAAAGGCGCTATCATTGGCGGCAACGTCGAAGAGGATGCCGCCAATGTAGGCATTGCCCAGACTATCGAAGGTGGCCGTGGGGTCGCTGCAGGCATCGGCGGTATGCCCATCCAGCAGTTGGAACTGGTAGAAGGGCGGGATCAGGTCACCCCAGGTCTTGCCGCCATCGAAGGAGAAGTCATAGCCGCAGTGATTGAAGCCGATGCGGCTATCGTTCTGCCCGGCGATGAGGTTGTTGGGGTTCGTCGGATTGACGGCGATGACCTCCTCAGCCTGCCGCCGGAATGAGCAGTCCTGATTGACACGGGTGTTGATGTCGCCATGGCCGGTAAAGTTGTTCTGGCAACCTTGGGTCTTGGCGCGTGGGGTTGGGGGGGTGGTCCCCCGAACGGTGCTGGCCCGCCGGTCGAGTTCGCCGGACGCCTGCAGCAAGGCGTAAACGACGCCTGAGGAGAGGAGTGGCTCATTCGTTCGCCTGTGCACCCGGCCCAGTTCGAGATCGAGGGCATGGGCCAGGACGCGATTGGGTATCGGGCCTGAACTCGCACCGGTGCCTGTCTGCGGTGTGAACAGTCCGGCCGCGAGAATGATCACCAGTACCTGAACGAGCAGCAAGCGGAACTTGGTATTCATATGCCTCCTTTGCGTTATCGAAACACAGATTTGATCGAGGGGGGTGCTCGCCCTATTGATGCGAGCCGTTCATCCTCGTGTGAACAGGGTGCGATGCATAGCAAGTCGCACCGGCGGTTGCCGGTCCGCGCCGTGATGGGCAATCTGTCGCGGGTAGCAGGTCGCCCGTATGATGCAATTCACGCCGCTGTCGGACGGGTTCCAGGACAGAGGCCGCATGGGGGGCTGGCGGCCTGTTCTCCTTCAGCATTATCGGTGTACTCAGACCGGTTATATCTTACTACGGTTTTCGACCTTGTCAAGCCCGAATTTGCCTCACAGCCATCGGGATTGCGGGTCGGGGGAGGCACGCAACGACGATTCTCAGATCAGCGGGCCGTAATGGTTTGAGACGCCTCGCTATTCCCGTTCACGTCCACAGCGCGGAAGGTCATTGTGCTCCCCGTTGGGAGGAAGACCGGGGCGGTGTAGCGGGCCCAGGTGCTGACACCGATCATGTACTCGATGCCGGATACGCCGACGTTGTCGGCTGCGGTCAACAAGACTTTGAGGCCGCCTGGAACCGGGGTAGTAGTCGCAGTCGAAACAGGCGGGGTCTGATCGGTAAAGTCAAAGCCGGCCTCCCAACTGACGCTCGCCAGCAGGGCCTGTCCCGACAGCGAAGGGTGGAAATAATCACGTGTGTTGACGTCGTCCGGTGTGAATACCGTGTTATAGACGGCGTTGTTGTCAAAGCGGCAGTGGATGTATTCGGCGCATACCGACGCTAACTGCGTGTTGTAATCAACTACCCGCCGGTTCACATAATTGCGGCGATTGACGTCGGCAGGTCGGTTGGAGAGAGGTCGCGCCAGCATGGATTGGCAGATGCCAAGCAAAGCCCAGGTCAAGCGAGCTGACCGGTTATCTTTGAGGATCGACCACAGATTGTAAATGCTGGGAATGCTCAGGACATAAATCCGGGCATCCGGTAGCCCCAGAGTCAAGGTGCTCATCGCCGTCTCGAACTGTGAACGGAAGGTCGCAACCGGCGTCATTTCGGCCGGGGTATTTGTGCAGGCATCGTTGGCTCCGATCAGGATGGTGACATAAGCTGCATTTTGGGAGATGGCAGCCGCCACCTGCGCGTTCAGGTCGGCCATCTTAGAGCCGGTGACGGCGTCGTTATAATTGTTGCCGCTGATTGACGGATTCGCCGCCAGGATGCGGCTATAGTGGCTATTAACCGTGCTGTCCGTGCCGGTTGACCAGGAGTTGCCGGGAGCATCGGTGAAAGGGATCAAGCCGGTGTTGAAGGCCCGGGTGATTGAGTCGCCGGTGGAAGCGATCGAGTTCGGATAGCCCGTGATAGGCGGGGAGCTGGCCGCTGCTGCGGCCTCGCCCCATGCGGCGAGTGCAATCGCCACACATAAGACGATGAATACGATACGCCTGCTCCTGGTCACATAGGTTGTTCTCATGAACGTCTCCTCGGGCGCGGCTCCGCCGCCAGATTGTTTGGGGAGCCCAGGCAGCATGTGCTATACTTGGCCTGGAGGCTTATCCCTGGGGAGATTGTAGCGCCTGAATTCACACCCCGCAACTTGGCCGGTGATTCACGGCGCGCTATCACAGGCACATCTGTAAGCCACTCGCAGGTTAAGCGGAGAGAAGAAAGGGAGAAAGAATGCCTCGTGCGAAGTTTGTCGTCGGGGAACAGGTAGAGGTGCGCTGCGATCACATTCGCGACGGCCAGCGGGTCCATGATTGGCTGGCAGGCAGGGTCGTTCAGGTTGATCAGCGTATGGCAGCGGTCAGGTTCGAAACCGACGTCTTTGCGAGCAATGGCGGGGTGATCCCGGACCGGGTCCTATGGTGTGCTCACGGATCACCGAATATCCGACGTCCACAGTGAAACGACAGCTAAAGAGGATTCACAGGGAGCTATGCATATCGGCGTTGTATTTCCTCAGACCGAATTCGGCAATGATCCCATCGCCATTCGCGACTACGCCCAAACGGTAGAGGGGCTGGGCTTTAGCCATGTCGTAGCTTTCGACCACGTGCTGGGGGCCAACCCCAACCGGCCCGGCGGCTGGCAGGGTGCCTACACACACGAGTCGGCTTTTCACGAACCCTTTGTCCTGTTCAGCTACATGGCGGCCGTCACCCAAAGGCTGGGGTTCGCCACCGGCATCCTCATTCTGCCGCAACGCGAGACGGCGCTGGTCGCCAAACAAGTCGCGACGCTGGATGTGCTCAGTGGCGGGCGCTTGCGCCTGGGAGTGGGGCTGGGGTGGAACGAAGTCGAGTATGTTGCCCTCAACCAGGATTTCCACCGGCGGGGTCGGCGGATCGAGGAACAGGTCACCCTGTTGCGCCTACTCTGGACCCAACCGTTGGTCACTTTTTCGGGCCGCTGGCACACGATCCTCGACGCCGGGCTCAATCCGCTGCCGATGCAGCGGCCCATCCCCATCTGGTTTGGCGGGCACGCCGACGCGGTGCTGCGCCGCGTCGCCCGGATGGGTGACGGCTGGATGCCCACCAGATATCGCACCGCCGCCGAGGCCCAACCGGTGCTGGAGCAACTCGATCGCTATCTGGCCGATGCCGGTCGCACACGGGCCAGCCTGGGCCTTGAACCGCGCCTATGGTATGGCGACGGTCAGCCCGACACCTGGCCTGCCGTCATTCAAGACTGGCAGGCTGCCGGAGCGACGCATCTCTCAATGAACACGATGGGCATGGGGTTCAACACGCCGTCGGCTCACCTGGCCGCGCTGCGCACGTTCGCTCAAGCAATTGGTCTGGCCTAGAGTTAGAGGGGTGGACACGGCTTAACAGGAGCCGCGTCATTCTCCCAGCACCTGGACGAGGAACGTCCGCGCCAGCGGCCCATCGTATTCCATGAAGTAGATGCGCTGGCGACTGCCCTTGACGATCTGGCCGTTCTCGATGGGGAAACAGCAACTGACGCCCCCCAGAATGCTCTTCAGGTGATCGCCAGCGTTGAAACCCAAACGCCCGTCAATGTCCAGGTAGCGGTTGTGCCAGTAGCCGGCGGCGGCACTGGCACCCGGCAACTGCTTGGGTGCCAGTCGTTCGAGATGCGCCAGCACGTCACGCTCCAGGTCCTCCAACCCTTCGGTGACCAGCAGGCCTGATGAGGTGTGTGTCGTGAGCACATTGACCAGGCCGGCCTGCACACCGCTCTCGCGTACCACCCGCTCCACCTCGGCCGTCACGTCAAGCATCTCCATATCGCGGTGCGTTTGCACTTCGAGCCGCTCAAGCTTGATGATCATGCCAGCGCTTCCTCCAATGTAGGCTGGCCCGCCGTGCCGCCCATGGCGTGGGTCGAGAGCGAGCCGCAGGCGCAGGCGAGTCTGAGGGTATCCGCCAGCGGCCAGCCGCGCAGATAGCCGCAGATGAAGCCCGCGTCAAAGCTGTCGCCCGCGCCGGTCGTATCCACCACCCGGACGGGCCGTGCCTCACAGTGGGCCAGCTCACTGCCGCGCCGCGCAAGCGCCCCCTGCGCCCCCTGCTTCACTGCGATCAGGCCGACGACCCGGCTCAGTTGCGCCAGGGCAGAAGCCACGTCGCGGGTCCGCGCGATGGCCAGGAGTTCGGCTTCATTGGGCAAGAATACGTCGCACGCCGACAGAACCCCCTCGACCTGCCAGCGCTCCGTCGGGTCCCAATTGGTATCGAGCGAGATCGTCATACCCGCGCGCCTGGCTTCAGCCAGCAGTTGCGGCAGATCGGGGCGCAGCGCGTCGAGCAGGAAATAGGAGGCGATATGTAGGTGCCGCGCCTGCACCAGGAGCCCGCGGTCGATCTGGTCGGCGCGCAACGCAGCGATGGAGCCCGAATAGGTCAGGATGGCACGCGAGCCAGCGGTCGGTGCCAGGATGAGGCTGACACCCGTCTTGAGGTCAGGTGCGGTAATGCAGGCGTGGGTGTCCACACCACGCTCACTTAACTCCCTGAGCACCATGTCGCCGAACAGGTCCGCCCCGACGACGCCGACGATCGCGGTGCGCAGGCCCAGGCGCGCTGCCTGGCTGGCGAAAATCCCGGCCGAGGAACCCAGGGTCAACGTCGCGTCCTCGATCAGCTTCTCCCTTTGCCCGAAGGCCGGCACCACATCCGCGCCGCGCACAACGAAGTCCACATTCAGCTCGCCGATCACCAGCACATCAAACTGCCTCATGCTGCCCCCCTGGCCCCCAGCAACGTTTGCGCGTTCACCCGAAAGATCAGGTCCAGGCACTCCGGGCTGAAGCCGAGGGCGCGCACCGCCCGCGCCATGTTCTTAATCTCGACCCGCGGGTAGTTGCTGCCGAAGACGAGTTGGTGGCGCAGGCTACGTTCAAAGACGGTGAGGGGAACCGACTGTGTCATGGCGAACCTGAGAAAATCGTGCGGGTTGTCGAAGTACAGGGCCGAGGTATCCAGATACACATTCGGATACTTGAGGGCCAGCGCGACCGCCTCGGTGACCCAGGGCCAGGCCAGGTGCGCCAACACGATCTTTAAGTTGGGGAAATCGGCGGCCACATCTTCGAAGTAAACCGGCTGGCCGAATCTCATGCGTGCGCCCGGTTCCCACGTCAGGCCGGCGTGAAACACAATGGGGATGTTCAATGAGGAGGCGCGTTCGTACAGTGGGTACAGCGTGCGCTCATTCGGGTAGAATTCCTGGAGCGCGGGGTCCAGTTTCAGGCCGCGCAAGCCCAGGGTTTCAATCGCCCGCGCCAGCTCTTCGTCGGCGCGCGGTTGGAGCGGATCGACGCTGGCGAATCCGATCAGGCGCGGGCTCATGGCACATAATTCGGCGACCTGCGCGTTGGTATATAGCGCCGTGCCGCGTGTCGTGGTCGCGTCAATTGGCAAAATCACCGCCTGCTCCAGCCCAGCAACGTCCAGTTCCAGAAGCAGCGTCTCCAGCGGTTGGAAATTGTTGCCGATCTTGAAGACGTCGCGGGCGACGCGCGCGAGATCGGGATACCTCTGAACCATCTCGCGCACAAGAAAGGGATGCACGTGAAAATCGATCCTCTTGTGCACCTTCACCCCCCTTTCGCCTTTAGAGACCCCGCCTCATCCTTCCAAAACCACCACCGCCTCCAGATGGCGCGGCCGGTCGGGGTCCAGGCCCTTAGCCGTGGCACGCTCATAGGCGAGCAACTGAAGCGGCGGCAAATACAAGACGTCGCGGGCCTCTGGCGGCAATCTACTTTCAAACGAAATGGCCGCACCGTCTCTGATGGGCTTTACGTTATCGCCTAGTATGAGCACCTTTGCCCCCAGGCGGGCGGCCTCATCCAGAATACGTGTTTCCTGAGCACGGGCCTGATCTGAAACCAGCCCGACGATCAGGGTGGTCTCGGTCACCATAGATTTGGGCCCATGCCGAAACTCCAAAAAGTGAAAGGGTTCGGCGTGCGAAAGCGACATCTCCTTCATCTTCAGGCTGGCTTCGCAGGCCAACCCATAACGCGTGCCCGACCCCAGGAAGTAGATACGGTCGAATTCTAGTCGCGGCCCCCAATTATGTGCAAACACCCGTGCGGACTCGAGTACGTGTTCGCCGGCCTGCGGCAAACGCGCCAGCGCCCTGGCCAGATCGCCGCGCCGCGCCCAGTGCACATTCAACGCCAGAACTGCCACAAACATGCTGGCAAATGAGCGCGTCTGGGCGATGCTCTGTTCCGCGCCGCTGGGGATCACGATATTCACGCCCCCCCGCCGTGCCAGTGGCGCGTTGGGCGTGCACTGAATCGTAATCGGCAGGTGATGCGTCAGGGTGCGAAAGGCTTCCGCAGCGTGGAGCGTCTCGGTGGTGGTGCCGGAGCGCGAGATGGCGACCAGTACGTCATCTTTCTGAAAATACGACTGGGGATCAAGCCATAGCTCTGAGGCGGGAACTGCCTGCACGCGCCAGTGTGTCAGCGTGCGCAAGTGCGTGGCCGCGGCCAGGGACAGGTAATAGGTTGATCCGCAGCCCGTGTAAAAGAGCTGGCGACCGGGGTCGCTCGCGCCAAAAGGCTCCAGCTCATGGTAATGCCGCTCGACGCGGTCCAGGGCCTCTTGCCAGGCCTGTGTCTGCGACAAGATCTCGTCTAAGGTGTGCTTTCCGCGGGTATCCATTCGCCGCTCCAATCTGCCATATGACGATCAAATTCCTCAGCCGGGCAAAGCGCCAGGCCCACCGCGCTGACATTGGTCCCGCTTCTGAGTGCCGGGCGGGAGGTGCCTTCATAGAAAAGGTATAGGGAATTACCCCATGCGAAAACGGTCCCAAACCAGATGGCACCGTCATCCCACGACCCGACCTGGCCGCGCCTGAAGACGGGGTTGTGTGGATAGCGCACCCAGCGCACCAGGTCATGCGAGCGCGCCAGGGCAAACGCTTTAGGTTCATCACGCGTCTCATCATCCCCGGCATAGAGCATATAGTAGCAGCCCCCGCGCGCCAACAGGCGCGGTGTCGTGACTGAAAACGCGTCCCACGAGCCTCTGTCGCCTGCGCCCAGAACCGGCTGGGAACCTGCTTCCTGAAAACTGATCCCGTCGGTCGAGGTGGCCAGATGGATCGCGTAGCCACCTATGGGCGTTGGCCGGACATAGAACAGGAAGAAGCGCCCTTCATGATAGATGACCTCTGGAGCGCGCCCGAAGCAGATGCGCCCGGCGTGTTTCACAAAGGCAACACCGTCCTCAGACGTTGCCAGGCCGATGGAGTCGGGGCCTGAACCCAGGGCGCTGTAATACAGCAAAACGCGCCCCCCCACCACGACGCCGGCCGGGTCCATGACATGCTCAGAATCAAAACCGCCGGGTGGGCCCACATCCAC
>CADDZL010000078.1 GCA_902812335.1 Chloroflexota bacterium | reverse complement strand
CGAGATGGCGGCGACCCATTATGTCACAGCCACGCTCGGCCTGGATCGGCTGCTCTTCGTACGTGTGGAGGCTGACCTGGCCCAGGTGCGGCAGGCCACGCGGCCGGAGGCGGCCTTCCTCGATCTCGACCCGGTGTCCGCCGCTGATGCTGCTGCCGCGCTGGCGAAGCGCGGGGGTCCGGTGACGTGGCTGGGCGGCGCGGCGCTGGCCGACCGCCAATATGCCGCCATCGCCGGCCCGGCGGCCGAAGGGACGGTCGTCGTATTGGGCGCACCGCTCCCGGCCGACCTGGCTGCGCCGGGCGACTTCGTGGCTCGCTACCGGGCGCTGGCGAACGCCGAGCCAGGCTGGCGCGCCCCCCTGGCTTACGATGCCGCCAATCTGCTCTTCGATGCCATCGCCCGGGCGGCGGCCAAAGGCCCGCCGTCGCGTTCCGGCGTCGCCGAGGCACTGCGGACGATCCGCCATCAAGGGCTGACCGGCTCGATCAGCTTTGACGATGAGGGCAACCGGCGCGAGGCGCGCCTCTACCTCTACCGGATAGAGAGCGGCCACCTGGTGTTGGTGGGCTACTGAGGTGATCATTTTGCCGCTGCAACTGAGTTGGATTATCATAGGTCCTCGATGCTCTATTCCATTCTGGCCTCCGATTTGTTTCACGGCGCAGCCGGGCCGTTCGATGAGCTACTGGTGGTCCTTATCTCCATCGCCGCCTGGAGCATCGTGATCTACTATTATCTCAGGGACCGTAAGCGGCGTGCTGGGGCCAACAAGCACGACAAGCATGACTTGAAGGCGCGCAAGCAGAGCCTTGAGGATGGCAAGGAGCACCAGCACGAAGGCTGAGCTTCCTCAGTTAGCCGGAAAGCACCGGGTATGTCCTATAGCTCAAATGAACCCGACACCTATGACTTTTGACGAGCTTTACAAAAAAGCCAGATCTGTAATCAGTCCACGCAAGCTTTCTGAAGACGCTGAAGCTGGCAGTGTCGGTGCAGCCATTCTTACGGAAAGCGGAAACGTGTATACGGGCGTGTGTATTGACACCACAAGTTCTATGGGCTTTTGTGCCGAACATGCTGCTGCGGCAGCTATGGTAACCGCCGGTGAAAGCCGTGTATTACGGATGATCGCCGTTGGACGGGACGGACGTATCATGCCACCCTGTGGTCGTTGCCGTGAATTCATAAGCCAGCTTCACAATGACAATCTAAACACCGAAGTAATGGTTGGGGAAGGCGTAATCGTGACCATCCGAGAGCTACTGCCATATCATTGGCGTGGCTCGGCGGGTGCAAGAGGTTGATTAGATTCGGAATGCCATTACAACTGCCTGTCGTGCACATAACGCGGTTTTGACACCCACCTCGGAATCTCGCCCCCACCGTGATACATACCCTCTGTTCGGGGTGTATTCCACATGGAATACAGCCTGCATGACCACATCGTGCTCGGCGGGGGCTGGCTTGAGCAGGCCCAGGCACTGGCTGCCCACCGCGACCTTGTGCGCCTGGGCTTCCGAGTCGAACAGGGAGCGTGTAAACTCGCAAAGCTGGATATACCTGGTCGCTGTACGGCCTGGCCGGCGGTGAGGCCCGCACCAGGATCCGCGACATCCTGCGCCGGCTCGACCTGCGCGAAGAGGCCATCGGTAAGCCCATGGAGGAAATGTCGCGCGGTATGCAGCAGAAGGTCGCCATCGCCCGCGCCTTCCTGACAGCGCCGATCCTGTTGCTGCTGGACGAGCCGACGACCGGCCTCGACCCGCGTTCCAAGCGCGAGGTGCAGGCCTTCGTGCGCGAGTTGCGCCAGAATCACGACGCGACCATCCTGCTGACCACGCACGATATGGAAGAGGCCGATGCACTGTGCGATCGCATCGCCATCATGGACGATGGCCGCGTGATCGCGCTCGACACGCCCGCCGGACTCAAGAGCGCAGCGTCGCTGGCCCGCCCGGCCAATGGATACGCGCCGACGCTCGAAGACGTATTCATGCAACTGACAGGCAAGGAACTGATTAAGGAAGGGGAGCAGGAAACATGACAACGATGGTTCATCAGGCGCGAGCATCTTACGCCTTCCTTGAACGCAACCTCAATCTGATCAAGCGCTATTGGGGCTGGGAGTTGGTGTGGATGGCCTACACCATCGCCAACAGCCTGGCCGTCAGTTTCATCGGCGCTGGCATGGAGCAGATCTCCGGCCAGAAAGTGGATACACAATATCTGATCCTCTACCTGGCGATCGGCACGATCGTGTGGCGCTACCTGGCAGTGATCTTCCACGCCATCAGCGACATGATCGGCTGGGAACGCTGGGAGGGCACCATCGAATATACGCTGATGGCCCCCATTCCCCGGATCACACACCTGGTCGGCCAGACGCTCTTCGCCATTGTCTACAGCCTGATCCATACAGCGGGCATTCTGCTGGTGACGGCGGTCTTCTTCAACCTGAACCTGCGGCAGGCCAACCTGATGGGGGCGTTGGTGCTGCTGCTCGCGGGCAGTCTGTCGTTTATCGGCCTCGGCATCGTCGCTTCCATCCTGCCGCTCCTCTTCCCAGAACGCGGCTCGCAGATGACGCACTTCATCCTAGCGGTGCTTCTGTTCGTGTCCGGTGTATACTATCCGGTGACGGTGCTGCCGGCCTGGCTTCAGCCCATTGCTCAGCTCTCGCCGGCGACCTATGTCCTGGAGGGCATGCGCGATGCGCTGCTGAAGGGTGCGCCCATCCTGACGCTGTGGCCCTATTTGTGGCCGCTGCTGCTGATGGGCATCGTCGCCATCCCCCTGGGCGTGCGCATCTTCCAGATGGCCGAACGCTACGCCAAGCGGACGGGCAAGCTGAAGCGGAACGGGTAAATCAAGCCAGAAGGAGCTTATCGAGAAGATGACGATTCGCGCGGTGATCTTTGATTTTGGCGGGGTCCTGGTGCGGACGCAGGACGATAGCCTGCGGCGGGCCTGGGAAAAGCGGCTGGGCCTGGCGCCCGGCGAGATCGATCCCATCGTGTTCGACAGCGAGACGGCGCGCCTGGCCGGGATCGGTGCAGTGCCCCTGGCCGAGCACGAACGCTGGCTCGGCCAGCGCCTCAACCTCTCACCCGATGAGGTGACGGTATTCCTGTACGATTTCTTCGCCGGCGACCGGGCCGACCCGGAGTTGATCGCGCTCATCCAGGGCCTGCGGCCGCGATACAAGACGGGCCTGATCAGCAACTGCTGGCCGGGGCTGCGCGACAGGCTGAATCATTTCGGCCTGGATCACCTCTTCGATGTGGCCGTTCTCTCCTATGAAGCCGGCATCGGCAAGCCGCATGAGCGCATCTACAGGCTGGCGTTGGAGCCGCTGGGCGTCGCGCCTGACGAGGCCGTCTTCATAGATGACTTTCCGCGCAACGTTGAAGGGGCACGGGCGCTGGGTATCCATGCCATCCAGTTCCGCGACACCCCCTCACTCAAGGCGGAACTGGCGGCGCTCCTGGCGGATATGATTAGTGCAGATGTGTACCCCTAACTTTCTTTCCGGGATACACCTCACACTTATTCTCCGCTCGTCTCCCGCGCCCACAGTTCAGCCGTAACGCGCTGGATGCCTTCCTTCAGATGGCGGCGGAAGGTGCTGAAGGGCACGTCGGCCTGCTCGGAGGCCAGTTCCTGACTGGGCGCCGGGCGGATGAAGGCATGATACAGGGCGCGATATAGCTTCAGGTCGCGGGGGCTCTCCTTCAGCGGCTCGATGGTCTCCAGCAGGAGCGCCCGTAAGGCTGTGCTGCGTTCGGCCGGCCTGGCCTGCGCGCCCACCCGCGCTGCCACCAGGCGCGAACCCGCCAGCGGATTGCTCGCCAGGGCCGCCGGACTGGTCAGGTCGCGCAGCGCAGCGCGCACGGCCGCAGCGAATTCCGCTTCACCCATCGCCGTCGGTGGGGTACGCATAGCCGCCGGGCTCTCGGTGACAAGTTGCTCGCTGACCTCGCGCTCGGCCAGGAGTGCCAGCCAGGCCTCCACCGGCCGGGCACGCCAATCATGCGTAAACACGCCGTAGCGCCGCCCACCGACCTCGAAATCGGCCTGCGGCAGGCGCTCCAGGTCCAGGTGGAGCAGGATCGGCTGCCAGAAGGCCGGGTCGCTGAAGGCGTGAAACGAGCGGGCCAGTTGTGACGCGGTCAGGACCAGGCGGGCAGCGGTCACCCACAACACCCCCTGCGTCGGCGAGATCGCCTGGTAGGTATCGCGCGCCATCCAGAAGCGGACCGCGCTGGCGACCTCGCCCGGGCGCAGCGGCGCGCGGGTTTGCAGATAACGCCAGGCCGCAGCCGTGCCTGGGTCGGCCTGAACCGCGATCAGATCGGCCTCACGCAACATGATAAAGCTGATGAAGCCCATCACGCGTCCCCCAGCATCTCGCGCCACAATCACGCTCTCCGGCTGGCAGGTGAACCACATCTCGGCCAGATGCGCAGCCTCCGCCCCTTCGTGCTGTGCTACCATCGCAACCAGTTCAGGCCATTCATCCGGCCGCGGGCGGTCCGTGCGCAGACCGCTCATGCCATCCCAGATAAAGATGGAGCGGATCACCGGGTTCTTATGCAGGAAGACAAAGTCCAAATAGTTGTGCTCGTCGTCCGGATCGATCTTCATACGGCCCACGTAATAGTGGTGAGCCCGGCGGTTGAGCAGGACATATTGCTCATGGTTGCGCCACTTCAGATCGGCCTCCAGTGCCTCGCGGGCCAGGTCGTGCGGGAACAGGCCCCGCGGCCCGACCTCGACAAAGGACCGCTGGCGCAGCCATTGAAATAACTCGCCCGCGTCGGGCACGTTCAGCAGGGTCGCCAGAAGCGGCTCGGTCGTGGCGCGCACCATAGCACAGGCTTCCACCGCGCCACGGTGGAGCGAAGTCGGCACGCCTTCCAGGAAGCGTTCCAACAGCACCTTGACGAGGTCGGGTGTCGTCTCGCCCTCAAACCGCATGTCGGGCTGCTGCGTCAGTATCTCAACGGCGAGCGATAGCGCCAGCGGATGGCCGCGGGTGAAGCGCAGGATGGATGCGTGCCGGTCGGCTGGCACATTGCGGCGGGTCAGATAGTCGCGGGCTTCGCTCTGGTCGAAGTTGGTCAACTGGACCGACCGGGTCAGCTCCTGCCAACCAGGGTCGGCGCGCCAGTCGGCCGAGGGCGGATGCCGCCCGGCCAGGGCGACCAGAGTGTCATCCGGCAGTTGGGGCAGGAAGGTCTCCCGTAGCCAACGATCCAGCGAGGTGAGCGACTCATAGGTGTCCACCAGGAGCACGCGGCGGCCGGGGCGGGCGGCGAGCGCGGTCAGCGGGTCATCGGCCCCCTGCACAGGCGGTTCATTGTGCTGGCCAAGCGCCTGGCGCAACGCCCGCAGAAAACCATCGGGGGAGGGATCGGCATCGCGGCCATCTACGAGCACCGCCGGGATGCCGGCCTCCTGGCTCAGACGGGCGAATTCGCTCAGCAGGGTGGTTTTGCCGACGCCCCCCGGGCCGGAGATATGCAGAACGTAGAAAGGGAGTTCCGGCGCAGCCAGCGCCGAGCGAAACAGCGCCAGTTCCTGGGCGCGGCCGACAAAACTGCGCCGCCGGGCTGCGGCCAGCCGATCAGCAAGACGTGAGGCCATGAGCTACCCCCTCCTGGGCGACCAATCTGGGGGAGGATTGGATTGATCCACCAACCAGAATTATAGACTATCAGGGGATAAAATGCCAGTGTAGGATTGCGCTGCACCAGGCATGGAGCGGGAACTCACACAGGAACGCGATCGAACGCTATCCCAACAGCCCACTCCGCATGAGCGCCCCGATCGCGATCCCCAACCCCGCCACGGCGATCACCAGCGCGCTGCCGGCCGGGACCAGCTTCAGGATCGGGCCGTTGATGTTGAACCGCTCAAACCAGCGCCGTGCATAAAGGAAGAGCAGGCCTGTGGCCGTGAGCACGCCCGCCAGGCCAACGCTGAAGGCCAGCACCAGCACCATGCCATAGCCGATACGGTCCAGGGCGATGGCGCTCAGCATGACGATCAACGCCGAGGGGCAGGGCAGCAGCCCACCGGAGACGCCCAGCGCCAATAGCCCACGCCAGGTCACCGGCGAGCCAGCCTTGCCGGCCGGCAGATGAGAATGGCTATGATGGGCATGGTCATGCTCATGGTCGTGCTCGTGATCGTGGCTATGGTTATGCGCCTGGTCTGCTTCACGCCAATGGGCGGCGTGCAGCCGGGTCACAAACAGGTTGACACCGATGACGGCGACAAGCAGGCCGGAGATAAACTCCAGCCAGGGATATAATTTGTCCGGGAGAATGTAACGCGAGGCGAAGAGGGTCACCAGCCCCAACGCGAACACGCCCGCCGTATGCGTCAACGTCGTCGTCAACCCCAGGAAAAGGGCGTGTTTGGCGGTGCCACGCGAGCCGACCAGGTAAGCCCCCACGATGGTCTTGCCGTGCCCCGGTGTGAAGGCGTGCAGTGCGCCCCAGAAGGCCGCCGCCACCAGTGAGAGCAGGATGATCGGCAGGCTCAGCTCTTTGGTTGTGATCAGCGCGGCGAAACCGTCCTGGGCGCGCTTCTGGATCGAGCCGGCGGCGCTGGCGGCGACAGGGGCATCTGAACTGGCCCTGCCGCTCAGCGAAAACGAGGCGTGAGCCGCGCTGACATTCAGCGGGCTGGCGAGCATGTCCTGGGGATAGTTGCGCAGTTCGTCGCTCTGATCATGATCAGGAACGCTCGATCCAACCAGTGTGATCCCCTCACCGGCGCGGATGACGATCTCCTTCCAGCCTATTCGGTCGGCGTAGTTGTCATCCTGGTAGTCCAGGCGCAACTCGCTCTTAGACGACGGACCGACCGGCAGCGCTTCAAACAACGCCGTCAGACGCAAGATGTTGAGCCCGCCCTGACCAGGCGGAAAGGTCAGCCCCTGGGCGACAAGATTCAGGGTGGCCGGCGAGCTATTGAGCGTCAGGTGCAGATGGCCGCGCAGTTGCTCGACCTGCCGACTGAGGTACGCATCGCGCTCGGCGTCGCTGACCTGGCCATTGCGGTCCTGGTCAATGACCTGCATCTCTTGAAAGGCCGGGATTTCGGCCATGTCCAGGACGTAATGGACCTGGATGCGGCCGGCGGAGACCTCAATGCGGCTATAGCGATTAATGGTGAAGTTGCCCAGCGGATGGGCCGCCGGCCGGGCCGAAGCAGCCGGTGGCCGGACAAAGGTCGCCAGCCCCAGCAGCGCGGCGACGGCCAGCGTCACCGCGCGAACTATGCGGCGCGAGAGCGGATGATTTCTCATGGTCTGTTTCCTTGTGCAGCCGTGGGCGCGCGCTCTGCGCGCAGTTCCTGAAGTGTGCGCGCGGCTGCGTCCGCGTAGAGCAGTGAGAAATGCGGGTTCAGGCCGAGCGCCTGGCTGAGATAGGTCTGGGCCCGATCACGTTCGCCCAGGCGCAGGGCGATCATGCCGGCGTGGAAGAACATCAGAGCATCCTGGGTGCCCAGCCGCAACGCCTGCTGTGAGAAGGCTTTCGCCTCGGTGTAGTGACCGGTCTTATAGAGAACCCAGGCCAGGACGTCGGCGGCATGGACGCTGGGCCGGCGCTCCATCGCCTGGCGGGTGCGGGTCACCAGATCGGACAGGTTCTGGTCATGATCGGCGTCAAACAGGGCGATCTCCAGGTCGGTGTCCACGCCATTAGCCTGGAACAGGCGGGAGATGGCCCGCACCAGGTCATATTGGCGGGCGACGTCATCCGGCCGGCCGGCGGCGCGATAGATGTCGCCTAGCGTAATGACGTATTCCGGCAGGGGCATGACCTGGGTGACGTGAGTCAGGAGCGCGATGGCCTCGGCGTAGTTCCCCTGAGCAGCGCGCACGCGGGCCAGGCCGGCCTGGGCGTGGACATAACCAGGGAGTTGAAACAGGGCTTGCTGGTACTGAGCCTCGGCTGCGGTCAGGTCGCCGGTGTTAAAGTACAGGTTCCCCAGTTGCACCCGCGTCCAGTTGGTGTTCTCAGCGTTGGGGCCGCCGGCTGCAACGGCCATCTTCATCGCCTCGATCGCGCCAGGAAGGTCGCCGTGCAGTTCGCGGGCGTAGGAGACGCGCGAATAGGAGCTGAGATCGGGCCGCAGGTCCACCATCTTCTGGATGGTGTCTGTGGCTTCGTTGTACATGCCCAGTTCGATCTGCGCATCGCCGATCACGCCGTAGGTGTAGGCCGTGTCGGGGCTAAGCTGGCGTGCGCGCTCCCCCCATTGCAGGGCTTCGCGGAACTGGTGGCGGGCGAGAGCCAGCGCGCCCATGGCGTTCATAGCGTCGAAGTTGTTCCGATCAAGCTCCAAGGCTCGCTTGAGGACACCTTCGGTCTTGGTATAGTAGGTGGGGTCGCCGCTTTCGCGCGCCTTCTGGAGATAGGCGAAGCCGAGCTGAGTATAGGCACGAGCGTTGTTGGGTGAGGAGCGCAAGGTATCCTGGAGCGCGGCGATCAATTTGTCGGTCGAGGCAGCCGTCCGTAAGGCCCGGCTGGCGAGGTCCACGTTTGTCGCTATCGGATCGCTGCCGGACTCCTGAGCCTGGTCGCTGACCAGGCGTGCCCCCACCACGCCGATGAACAGGAGCAGGGCCAGTAGCAACCCGGCAGGCAATCCCTTACGCTGAGCCGTTTTCATCATCGCCTCCGCAGTGGTACCCTCATCAAGAAATCCATAGATCATCAAGAAATGAGGCCGGGAAGAGGGGCTCCACCATCGAGCCCCTCCCAGATCGGTTTACGGCTTTACTTTTCAGGGATATGGTGGCCCATGAGGCCAGTCCCCTCCTCGAAGCCGGAATGCGGCGTCGCCAGGTAGGGGAAGGAGTTCAAGAAGGCCACGTCGTTCGCGTCTACGCCGTCGCCCAGCAGGTTATTCAGGGCGGTGGGGTCGTTCACACACGGTGGGGTCCAGGTTGCGTCGAAACCGTAGCCGCAGGCGACCGCGCGTTCCTCGATATCTATGACATCGTCAAGCGGGCGGCGGCCATTGGGGAAGCCACAGTTATCGCCAGCGATGGCCCCCAGGCGGTTGGGGGGATTCGTGCACAGAGCGCTACCGGGCAGGATGGCTACGTTCAGGCGCATCTCCTCCGAAGCTGTGACGCCCCCTGATGGCTGGTTGAGGCCGGGTATCCCGGTCAGGAACACGGTGTCCAGATCGGTGCGCCCGGTTGTGGGAATGGGATCAAGGACCCCCGCATAGAGCGCGTTCAGCAGGCCCGCCAACTCAGAGTTCTCCACGAACGATAGAAACTGCCCGTCGCTCTGTGGCTTAGAGTTGTTGAAGCGGTCTTTGTTGCTCAGCGGGATGACGACCTCGTTGACCAGAGGCATGCCCAGGCGCGACACCTGGATCAGGTTGCCGGAGTGCGACGGGGGCATGCCGTCATCGTGCAACACGGTCACTTTCTGGCGGCTGGCCGTGGTCCATACCCCGATCACGGCGTTGGGGTCAGTCGTGCCGGAGGGGATGCAGTGGCAGTGGGTGATCTGGTCAATCGGGACCTGGAGAGCCAAGGTATGGACATTGAGCCTGGCCAGGCCGTCAATGCCACCGCCCTGATTGCCCGGCGGCACACGGATCGTCAGCAGGTCGAAGATCGCGCCGATGTCAATGTAGAACGGGTCGTCGCGCTGGCCGGCGAAGGCGGTGATGCCGCCGGGCAGGGTGGTGATGGCGGCGGCGGCCAGAGCATCATAATTCGGCGTCGAGGCCGGGCCGATATTCACCGGCGGGGTCAGCAGATTAGTCCCCAGTACCGTCTTGACACCATGCTCGATTTTGGTCAGGTTATAGGTCTGTGAGACGTTCAGGTTCATATACTGCCCATTGGTAAAGGTAATGGTCCCCGTGTTGTACAGGAAGGTGCCGCTATTCGCGGTGTTCGTTGTGAAACTGAACTGATAGCTGATGTCCGGGCGGGCATCGCCATTGTTATCCACCTTGATTTCGTACAACACATCGTCACCGAAGCGCGTGTAGTTCGGACCGTAGTTCTCCTCCAGCGGGATGTAGTTGGCGACCAGGTTCACCTTGGTCGGGTCATTGGCGTCAACCCAGGCGAACATGTCGGTTGCATCCGCCTGCGGATCGTTCAGGATGAGCGGCGCTTCGCGGTGGCTGGAGGCCCCCACGCCTTGTGGGGCCAGCCCTACTACCATCGAGGCGACGATCAGGGCCAGGGTTGAGAGAGTGACTAGCTTGCGCATGGCTGTTCTCCTTATCTTTTCTCTTTGTGATTGGGACGCTTGCGATCGCTCGAGATAATGTCCCCCCCAGAACTGTGACGGGCCCATCAGGCGCCTTTTGATGGCCTGTCCTATGTAGCTTTACGCCGCCGGGCCGGGTCTGCATTCACGGGGGTTGGAGAATCGGTTTTAACAACCTGTCACCCTGAGCGTAGCGAAGGGTCTCTTGCATACGCTGCCGAGATGCTTCACGGCGGTAGAGAATTTGTCGGATAGAAAAGCCAACGCCCGGCAGCAGATGAAGCTGTCGGGCGTTCGATGCCCCCAGCCGGATTCGAACCGGCGTTTTGGCCTTGAAAGGGCCGCGTCCTGGTCCCCTAGACGATGGGGGCATTGGTGCTATTATACCATACAACTGGGGGACACGGGAATGCGACCTGGGAACATACCCCTTTGGCCGGTCGTCAGTTCGGGGTATACTACGATCCATCATCTGGGATGACATGCAGGTACTGTACTTGCATCCTCAGAGCTTGAAAGTCATCTCGCCGGCCGTTGTCAGGCCGGTGTGGGGGGAAGGATGAACAGCTTATGACCCGACTTGCCACGATAGTCATCGCCGTGCTGGCGCTGAGCGCATGCGGGCCGGCGATCTCACCGACCGCGATGCCGGCGCCCACAACGGTGCCGGCTGGCCCCACGAGCCAGCCACCGACCCAGGCTACGGCCACGCCTCCGCCGGCCGCCACATCGCCGCCGCCGACCCCGACCGCGCCGGGATCGCCGCTCATGCCAACACCGTCTAGTCTGCCTGAAGCCATCGCCATCACCCAGCCGCAGATCAAAGCCGGTATCGTCAGCCCGGTCCACATCGAGGGCGAGGCCGACCCGGCATTTGAGCAGACCCTGGCGATCAACATCCTGGACGTCAACGGCCAGGTGGTCGGGCAAGGAACAGCCCATATCAATGCCGAGGCAGGCCGGCGCGGGCCATTTAGCGCCGATGTGCCCTTCAGCGTAACAGGCGAGGGCCCGGGGCGCATTATCGTCTATACCACCAGCGCCCGTGACGGCAGCACCGTCCACCTGAACTCGGTTGAAGTGCAGCTCAAGCCGTCAGGTAGGGCGACCCCCGGCATCGCTGCCAGCCCGCCCATCGAATCCATCGTCATTCGTTCTCCGGTGGCCGGCAGCAACCTGACGCGGACGGTGACCATCTCCGGCGAGGCCGCACCAACGTTCGAGCAGCAACTGAGCGTGCTCATCCGCGACGCCACCGGCAACGTCGTAGGCACCGGCTCGACGACCATCAAGGCCGATGTCGGACAGCGCGGCCCCTTCAGCCTGACGTTGACTTATACCATCGCTGCCCCCGGGCCGGGCCGCGTCGTTGTCTATGACACCAGCCCGCGCGACGGCGGTATCATTCATCTGGCATCGGTGGAGGTCATGCTGAACCCCTGAGGGAACTTGCGAGCCAGAACCAGCGTCTAATGCGTGATGCGTGAGAGTTTCTTCACGCGTCACACATCATGTGTCATGTGTGAAAGGAGAGATAGCCATGTCAAACATGAATCGCTGGCTCGCTTTGGGGCTGATCCCGATTATCGTCCTGGCCGGGTTGGTGGGCTGGGTGGGGCGGGGAGCCGCCAGCGCGTCGTCGGTCGGCGCGCCACCTTCGCCCAATACGTCGCAGCGGACGGTTACCGTCACCGGCAACGGCAAGGTCACAGCTCAGCCGGACATCGCCATCATTCAGGTCGGTGTCGAGACGCGCGCCGAGTCAGCCGGAGCTGCCGCTCAGGATAACACACAGCTCATGGCGAAGGTTCTGACCGCGCTCAAGGATGCGGGCATTGCCGAGAAGGATATTCAGACGGCGAATTACAACCTCTACATTGATCAGCAGCGGGGGCCGAACGGCGAGTTGCTCAAGCCCGTCCAGTACGTCGCCTCCAACACGGTTCGCGCCACCGTGCGCGACCTGGATAAAGTGGGCGCAGTGTTGGATGCGGCCGTGACGGCCGGGGCTAACCAGGTGCAGGGCATCAGCTTCGGCGTCGCCGATATGAGCAAGCTCCAGATTCAGGCCGAGGCCAACGCGCTGGACGATGCCAGGGCTCGCGCTCAGGCGCTGGCCGGGCGCGCTGGCCTCCAGCTTGGCGATGTGCTCTCGATCAGCGAGAACATCAGCAGCCCGCTGCCGGCGGCGCTTGGGATGAGAGCGCTCGATGTAGCCTCGGCGGCACAGCCGGTGCCGGTGCAGCCGGGCGAGCTCGAGTTTAGCGCCCAGGTGCAAGTCGTATATGCGATTCGGTAGAGCTGACTGCTTAGCGATATCGCATGATCAGCGGGAGGGGCGCGGCGCGTTGCGCCCCTCCCGTGTTCTATCCGCCCGTTAGGGAAGAGCCTGGTGATTCCCCATCTCCAGGTAGCCAGAGACCGACAGGACGACCCTGCCGCTGGCATCCCGGATAACGATCCGGGTGAAGTCATGCCTGCCCGGCTCGCCGGCATCGGTAAAGGTCCACTCCGCTCTGGCACCGGCCCTACCGTTATACCTGCCACTGCCAGCTCCCATATAGGTGTCAAAGGGCGCGGCAGGCGGGTCGGGCGCAATGGTCGGGTCATCGCTGCATGAAGCCATGGTGAGGCTCTCAAGCAAGAATTTGTTGTTGCTGCCCCAATAGATCAGGAGCTGGTTGGACCCCTGGCCGATGTTGCAGTGAAGCACGAAGGCGTGGAGGACCCGGCGGCCATCCATGACGACGCTGCCCCCACCGTACATCCAGCCGGTCTGTAGCGGGGTCGGAGCCGGCGTGGGCGTGTTGGTCGGCACCGGCGTGGGCGTATCGGTCGGCACTGGCGTGGGCGTGCTCGTTGCCGTGCTTGTCGGCGTGCTCGTCGGCGTCGGGTTGGAACCAAAGCAGGCTTCCGCCGCCCGGTAGATGTTTTCGCCGGTGATCACGGACCGCCACTGGCCTGTGCTCCACACCTCGCCACCCGCTACCACGTTGGTGCAGAAGCCGGCGTTGTTGGAGGTCCGGCCGGTTGGCAGCGCGTCGGCCAGGCTTTCCCAAGCGCCCCCCGACCAGTCAGCCCACGCCAGCCGATCCACACTGCTTGTCGGGTCGAAGTAGCCCCCGCCGTTATTATCGCCACCGATAGCATACAGATACTGATCGGTAATTGCCAGAGCGAAGTCTGCCTTCTGCGG
>CADDZL010000077.1 GCA_902812335.1 Chloroflexota bacterium | reverse complement strand
CCTGACCTATACCTTCCACCTGCGCCAGGGGGTCAAGTTCCACGATGGCACCCCGTTGAAGGCCAGCGACGTCGTCTACAGCTACAATCGCCTCAAGACCATCGGTGAGGGCTATGCCTACCTGGTGACCGCAGGGGTCGAAAGCGTGACGGCCCTGGACGATGCCACGGTTCAGTTCAAGGTGGCCAGACCGAGCACACTGTTCCTGCCAAGCCTGGTCCGCTTGTATGTCGCCAACGAGGCCCTGGTCCGCAAGAACACCAAACCGGAAGGTCCCTATGGGAAGGAGGGCGACTACGGCAAGGAGTGGTTACAGACCCACGATGCCGGCTCAGGACCGTACATGGTCAAGGAGTTCCCGCTGGAACAATACCTGCTCATGCAGAAATTCACCGACTGGTGGGGCAAATTCAACGACAAAGCACCGGATGAGGTGCGCTTCATCGGAACCACCGAAGCCGTCACCGTCCGTAGCTTGATGCAGAACAATCAGCTCGAGATCACCGACCAATGGCAGTCTTTCGAAGCCTACAAGGCATTGGAGCAAATGCCCGGCGTGAAAGTTGCCGCCCTCCCCTCTATGTCGGAGTTCTACTACATGATCAACACCCGCAAGCCGCCCACCGACGACGTGCATTGCCGGCGTGCCATGTCCTACGCCTTTGACTATGATGCAGCGGTCGGCCTGGAATGGCCGGGCACCAAGCAATCGCAGGGGCCGGTCCCAGCCACCCTGGCCGGGCACGACCCCAACATCTTCGTCTACCACCGCGACCTGGACAAGGCCAAGCAGGAACTGGCGCAGTGCAAATACGCTGGCCAGCTTGATAAATACCCGGTCGGCGTCAACTGGGTGGCCGAAGTGCCCGACGAGGAGAAATTCGCCCTGCTCTTCCAGTCGAACATGGCCGACATCGGCATCAAAGTAGATGTGGTCAAGGTCCCCTGGCTGAGCATGGTCGAGAATACCAGCAAACTCGAAACCAGCCCCTCCATCGCCACCATCTACGTCTCGTCCGACCTGCCGGAAGCCGGCCTGATGCTGAAACAGCGCTATCACTCCAGCACAACCGGCACCTGGCAGCAGAATGAATGGCTCAAGGACCCGAAGATCGACGCCGAGATCGAGGATGCCCTGGCGACGCTGGACCAGACTGATCGGTTCGCCAAGTACGCCAAGATCCAGGAGGAACTGGTGGACCTTGCCCCCTCCATTTGGATTTACGACCAGGTGGAGAAGCACGCCTATCGAACCTGCGTGGACTGGCCGGCGACCCGCAACGAGACCAGTCTGGTCATGGGCTACCAGCTCTTTGTCGCCAATATCGGGGTGGATTGCCCGTAGCAGCCAAATCAGGGTTCCGGGGGTCGGGGCTTAGGGAACCGTTCCCGGCCCCGCCACCAACCCGCCGGACTGAGGCCATCCGGACATGTCATTACTCAGTTTCCTCATCCGTCGCATCATTTACTCTGTCTTTGTCCTCCTGGGCCTTTCGATGGTGATCTTTGTCATCGCCCGGGTGATGCCTGGAGACCCGGCGCGCATGGCGGTCGGGGAGCGCGCACCGCAATGGGTGGTAGACAGATTGCGCGCGCAGATGCATCTCGACCAGCCGCTGACCGTGCAATACGGCTACTGGCTGCGTGATGCCGTCCAGGGCGACTTCGGCCTATCGTTGGTTACCCAGCGACCGGTCACCACTGACATCATTGAGTTCTTCCCGGCGTCGCTTGAACTGGTCTTGTTCTCAGGCCTGCTGTCGGCGGTGGGGGGGATCGGCCTGGGGACCCTCTCGGCTCGCTATAAGGACACCTGGGTGGATAATGTGGTGCGCCTGTTCTCCTACGCCGGGGTGGTGACCCCCTCCTTTGTCTTTGCCATTCTTTTCGTCCTCCTCTTTGGCTTTACGCTCAAGTGGCTGCCGATCATCGGCCGGGTGAGTGAACAAGTGCCCACACCGAAGCTGATCACGGGACTGGTCACAGTTGATGCCCTCCTCACCGGGCAGTTCGGGACGTTTGTTGACGCGCTGAGACATCTGATCCTGCCGGCGCTGTCGCTGGCCATGGGCTCCATTGCGCAGGAGGCGCGCATCACCCGCTCCACCATGGCGGACAATTTGAACAAGGACTACATCGCCTCAGCCCGGGCGCTGGGCATCTCGGAACGCGTCGTGATGGGACGCTTTCTGCTTAAGCCCTCCCTCATTCCCACCGTTTCTATCCTCGGCCTGGATATCGCCTCCACCCTGAGCATCGCTTTTCTGGTGGAACTCATTTTCAACTGGCCGGGGCTGGCACGCTATGGGATGCAGGCCATGTTGCACAAGGACTTGAACGCCATCTCGGCAGTCATTCTGGTCTTGGGCGCAGCCTTCGTCACTGTCAACATCATCGTGGACATCATCGTCGCCCAGCTTGACCCCCGCATCCGGCTGAGTGCGGCAAGGAGCGCATAGACGAAATGGCCGAACAAGCTAAGATTAGCCTGGATTTCGCCCGGCCCTTCACGGCGCAGCAGATCAGACAATTACAGCGGGAGACCCGCCGGGAGAACCTGGGGCGCTCCTGGTACAAGTTCTCGCGCAACCCTTTGTCTGTCGTCGGCCTGGCGACCGTCGTGCTACTTGTGCTGCTGGCCATCTTCGCTCCTTTCGTAGCGCCCTATCCCAGGCACGCCGGGCCGTTCACCGACTTCGCCCATGCCAAACTCCCCCCAAGCTGGCAACATCTCTTCGGCACAGACCAGATCGGCCGCGACATCTTGAGCCGGGTGATCTTCGGCATGCGCTCTTCTCTGTTGATGGGCGTGGTGGTGCTGGCATTGGTTGTGCCGCCGGGCGTCCTGCTAGGCCTGGTCGCCGGTTACTTTCAAGGCACCTGGATTGATACCATCATCATGCGCATCACCGACATCTTCCTGGCGGTGCCCCCTTTGATCCTGGCGCTGGCCGTCGCCTCCGTGCTCCAACCCAACCTGTGGAACGGCATGTTGGCTGTCTCGCTGATGTGGTGGCCGTGGTACACGCGCCTGGTCTACAGCCTGACGAGCGCCCTGCGCAACGAGTACTTCGTGAGCGCGGCGGAGATCACCGGTGCCAGCACGGCACACATCCTCTTTCGTGAGATCCTGCCCAACTGCGTCTCACCGATCCTCACCAAGATGAGCCTCGATGTCGCCTGGGTGATCATCATCGGCTCCATGCTCAGCTTCGTCGGCCTGGGCGTGCAGCCGCCCGAACCCAGTCTGGGGACGATGGTAGCGGACGGCGCCAGGTATCTCCCCGACCAGTGGTGGATCGCCATCTTCCCCGCTTTGGCCATCGTTGTCGTCGTTCTCGGCTTCAACCTGTTGGGCGACGGGGTGCGCGATATGTTCGCAGCCGAGGGGAGCTAAGATGGCCACTGTCCCACCCTTGCTCGATATCAAAGACCTGTACGTTCAATTCTCCGTCTACGGTGGACAGCTCAAGGTCCTGGATGGCGTCAACTTCATTATGTACGCCGGTGAAAAAGTCGGGCTCGTCGGCGAGACCGGCTGCGGCAAGACAACGATGATGAAAGCCATCCTCCGCGTGCTGCCCACCCCACCGGCCCACATCCCGCGAGGAGAGATCTACTTTAAGGGGCAGGACATTTTAAAGATGAGTGCCGACGACTTGAAGCGGGTGCGCGGGCGCGGCATCTCCATGATCTTTCAGGACCCTACGGCCGCCCTCAACCCGGTCTTCAGCATTGGCGAACAGTTGGAAGCCGTGATTCACTATTCTGCCCCTCAGGGAAGACCACTGTCCCGCCAGGAGGTCCACCAGCGAGCGGTGACTTCCTTGCAGGAAGTGGCGCTGGCCGATGCGGAACGCCTGCTGCGCAGCTATCCGATCCAGCTCAGCGGTGGCATGCGCCAGCGCGTATGCATCGGGATGGCGTTGGCCACCGGCCCTGAAGTGCTCATTGCCGACGAACCCGGTACCTCATTGGACGTGACCATCCAGGACCAAGTCCTACGCCTGCTGAAGAAGCTGGTGGAAGAGAAGAATACCGCCATCATCCTGATCACGCATACCCTCGGTATCGTCCGCGAGATGACCGACCGGGTATACGTGATGTACGCCGGCAACATTGTGGAGGTGGCCGCCACCGAAAAGCTCTTTGCCCGACCGCTGCATCCCTATACCCAGGGACTGATCAGCACCGTCCCTCGCCTGACCGGGGGCGGCATCGCTAGCGGGATCCCAGGGCGCATCCCCGATTACCGCAACCCGCCTGCGGGCTGCCGCTTCCACCCACGCTGCCCCTACGTCATGGATATCTGCCGGACAGAGAAGCCTCCGGCTTATCAAGTGGACGGCGACCACGAAGTCGCCTGCTTCCTCTATCGCGATCAGGGCAGCTCGGCGCAGCTTCGCTCCCTGCGGCAGGGCGTGAAGGGGACGCCATGACGACCGATATCCTGACCGTCACGGCTCTAAAGAAATACTTTGTCATTGGCCGCACCGGTTGGCTGAAGCGGCGGCAAACCATCACGGTGAAGGCAGTAGATGGCGTTTCCTTTACCATCCACGAGGGGGAAACCTTCGGCCTGGTGGGCGAATCGGGCTCCGGCAAGAGCACCGTTGCCTACACCACCATTGGCATGTACCGGCCAACGGCTGGCAGCATCAAGTTTCAAGGGGAGGAACTCTTCCAGGCGAACGGACGACGACCGCTGCACCTCAGGAAAGCCATACAAATCGTGTTCCAGGACCCGGGCTCGTCGCTGAACCCCCGGCGCAATATCCAACAGATTCTCGAGTTGCCGCTCCACATTCATCAACCCGAAAAGAACAGCCTGGAGCAGGTCATCCACTTGCTGGAGATCGTCGGGCTGCCGCCGGAGTACATGTATAAGTATCCTCACATGCTCAGCGGCGGCGAGAAGCAGATTGTGGCTATCGCCAGAGCACTGGCGACCGCCCCCTCCCTGGTCATCCTCGATGAACCGACCTCGGCCCTGGACGTCTCCGTGCAAGCCAAGACGATCAACCTCCTGCTGCGACTACAGCGAGAGTTTCACCTCTCTTATCTGTTCATTACCCACGACCTGAGCCTGATGCGGAACGTCGCCTCGCGTGTGGCCATCATGTACCTGGGCAAGATCTGCGAGGTAGCCGAGACAACGGACTTCTTTCAGAAGCCCCTGCATCCCTATACTCAGATGCTTCTCTCCTCTATCCCGGTGATTACAGAGGAAGAAGCAGAACTCAAACCCAAGAAGGTGATCTCCACCGGCGAGATCCCCAGCCCGGTCAACGTCCCCAGCGGCTGCAGCTTTCATACCCGCTGTCCCTTCGCCATGGATATTTGCTCGAAAATAGATCCGCTTATGGTTGAGGTCAACCCAGGACACTTGGTGCGTTGTCATCTCTTCCCCCAACCCAACCAGGAGACACTGATAAGCGCTGATGAACGCAGATAAGGCCAAGACACATCAGGAGCGGTCCGCGCTCATTAGTGACCGATTACTTGAAAGGAGGAACTCCTATGCGCGTAGCAAGTGACATTGGCGGTACCTTCACCGACCTGGTCTACCTCGACGAAGGCACCGGCGAGGTGGGGGTGGCCAAGGCCTCCACCACCCCGGCGGATTTCGCCGAGGGCGTGATCGAGACGTTACGCAAAGCCCGCTTGAAGGTACCGGATACCGAGTTCTTTGTGCACGGCTCGACCATCATCATCAACGCGCTCACCGAGCGCAAGGGTGCCAAGACGGCGCTGATCACAACCAAAGGCTTCCGCGACGTCCTGGAGATCGGGCGCGCCAATCGCCCCGATATTTATAACATGTATTACACCAAGCCCAAACCCTTCGTCCCCCGTTATCTGCGCTTCGAGGTGGCCGAACGGGTGAACTACAAGGGCCAGGAACTGGAGCCGCTTCACGAAGAGGACGTGCGGCAAGCGGTCGAGCGCTGCCGGGCGGAGGGCGTGCAGGCGATTGCGGTGTGCTTCTTGCACTCTTATGCCAACCCCAGCCACGAAGTCCAATGTGGTGAGATCATCAACCAGATCGCCCCGGATATCCCGGTGACCTTATCGCACCAGGTCACCCAGGAGTGGCGCGAGTACGAGCGCACCAACACGGCCGTCGTGAACAGCTACGTCCTCCCCATCGCCCGCTATTACCTGGACAAGCTGGAGCAGGACCTGGCCGGCCTGGGTATGGGCAAGGTCTATCACGTGATGCAGTCCAACGGCGGCAACGCCACCTTTGAGAAAGGTAAGCAGGCCCCAGTGAACCTGGTAGAGTCCGGGCCGGTGGCCGGCGTGATCGGGGCAGCCGTCATCGGCGAACTGATCGGCGAGCCGAATGTCATCTCACTCGACATCGGCGGCACGACCGCCAAGACCTCGTTGGTCGAAAACGGCACGCCCAAGATCACCACCGAGTATAAGATCGAATACCGGCGCAACTTCGCCGGCTATCCCATCCTGGCCCCCACCGTTGACATCGTGGAGATCGGCGCCGGCGGTGGTTCCATTGCCTGGGTGGACAAGGCGGGCGCACTGCGCGTGGGACCGGTCAGCGCCGGGGCCGATCCTGGCCCGGCCTGTTACGGCTGGGGCGGCACCCAACCCACGGTGACCGATGCCAATGTGGTCGCCGGACGCATCAACCCCAACTACTTCCTGGGGGGCGAGATCCCCCTCGACGTGGAAAAGGCCAGACGGGCACTGCAACCCATCGCCGACGCCTTCGGCATCAGCACGGAGCAGGCCGCCATGGGCGTGATCCGCCTGGCCGACGCCAACATGGTCAACGCCCTGAAGCTGGTGTCGGTGCGCCGGGGCTATGACCCGCGCGACTTCGTCCTGATCGCCTTCGGCGGCGGCGGTGCCATGCACGCTGCGGCTCTGATGCGCGAATTGCGTGTCAAGAAGGTGATCATCCCCACTCAGCCGGCGGTATTCTCCGCCTGGGGCATGCTCATGACCGACCTGCGCCAGGACTATATCCGCACCTTCATCGCCCGCACCGATCAGATCAGGCCCGAGGCCTTGAACGCGATCTTCGGCGAGATGGAGGCGCAGGCCGCCCAAGACCTGGCAGCGCAGCATGTCACCCCGGCCAATATGGTCTTCCAGCGCTTTGCCGACATGCGCTACCTGGGCCAGGAGCACACGGTCAAGGTCCCGCTGCCCCCCGGCATGATCACGGCGGACAAGCTGCCGGAGATTAACGAGCGCTTCCACCAGTTGCACGAGCACGCCTATACCTTCCGACTGGAGTCGCCGGTGGAATTGGTCAACTATCACCTCACGGCTCTGGGGCGTGTCAAGAAGCCGGCGCTGAAACGGCTCGATGGCCGGAGCGGGAACGCGGAGGATGCTCTCAAGGGCGAGCGCCGCGTCAACTTTGACGAACTGGGCTTCCATCAGAGCCGGATCTACGAGCGCGACCGGCTGCCGGTCGGTGTGACCTTGCCGGGGCCGCTGGTGATTGAAGAGCCAGCTTCCACTACGGTCGTCTTCCCCGACCAGCGGGTCACCAAAGATGAGTACGGATTCCTGCACATTGAAATGGCCTGAATCAGTGCGCAGTGGTCAATGGTTAATCTACTGGCCACCGGCCACTGGACACTGACCACTGGAGTGATGAGGAGGAAGAACATGGCTAAGAATACGGTTGACCCCTTCACCCTTGAGATCATCAAGGAGGGGCTGGTCGCCATCGGCGACGAGATGTTCGTGACCATGCAGCGCACCAGCATGAGCACCATCATTTACGAAGTGCTCGACTATGCCACCGGCCTCACCGACGGCCAGGGGCGGCTGATTACTCAGGGCAACGGCGTGACCCTCTTCCTGGGGACCCTGGACTTCGGTGTGCGCAGTGTTCTCGAGAAGTTCGGCCCGCAAGGGCTCAAGCCCGGCGATATCATCGTCACCAACGATCCTTATGGTGGTGGCGGTACCCACCTGTCCGACGTGTCGCTCATCGCGCCTATCTTCTATGACGGCCAGATCGTGGCCTTCGCCGCCAACAAGGGCCACTGGACCGAGGTGGGCGGCATGGCCGCCGGCAGTTGGACCACCGACTCAACCGAGGTCTTTCAAGAGGGACTGCAGTTCCCTTGCATCAAGATTTTTGAGGAGGGCAAGCCCATCCAAAGCCTGATCGATCTCATCCGCGCCAATGTGCGCACACCCGACATGACCATCGGTGACATGTACGCCCAGGCCGCCTCGCTGCGCATCGCCGACCGGCGTTTCCGCGAACTGTGCGACAAATACGGCGTGGACACGGTCCTGGCCGGCATCGAGACGCTCATGGACCATAGCGAGCAGATGACACGCCAGGAACTGAAGAAGATCCCGCCGGGGGTGTACCAAGCGGAGGACTACATTGACGACGACGGTGTCGGCAATGGCCCCTTCAAAGTATGCGTCAAGGTCACGGTGACCGGCGACAAGCTCATCTGCGACTTCACCGGCACGCATCCGCAGGTCCCCGGGCCGGTCAACTGCAACCGCACCGGTCTATACTCGGCGGCGCGCGCCGTCCTCATGGCCATCACCGACCCCTCCATCCCGGCCAGCGAAGGCTGCTTCCGCGTGTTGGACGTGATCTGCCCGGACGGGACCATCTTCACCTGCAAGCGCCCGGCCGCCGTGTCCACCTACTGGGAGACGATGCTCTACGCGGCTGACCTGATCTGGAAAGCGATGGCCCCTGTCCTGCCCAACCGCCTGCCAGCCGGTCACTTCCTCAGCGTGTGCGGGGTGGTGCTGGCCGGCTTGCACCCCGACACCGGCGAGCTTTTCCTGCTGGTGGAACCCCAGGCCGGCGGTTGGGGCGCTGGGGCCACCAAGGACGGCGAGAACGGGCTGGTGTGCGTGGGCGACGGCGAAACCTATATCATCCCCGTCGAGGTGTGCGAGACGCGCTATGGCGTGCTGGTGGACCAGTATGGCCTGGACATCGCCGACGGCGGCGCCGGCCGGTACCGGGGAGGGCGCGGTCTGGTGCGGGATTACCGTATCACGGCTGACGAGGCCTGGTATACCGGCACCTTCGGCCGCTTCAAATTCCTCCCCTGGGGCATGGCGGGCGGCCAACAAGGATCGCGCAATTACACCAAGATCATCTTCGCCGACGCCGGCCGTGAACCCGACGTGTTCGGCAAGACGGCCCGCTATCACCTGAAGAAAAACGATGTGGCCCGCCTGATCACCGGCACAGGCGGTGGCTACGGCAACCCCTTCGAACGACCGGTGGAGGAGGTCCAGAATGACGTCAAGAACGGTTATATCACGCTGGAGCAGGCCGAAAGGGACTATGGCGTCGTTCTGAATCCAGATACGCTGGCAGTTGTGCGGATCAATAGACAGTAGCATACTAGCCGGTCTACGCGAGGGGGCCGGCCATGTGCATCCTGATGCAGCCTGATCCATTCACCCTCGAAATCATCCGCGAGCAGCTCATCGCTGCTGCTGAGGAGAGCTTCATCACGATGGGGCGGGCCAGCCAGAGCCCCATCATCTACGAGGTGCTCGACTATGCCTGCGCCCTGACCGACCCCGCAGGCGACCTGATCGCCCAGGCCAACGGCGTTCCCGGCTTTTTGGGCACGCTCACCTTCGCCGTCAAAGCCATCATCGAAAAGCACCCTCTGCGCACCATGCGCCCGGGTGACATTTTCGTCACCAACGATCCTTACATCGGCGGCGGCAACCACCTGTCGGATGTGGCTCTCATCGCCCCGATCTTCTTTGAGGGCCAGATCGTGGCCTTCAGCGTCAACAAGGCGCACTGGACCGAGGTGGGCGGCATGGCCGCCGGCAGTTGGACCACCGACTCGACCGAGATTTACCAGGAAGGTCTGCAATTCCCGGCGATTCTTCTGTACCGCGCCGGCGAGCCGATCCAGAGCCTGATCGATCTGATCGCCGCCAATGTCCGCACTCCCGACAGGACACTGGGCGATCTATATGCAGGCGTGGCTGCCCTGCGCAGCGGGGAGCGGCGGGTGATCGAAATCTGCCAGCGCTATGGCCTGGCAACCTTCCGGCAAGCCCTTACTGCCATCCTGGACTACGGCGAACGGTCGGCCCGCCAGGCGTTAGCGGAACTGCCCAAAGGCACCTTTTTCGCCGAGGAATGGATTGACGACGACGGCCTAAGCCCCGATCCCATCTATGTCTGCGTGACCGTCACTATCAGCGATGAGGCCTTTGTCGCCGACTACACCGGTTCCGCGCCCCAGGTGCGTGGCCCCATCAACTGCACCCGCACCCGTCTGCACTCTGCCTGCCGCTCCATGTTCAAGGCCATCACCGACCCGCAATCACCGTCCAACGAAGGCTGGTTTCGCCCCTTGAAGGTCATCTGCCCCGAGGGCACCATCTTCACGGCCCGGCGACCGGCCCCTGTGTCCACCTACTGGGAGACCGGGGCCTATGCGGTGGACCTGATCTGGCGCGCTTTGTTCCCGGTTCTGCCCGATCGACTCAGCGCAGGGCATTCGTTGAGCGTGTGCGGCACGATCATCAGCGGCCAAGACGAGGAAGGCAAAACCTTCATCCTGGTGGAGCCGCAAGCGGGCGGCTGGGGGGCGACAGCCACACGCGACGGGGAAAGCGGCTTGGTCGTCGTCGGCGACGGTGAGACCTACATCATGCCGGTCGAAATCTGCGAAGACCGCTACCCGCTCCTGGTGGATCGCTTCACCTTCAACCTGACTCCGGCCGGTGCCGGTCGCTATCGCGGCGGTTTCGGCCTAGTGCGCGACTATCGGGTCTTGTGTGAGAAGGCGGAACTGACGACCACGTTCGGCCGCCACCGCTACCCCCCCTGGGGCGGCGCTGGCGGCCAGGACGGCTCGCCCAACGGCGTAGCCGTCATCCCCCTGAGCGCAGCGAAAGGCCCCCAGAGCGAACCGGCTGTATGGCGCGGTAAACTGGCCCGTTACCCGCTGCACCGTGGCGATGTGGCCCGCCTGGTCACCGGCGGCGGCGGCGGCTACGGCGATCCTTTGACCCGCGACCCATTGCTGGTGCAGCAGGACGTGCGCAACGAGTTTCTGACCGTTGCCGATGCCCGGCGGTTGTATGGCGTCGTCCTGGACCCTCAATCGCTGACCGTGGACCAGGCGGCGACGGCAGCCCTGCGACAGAGTCTGGTCAGGCCAATGCCAGCCGCAGAGAGTTCGAGCACCAGGAGATGATACCATGACCCACACTACCACCGGATTGAGGCCCGGTTCTGAACGCCTGGCCGCATTGCAGGCGCGTATGCGAGAGGCCGGCATAGACCTGGCGGCCATCGGCCCGACGGCCAACATGCGCTACCTGCTGGGGTTCGCTCCCCATGCCGATGAGCGGCTCTGCCTGCTCCTGATCGGTACCGACGCCATACGCATGGTGGTGCCCAGCCTCAACCAGGAGGAGATAGCCGCCCATACCGATGTTAGCCTCATCGCCTGGGCGGATGCCGAGGGGCCCCAGGGGGCATTGCGGCAAGCCCTGGCTGCTCTGCCCGCGCCTCGCGCTCTGGCCGTGGATGGGGCCATGCGGGCCGACACCCTGTTGCACTTGCAGGCGCTGGTAGCACCTCAGGCTGTAGCCACGGTTGATGCACTCGTCGCCCCGTTGCGCCAGCGCAAATCGGCCGAGGAGATCGAGGCGCTGGCCCGGGCGGCAGCCCAGGCCGACCGCGCCATGCAGGCTGCCATAGATGCCTGCCGCCCGGGAGTGACCGAGGCGGAAGTGGCCTGGGCGGCTGAGGCCGCCTTTAGACAGGATGGGGCCGAGGAGGTCAATTTCACCCTGGTTGCCTCCGGGCCGAACGGTGCCTATCCCCATCATCACAGCAGTGGGCGGCGGTTACAGCCGGGCGATGCCGTCATCCTCGACATCGGTGCCTCGCTCGATGGCTATAAGTCCGACATCACGCGCATGGTCCACCTGGGCCAGCCGTCGGCGGAGTTCCTCAAAGCCTATGCGGCCGTCTATGAGGCCAATCAACACGCCAGAGCTGCGGTGCAGCCGGGCGTGACGGCTGGCGAGATCGACCGCGCTGCCCGTAGCACGCTAGAAGCGGCCGGCTATGGGCCCTACTTCGTCCACCGCACCGGCCACGGCCTGGGTCTGGAAACGCACGAACCCCCCTGGATCATGGCCGGCGCTGCGACGGTCCTGGAAGAGGGCATGGTCTTCAGCATCGAGCCCGGGGTTTACCTGGTAGGGCAGTTCGGTGTGCGTATTGAGGACATCGTTGTCGTCACCCGGTCGGGCGCGCGCAACCTGACCGGGTTTGACCATGCGCTGGTGGTCAAAGACTGAGATTGCAGGAGGGAGTCAATGGTCAAGCTGACTGTGGTTTACAACCTGCCACCGGGGGCCGATCATGAGGAATTCCTCAAGTGGCGCACGACAACCCATCAGAAGGACAATATGTCCATGCCCGGCATCATCAAGAGCGATTTCTATGCTATCACGGGCGCATGGCCAGACGGGCAGGCTCCCTATCGCTATATGACCGAGGCCTATTTTCCGGATAGGGCGACCTTCGAGAGGGCCTTCTACGATCCCGACTACCAGGCTGCGCTGACCAAATCCCTGGAGCGCATTGCCGACCCGCTCTTCCTGATATCCGAGGAAGTGATCTCCGAGGTCGCCAGCCCCCAAGCTTAACTTCACCCAGGAAGCTATAGCGACCCGGCTGAGTCCCTATGGCTTCCTGGGGGTCGCTACGGTTTCTGCTCTGCTCTGGCGCAGGGCGCGCAGGAAGGCACGCACGCCGGCGATGGCAACGCGCCGCTGAGTGCTCAGACGCCGCCTCCACTTCAGCACGCGTTCCCGGCGGCGCGCCGGCTCTTCAGGTGTGACTTCGTATAACTCGATCAGCACCCCATGGGTGCTATGCGGATGGATGAAAGCGGCCTTCTTGCCACCGGTGCCAATAATCGGTTCGCGGTTGATCAGCTCAACCCCCCGCGCCGCCAGTCGGTCCAGAGTCGTCTGGATGTCATCCACCTCGAAGCAGATGTGGTGTAATCCCGGACCGCGTTTGCTCAGGAAGCGGGCCACGCCGGTATCCGACTCCACAGGCTCGACCAATTCGACCTCACTCTTGCCGGCGGGCAAGAAGGCGACGATCACCCCCTGCTCCTCGTTGGGCTCGACGTGGCTCAACTCCAGCCCAAGCGAATCCTGATAAAACGATAAGGCCTCTTCAACATCCGGGACGACGATAGCGATGTGGTTGATACGTCGAATCATTAGGCTCCTTCGCCTGGCTCAAGGGTGACATTCTTTAGATGCTAAGGGATGGTTGGTATTCTCCAAAGACACGGCGCAAGGTTCCACAGATTTCGCCGAGCGTCACGTCGTTCTCGACGCATTCGATGAACAGCGGCATCAGGGGATCGGTGCCGCGGGCGGCGGCATCCAGCCGGGCCAGGAGCGCGGCCACGCGGGCGGAGTCGCGGCGGG
>CADDZL010000076.1 GCA_902812335.1 Chloroflexota bacterium | reverse complement strand
ACGCGGGTGCGGGTGACGAAGAACAAGGTGGCGCCGCCGTTTCGGGAGGCGGAGTTTGACATCATGTTCAACGAGGGCATCTCGCGGGAGGGGGACATTGTAGACATTGGGACGACGCTGGGGGTGATCGAGAAGCGGGGGTCGTTCTATCTGTATGGGGAGGGGCGGATAGGGCAGGGACGTGAGAACGCCAAGCAGTATCTCAAGGACAACCCCGCCCTGCGCGATGAGATCGAGCAGCGCATCCGCGCTCAAGCTGCGATGGTGCCGCTGCCCATCAATGTGGGCAGCCAGGTCGGGTACGTTGATGACGGCTCGGAAGATGATGAGTAGCACTTGGACTTATTTTTGTTATCCTGGTTATTCTTTAGTCGCCGGGACATTCGTCCCGACTTAGGCTCTCGCAGCCACCGCATCGCAATCACCAGTTGGTGGGGGAATGTCTCAGAACAACACGCGTAGGGATCGGACGGCGATGCCGCCCCCCATCCACCCTGTGGCCCAATGTGGGTAGATGAAGTGGGTCGGAGTTCTGAGAACATTATGGGATAGAGACAGGTCAAGACCGTGATCAGATCAGGAAGCGCACTAAGATCACAGGTGTCATGCTGAGCACGAACGCCGCATCTCCGGCGTGCGTACGCAAGACTAGGCGCTCGCGCTCAGAGTGACATTCCGCCGATCTACTGAGTCTGGCCTGAGGGCGTGCTTCCGGACTCGCGGTTGAGGGTGCATCCTCCACAACTGAATGACTGAATACACTGGAATTGCCCAGAGGGTCGTGGCTACCTTCACAGGCCCGGGGCCTTCGGCAATCTGGTGATTCGAGTGTGCGCCGTGGCATAAGGATGCCGCGGCGCTTTTGGTTAAGGTGAAGACAATTACAGCTCTCGTTGCGCAGAAGCGCAACCGCCATCGCGTCAATGTCTTTCTCGACGGCCGCTTCAGCTTCGGCCTGGCAGCAATCGAGGCTGCCCGCCTGCGCGTTGGCCAGACATTGTCCGACGAGGATATCAGCCACCTGCGCGAGCGCGATGCCTTCGAAAAAGCTCACGAACGCGCGCTACATTTCCTGAGCTACCGCCCGCGCAGCGAGAGCGAGATCAGACGCCATTTACAGGAGAGCAACGTCGCTCCGGAGCATATCGAGGAGATCATGAACCGACTGGCCGGCGTGGGCCTGGTGGACGATGTGGCCTTCGCCCGCTTCTGGGTAGAGAACCGCGAACAGTTCCGGCCACGCGGCAGGCGAGCACTGCGCTACGAACTGCGCCACAAGGGCCTATCGCCCGAAGTGATTGAGGCAGCGCTGGCTGGGTATGACGATGAGGCGATGGCCCAGGAGGCGGCTCGGGCCCAGTCAAGACGGTGGCGTCAGCTTCCCCGGCCCGACTTCCAGCGGCGGTTAGCGGCCTTTCTGGCCCGTCGGGGATTCGACTACGATACGATCGCCGAGGTGGTCGAACGTACCTGGCAAGAGGTAGCGACGGACCTATGCGACGAACACGAGGGATAGTGATCACTTATGCCAGAGATTCTACGCTTCATCATCGTGGCCGGCCTGGCCCTTGTGGTCGGTGCGGCCATCGTCTATATCCTGCAACGTCCGCACGTCGAGGCGATCCATAAAGCGGCTCAAGCCGAGGCCGAGCGCTTGCGTGAGGAGGCCCGTGCCGAGGCCAAAGACATTCTGCTCAAGGCGAAAGACGAGGCCCAGAAGGAGCGTGACCAGGCCGATAGGGAGATCAAACGCATGCGCCTGGAGCTTCAGCACGAGGAGGAACGGCTCATCAGGCGGCGCGAGGACCTCGACCGGCGGCTGGAGAAGCTAGAGCAACGCGACCAGGTGCTCAATAAACGCCAGAGCGCGCTGGACAAGAGGCTCAACGAACTGGAAAGGCTCGAATCCGCCCGCCTGGCCGAACTGGAACGCATCGCTCAACTTGACCGCGAGCAGGCCAAGCAGATGTTGCTGGAAGCCGTCGAAGCCGACTCGCGTCAGGAGATGGCCGCGGTCATCCGCCAGGTCGAAGAAGAGACCAAAGCCGAGGCCGATCGGATTGCACGTGAGCTAATTACCATGGCGATCCAGCGTGTGGCCAGCGACCAGGTATCTGAAGTCGCGGTATCGGTGGTGCCCCTGCCCAATGATGAAATGAAAGGGCGCATCATCGGCCGCAACGGGCGCAACATCCGTACCTTCGAGCAGGCTGCCGGCGTGGATGTGATCGTGGATGACACCCCCGAAGCGGTGACCCTCTCCAGCTTCGACCCGGTGCGGCGCGAGGTCGCCCGCCGGGCTATGACGAAGCTGATTCTGGACGGGCGCATCCACCCGAGCCGGATCGAAAAATCGGTCGAGGATGCCCGACAGGAAGTTGAGCAGGTCATCCGCGAGGAAGGCGAACGCGCCGTGTACGAGACGGGCGTGACCGGCCTTCACCCGGAGATCATCAAGCTACTTGGGCGGCTTAAGTTTCGTACCAGTTACGGCCAGAACCAACTTCAGCACGCCATCGAGGTGGCTCACCTGGCCGGGATCATCGCCGCTGAACTGGGCGCCGACGTCCAGGTGGCCAAGGCTGGCGCTCTGCTCCACGACCTGGGCAAAGCCGTGGACCACGAAGTTGAGGGAACCCATGCCATGATCGCGGCTGAGATCTGCCAGCGCTACGGGGTCAACCCTAAAGTCATCAACTGTATCGCCTCGCACCATCACGAGGTCGCTCAGGAGTCGCTGGAGGCGGTCATCGTCGAGGCGGCCGATGCCATTTCCGGCGCTCGGCCCGGTGCGCGTCGTGAGGCGCTGGAGACCTACCTGAAGCGGGTCAAGGCATTGGAGGATATCGCCAACTCCTTCCCCGGCGTGGCCCAGTCTTATGCCCTGCAGGCTGGGCGCGAAGTGCGCATCGTCGTCATGCCGGAGCAGGTTGACGACCTGGCTGCCATCCGCCTGGCCAAGGACATCGCCAAGAAGGTCGAGGAGAGTATTGAATACCCCGGTCAGATTAAGGTGACGGTTATCCGCGAGACACGGGCTGTTGACTATGCGAAATAAGCGGGCGCCCGAGAAGACCGCCCCCTTCAGCGCAGCGCCGGCAGGATGAATCTGAACAGCGCAATGCCATCAAACGCAGCCATGCCGACATAGAAGGCGGCCACCGCCAGCCAGGTCAGACTGCGCCGGCCCCACCCCGCCATGGCCATGCCCACGATGAGAACCGCCACGAAGAGCAGCAACCCTTTGGACAGGTTGGCATGCACCAGGCCAAAGCCGGCCAGCCCGAGCCAGCCGGCCCCCAGGAGCCCGGCCGCCAAGCGCGCTCCGTCAGGCTGAAGCAGCCGGCGCAGCCCGATGGCTACCGCCAGCCCGATAGGGATGAGCGCCGGAAAGAGATAGCGACCCTGGTGCTGCACAAACTTCGTATTGTACCAGAGATATGTAGCCACCGTCAGGAGAACCAACGCCGCCATCAGAATTAGCCCATCGGCCTGGCCTAGCTCAACCTCCATCCCCCATCCTCCTCTCCCCAAGCCTGAGGAGAGGGACCGACTCCCTTCCTCTCTCACACAGCGGGAGAGGAGACACAGGGGGTGGGAGCTAAAGAGCATATCCGCCAGTCGCAAGGCCAGCCCTAACCCCACCAGCCCCGACATCAGCGCCAACCCAGCGTAGATGCGCTGGTCAAGGACGACTCCCATCCAGCCGAACTGCCCCCAGAAGCTCTGAAACGTCGTCTGAACGAAGCGCCGGGCGAAGCCAGCCACCCCATACGTCGCCAGCCATTCGGCTGTACGCGGCTGGCCGTTTACGACCCAATCGTGGCGGCCCAACCCCAGCAGGTCTAACCCGCCATAGACTGCCTGATCGCGCATCCACCAGGGCAGGCCAATCAGCAAGGCCAGTCCGAAAATAAGAAAGGCCAAGCGCCCCGCATCGGTCCGGTCCCGCCGCCAGCGTAACCCCAGCGCTAATGCCACCAGAGGTAGCGCCAGATAATCTGTCGTCTTGGTCAGCAGCCCTAGTCCGATCAGAATCCCCAGGATAGCGGCGCGCCGCCTGCTCTGATTCTTCCCCTGATCGTGAACAAAGAGGAGCAGTTGCCACAGGACCGCCGCCAGGATCAACTCCGCCAGGCTATCGTTCTCGACGCCAGCCATCATGGCGACGTGCTGAGGCAGAAAAGCAACAAAGGCAGCCGTAGCCAGCGCCAGCGGGGGACGGTCAGGGAACAGGGCCTTGACGGCGGCATAGGCCAGCAGGATGACACCAGCGCCCAGGAGCAAGGAGAACAGGCGCAGCGGCAAGAGCGCACCGCGAGTCACAGCAAAGACCGGTGCCGCCAATAGATAATACAGTGGTGGCTGATGGAATTCATAGCGGATGGAAGCAATGGACATATCGGGTGGGAAGCCACGCGCTTTAATCTGCTCCAGGTAGTCATGCGGATAGTCGCCCATCTGCAATACCGGCAAGCGGCGCTCCTCCACCAGGGCGCGCACATAGTTGTAATGCGCCGGTTCGTCCGGCACCTGCCAGGCCGGCATATACACAGCAAATAGCGTACCGATGATAAGATAAGCGACCAGGATGACTGCCAGGATGGCCCCCATCGGCTGAGAGAGAACACGGCGGCGGTTCACAGCAAACTGATCCAGATCTCGCCGAAGAGCCGTTCCTGCTCGACACGGATGCGATGACGCCGGATCAGCTCCAGCACAGCCAGGAGCGTGACGATGATCTCCAGGCGTGACGCCGAGCCTGCCAGCAATCCCCGGAAAGTCAGTCGCCCCGCATTTTGCAGGGCGGCCTCGACGGCGGCGATGCGCTCACGCAGGCTGATACGCTGGGGCCTCGGCCCCACCTGGCCCACCGATGGCGCGGGGGGTTCCATGGCCAGCGCCTGTTGCACCAGCGCCAGCAGATCGTCGAGCGACAGGTTGAGTTCCAGCGGTGGCTCGATCTTGGGCGGCGGAGCAAGGCGGACAAAGCTGCGCCACCCCTCTTCCTCGCGTTGACGCAACAGGGTTGCCACCGCCTTAAAACGCCGATATTCGGCCAGTTGCTGCGCCAATTGCTCGCCCACATCCTCCTCCTCCGGCCCAGGGGGCGGCGCAGGCTGCGGCAGAAGCGCCTGTGACTTGATCAGCAATAACTTGGCCGCGATCACCAGAAACTCGGCCAGTTCCCCCGCCTGCCGTTCCTCCATCAGCCGCATATGCTCCAGGTACTGGTCGGTCACCAGCGCCAGCGACACCCGGCTGATGTCCAGCTCCTGGCGCTCGATCAGATACAGCAAGAGGTCGAGTGGCCCCTCAAAGACAGGCAGGCGGACCTGATAATCCAACATCTTCATAAGCGGGGGCGCGGCTTCAGGATTCTGTACACAAACCCGTTCATCGGAATGGCGTCCACCGGCTGGTAAGCCTGGCCTATAGCATCCAGCACCACCTGGGGATAGAACTGGGCTCTGAGTACAATCACACCGAAGGCCTGAGCGTTGATCATGTCTAGAAGCTGGGTTTTGTCCAATAGACCGTTCTTATCCAGGTTGAGCAATTGTGTCGGATTGGTCACGACCGGTTTGCCGACGCTTAGCGGGAAGCCCGCTTCCTCGCTCAGCGCGGGGCCGGGGGCTGTGGCAATGTACTCGGCAACGCGCCGTCCGGCGGCAGTATCCTCAGCCGTCGGTGGCCGGCCCAGCGACGGGAACCCCAGGCTGTCCAGGTAGGCGACATCAGTCGGCTGGCCGAGCACGCGGGCGACGCTCGTGAACGGCTCCGGCCGCGTGGGCATGTGAAAGACGCGCCCGGCCTGATGCAGGTAGAGCAACGGCACGATCAGCCCCAACGCCAGTGCCGGCGTCCACGCAGGTTGGTGCCCGGCCGAAAGCCCTCCAGGCGCGACTTCGGTCGCCTGTTTCTTCCAGGCGCGTAGCAGTCGGCCAACGGCCAATCCTGAGGCCAGACACATGGCTGCGACCGAGGTCGTGAAATACGATTCGCCCGCTCCCCACTTGCCCGAGAGCACCCCACCCGCGGCCGCCAGGACAAACCAGATACTATAGGCCGAGAGCCGTGACCAGAACAACTCGTAGACGACGTAGCCGGCCGCCAGCACGATCAGGACCGCATGCAGGCGAAACCATTGGAAGTACAGCTTGGCAGCCTGGCGGTCATCGAAGGCGTTGACATTGGCCTGGATGATATTGACCGTCCACTGGCCAGCAGTGGCACGGTCAATCAGCCAGAAGATGAGCACAGCTACGGCAGTAAAGGCCACTCCGGCGATCAAGGCCCGCCGCGGTCCGCGCAGAAACAGGAAGAGAAAGGCCGCAATCACCGTTACCAGCGCCAGTTGCTTGGTGTAACCCGCCGCCAACAGCAACGCCAGACCCGCGATCAGGTTGCGCCGCCCGTGCCGGGGGTCGTCCATGCCGTTGAGCGCAATGATGGCCAGCGTCTCGAACATCACCATCGTCATGTGCGAGCGAAATAGTGGGCCTACATGATAGACGTAATTAGAGGCCAGAAAAGCCAATCCCGACAAGATGGGGATAGCCCACAAGCGTGTCTCGCGCCAGATGACGTAGCCGATGGCCACCGCCGTGACCAGGGTGGCCGCGAACGAGACCACCCGTCCGGTCCACAATTGCGGCCCGGCCACCCAGACAAGCGGCACAACCATCAGATGGAATAGCGGCGGGTAGTTTGAGGCGTAGAACGGATAGACAGCATTATCGCGGTAGGGCCATTGGCCCTGGCTGAAGAGCAGGCTGTCCTGCAATTCAAAGCCCTCGCCCTGATCGTAGTCATAGGGAAAGTGGAACAGCGCATTGGCATAGTAAGCGTAAACAACGAGGTAGCCGAGGAACGTCACCAGCGCCAGCGCGGTCAGTGCCAGGCCCATGGCGCGGGCAACAAGCGCGATTCTCTGTCCCATCAAGCTGGCCTGCCGTTAGTACGCACCAGGACGCCACCAGCAAGTGCCATGAACAGCCCAACGCTCAATCCGATCGTTTGCACCGGGCCAAAGCCGTTCCATCGGCCTGCCCCAATCAGATCCACGCTTAGCGCCAGGACGGCTACAATAATCCCGGCAGGTATCAGCGCCGCTCCCAGCATCCGCTTGGTAATCACACGTCCCCTTCCATCGGGACCAGCATTATAGTGGTAGGTGACTTCTGGGTCAACCGGCCCGTTAGCTCAACTACCTGCCTGCGATTGCCCGATGACCTCTTTGATGTATTATGTAATATATACTCTCCTCCCCGGACGATTTGGAAGAGGAGTGAGGAGGGAGGAATGAAGCGAGTCATCGTTGTCACGGTACGCGTGTCTGTGCCCATTGGCCTTCTGCATAACCTCAGACCACTTGATCCAACTACAATCGCCGCGCAGATCGGTCTAGCCGCAGCCGAGGATAGCGCTGTCTACACGATCATGACTTTCTTCCCGCTCTATCCATGCTATTCGACACTAATAATGCCGGCCAGTTTCGGGCACAATAGCACCGGGAACGAAGTCACGTGTTTCAGCGCAATACCCTCGAGCTGATATGCTGCCCGGCCTGCGGCACAACCCCGCTGCACTTGAGCAGCGATTCGCCGGGTGATACGGTCACGACGGGATGGGTGGCCTGTCCCAGTTGCGACACCATCTATCCGATTGAGCACGGCATCCTGGACTTGTTGCCGGGATGGCCCCGCCGCGAGCGGCCACGAGAGGGATTTGGCCACGACACCGGCACTGTGCGCCTGTACGAGGGCGCTTATATACGGCGTAACCCCATCTCGCCCCTGTTGGGCCTGAGCCTGGCTCAGGAGATGGCTATGCTCGATGAGATGGCGCCCGTAGTCCGCGGCGAGACGGTACTTGATGTCGCCTGTGGCACGGGCCTGTATACGCGAGCGTTAGCGCGGGCGACAGTGGATGGACCGGTCATCGGCCTGGACTTGTCATGGCCCATGCTCAGCCGGGCAGCACGACTCGCAGCGCATGAGCACGATCGGGTGATCAGCTTGGTGCGGGCTGAAGCTCAGACCTTGCCGCTACGACCGGGATCATGCGATGTGGTCAACTGTGCCGGCGGCCTGCATCTCTTTGCCGACCTGGACGCTTTCCTGGAACGGGTGGCACATGTGCTGCGTCCTGGCGGCCTGTTCCGCTGCATGACCCTCATCCGTAGTGACACCCCGGCCGGTGAGACCGTCGCCTGGCTGGCCCGGCAGCTCAACGTCACCATGTTCGAATGGACCGACCTGAACCAGCGATTGGAGCGCGCCGGGCTTCAGCCCGCCCACTCGTCGCTGCACCGCACGGTGCTGCTCTTTGTTGCCGCCCGTACCGCCTCCCAATCCTCCTCATCAGACAGACAGGGTCAGGGGCTCACACCACCAACGGCCGAGGGCAGGCCAGATACCGGAAGGTAGGTGGACCATGCGTACTTCTCTCCTTCTCTTGTCCCGCAGCAAGCGGGCACGGCATACGGTAACACACCTGGGATTCGCCCGCCGAGCCGCCCGTCGCTTCATCGCCGGCGAAACATGCGCCGAAGCAATGGCGGCCATCCAGGCATTGAACGCGCGCGGCATCCTGGCGACGGCTGACCACCTGGGTGAGAATGTCGAGACCCGCGCCGATGCAGAACGCGCCACCGAGGATTACCTGGACCTCCTCGACTGCATCGCAGCCAGTGGTGTTCGTTCGCACGCCTCGCTCAAGCTGACGCAACTGGGGCTAGCCCTGGACCAGAGCACGTGCGAAGCTAACCTCGCCCGGATCCTGAGTAAGGCCCGTGATATCGGTACATTCGTGCGCATTGATATGGAAGACTCGACCTACACCGACCGGACACTGGCGGTCTTCCGTGACATGCACGCCGAGTTCGGCAACGTCGGCATCGTGATCCAGGCCTACCTGTATCGCAGCGAGGCCGATTTGCGCCAACTGATCGCGGAGGGCGCCGCAGTGCGGCTATGCAAGGGGGCGTACAAAGAGCCACCGAACGTCGCCTTCCCCAGAAAACGCGACGTGGATGCAAACTACCTGAAACTCGCCCGGATGATGCTCACCGAGGGACGCAATGGCGTGCGTCTGGCAGCGGCGACGCATGACCACAGGCTTATTGAAGCCATCAAGGCTGAGGCGGCTGAGCACGGCATCCCCAAAAACGCCTTTGAGTTCCAGATGCTCTATGGCATCCGGCGCGACTTGCAGCAGCAACTGGCGGACGAGGGCTATACCGTGCGCGTCTATATCCCCTACGGGACAGAGTGGTATCCCTACCTCATGCGCCGCCTGGCCGAGCGGCCGGCAAACCTGTGGTTCATCCTGAAGAATCTGGTTCGAAGCTAAAAGGAAGTGCTCTTGACTTCGCCATAGCGCAAATCCGTGCTATAATATACGCCTCATGGCGAGCCTATACCCGCCTCTGAACGTGCTGTTCCTGATGTCAGACGTGGGCGGCGGCCACCGCGCTGCGGCCAGGGCCATCGCCGGCGCGCTGCGGCAGCTCCGCGGCGACCAGGTGAACAGCATCATCGTGGACCTGATGGCGGACTATTTGCCCTGGCCGCTCAACGGCCTGCCCAGAACTTACTCGCCACTCATCCGCTATGCCCACCCTCTGCACGGCCTGGCCTGGCATCTGGGTTGTCGTCCGCCGGTCGCCAAGACGCTGCTGGAATTGCTTGACATGGTCTTCAGCCCGGGGGTGCGACGCTGCTATACCCGCTACCGGCCTGATGCCGTGATCTCGGTCCACCCGATGATGGTCCATGCCCCGTTGCGCGTGCTGCGCGAGATGGGCTATACTGTTCCCTTCATGACCGTTGTCACCGACCTGGTGAGCATGTTCCCCACCTGGTTCTGCCCGCAGGTAGATGCCTGTGTCGTGCCCACCCCGGCCGCAGCCCAGGCCGCCCGCCATCTGGGCATGCCGGCCGAGCGCGTCAAGGTGCTGGGCCAGCCCATTGACTTGCGCTTCCGCGAATACTTACATCAATTCCCCCTACCTGACGACCGCCGGGCAGCGCGGGCGGCCTTAGGGCTGCGCCCCGACTTGCCGACGATTCTGCTGGTGAGTGGCGGTGAAGGCATGGGCCCACTCGCCGAGGTGGCCCAGGCAATTGATGCGCAACGTTTGGCCACTCAGTTGGTTATTATCTGTGGGCGGAATGAATCACTGCAACAGGCGCTCCGCGAACGGTCGTGGACTCTGCCGGTCCGGGTCGAGGGCTTCATTGAGAATATGGCTGCCTGGATGGCAGCCAGTGACTGCATCGTGACCAAAGCCGGCCCGGGGACGATTGCTGAGGCGATGGCGATGGGCTTGCCAATTCTCCTATTTAGCTATATCCTGGGGCAAGAAGAAGGGAACGTCGCCTACGTCGTCGAGAACGGGCTGGGGGCTTACACGCCGGAGCCCACGGCCGCGGCTGCGCTTCTCGGCGACTGGCTGTCAGATGGCCAGGAGAGGCTGCTGCGCATGCGCCGCCAGTGTCAGCGGCTGGCGCGGCCGAATGCAGCTCTCGATATCGCCCGGACTGTGCTCGACCTGGTCTCCCGACGCGAACGCGTCCGGATATTCAGGGCAGCGGCCCGATCCGATGACCGGGGGCGGGACGCTGCGTTCTGGCGGAATCTGGGTGCCTGATCTACAAGGCCGGTCAATCACAATCCAGGAGGCTCGATGGCGTCACGCCCCTTCGGGAGGACTCTGGCGGACCTGATCCGGTTGGTGCGCTTCCCGGAATTCGCACATTTCGTTCTATTGACGACGTTGATCGCTGCCCGGCTGGCTAGTGCACGGCTGGACTGGCGCTTGCCGGCCGTGCTCCTGGTCAATCTACTGTCCGTTGCCTCCGGTTTCGTCGTCAATGAGGTCGAGGACGCGCCGGTGGACGCGCTGCATCCAAGCAAGCGCCGGCGCAATCCCATCGCCGGCAACCGACTGTCGCGTCGGACCGGCTTGGCGGCTGCTGCCAGCCTGGCCTTACTGTCGCTGGTCATATGCGCCTTTCTGGGCCCACTACCTTTCGCCATTAACGCGATCAGTCTAGGCATCGGCTGGGCCTATTCCTGGCGCTCGATCCGGCTCAAAGCCATTCTGGTAGTTGACCTGCTGGTGCATGGCTGGGAGTTAGCCGGACTGCAATTCGTTCTGACCTACCTCGCGCTGGGAGGGACCGCCTGGGCAGCAGTGTGGCCGGTGATGGCAGCAATGATGCTGGTTTCGATGTATGGTCAGTTCTACAACGAACTGCACGATCTGGAGACTGACCGGCGAGCGGGCATCTACACCACTGCTGTCGCCATCGGGCCACGGCTATCGCGCGGGCTGATGTACATTCTGCTGGCCGGCGGCATTGGCTTGTTCGCGCTGGCCTGCTGGCAAGAGATCATACCCTGGTGGCTGCTGGCTGCGCCGTTGCTGATGGTCTGTCTGCTGCTCCTGTGGCGCTGGCTGATGGCCTGGCTCAGCCTGAGCGAGTGGCTGCCGGCACTCGTGGCCTTCCCACATGGCAATAGGGTGCGGGACGCGCGCGGCCAGCAGGCACTCGACGTGACCGGTTCGTTGCAGATCCCGGCCCTGATCGGCCTCAATATCATAGTGATCATCTGGTTCTTGTTGGGGCTCTAGACTTGCCCTCACCCCTGGCCCCTCTCCCGCAGCATGGGAGGGATTAGGAGGTGAGGGTCACGAGAAGAGGAGATAGTCTCATGGACCTGTTCGACAAGTGCCGCAACTTTACCGATGCCCGCCAGGCTCAGGCGGCCGGCATCTACCCCTACTTCGTGCCGTTGGAGGAATCCGAGGGCACTGAAGTCGTGATCAACGGCCGGCGCGTCATTATGATCGGCTCAAACAACTACCTGGGCCTGACGACCCATCCACGCGTGCGCAAGGCCGCGATGGACGCTATCGCGCGCTACGGCACAAGTTGTACCGGCTCCCGTTTCCTGAACGGCACCCTGGTGCTGCACCAGGAACTGGAACGGCGACTGGCGGCCTTCGTGGGCAAGGAGGCGGCACTCGTCTTCAGCACCGGCTACCAGACCAACCTGGGCACCATCTCCTGCCTCGTCGGCCGGGGTGATGTGGTCATCACGGACAAAGAGGACCACGCCAGCATTGTGGATGGCTGCCAGATGGCTCTGGGTCAGACCAAGCGCTTTCCTCACAACGACCTGAAAACTCTCGAACGCCACCTGCAGGCGGTGAGTCCGGGTGCCGGAGCGCTGGTGGTAGTAGACGGTGTCTTCAGCATGGGCGGCGACATCGCGCCGCTGCCCGAAATCGTGGCGCTGTGCCGACGCTATGGCGCACGGCTGATGGTGGACGATGCGCATGGGCTGGGTGTCATGGGCCCGAGCGGACGCGGTACTGCGGCCCACTTCGGCCTGACTGACCAGGTGGACCTGATCATGGGCACATTCAGCAAGTCATTTGCCTCGTTGGGCGGCTTCATCGCCGCCGACGAAGACGTGATTCACTACGTCCAGCACCACGCCCGCTCGCTCATCTTCAGCGCCAGTATGCCTCCGAGCAACACCGCGGCGGTACTGGCAGCGCTGGATGTGATGGAGACCGAGCCGGAGCATGTCCAGCGGCTGTGGGCCAACGGCGAATACATGCGGGCCAAGCTCACCGAGATGGGCTTCAACACCGGTGCCAGCCAGACACCGATTATTCCGCTGATCATCGGCGAGGACATCCCCACCTTCCTGGCCTGGAAGGCTCTATTTGAGGCGGGTGTGTACACCAACGCGGTCGTCTCGCCTGGGGTGCCGCCCGGCACCAGCCGGCTGCGCACCAGCTACATGGCCACCCATACACGGGAACAACTGGACCGCGTGCTGGCCGTCTTGGGCGAGGTGGGCCAGGCCATGGGGCTGATCGGGCCGGGCGCAGGTGCCAGCCAGATGTCCACATCATTTTCCTTTGCCAGCCATCTCTAAAACGTAAGGCGTAAAACGTAGCAAGCAGGCCGATGCTACGCTTTGCGTTTTACGCATTACGCTAGAGTGGCAAGGATGAGCGAATCGGGACATGCGGATGGAGCGCCGCTGTCAGTTTTCGACCGAGTGTGGCGGCGCGCGGAGCGAATATGGCGGCATCTATCACTCCCATTCTCGATCCTGGTCAGCCTGGCGGCGATCGGCTACGCCATCCTGGCCGCCACGCAAGCCGGTGGTCTGCGCCAGTTAACGGCAGCCGCCCTCGCCCCGGCACTGGTTCTGCTGGCCATTCATATCATGGCCGGAGGTGGGCGCTACGCGCTGGCTGCCGGAACGCGGTACCGGCAAGCGGTGGTAGGCTTCGTCGTCGCCGAGTTTGCCAACGCAGTCAGTATCGGGGGTTCCGGCGGGATGCCCATGGTCGTCGTGTACTTTGCCCGCACCGGCATGGGCTGGGGGGCCGGTGCCAGTGTCGCCGCCCTGGCCGTGCTCATGGATGGGGCCTGGAACGTAGCGACGCTGGCTATCGCGGCCATCTCCGACCCGAACTTGCGCCCGGCGGTCCTGGGCATCGTCGCGCTGATTCTGATGTTATATCTATTGCGGCATCGGGTCGGCCGGTTGTTCATGGGCCTGATCGAGGGCCCATTGTGGCGCTGGCAGCGCAGCCTGCTGCACGAGTGGGCACAGGCGCAGCAGGCTATACGCCGGCTGGGCCCCCGCCACATCGCTGGAGCCTTCGCACTGACCGGGCTGATGTGGACGGCGCGCTACGCCATGCTC
>CADDZL010000075.1 GCA_902812335.1 Chloroflexota bacterium | reverse complement strand
TGCCTACACCCCCACGGTCATCTACGCCGTTCATCTGAACGTAAGCCGGCTCGACTTTGAGCTGTACCGGCTTGACCTGCCGACATTTGCCCGGCTGACCGGCCCGAATAGCTACGAGGAACTCGACAAATTCAAGCCGGCGCAAGACACCCTGATCCGCGCCTGGTCGGTGCCTGCCAGGGCCGCGCTGAACGAGACCGGGTTGGTGCGGGCGGACCTGGCGGCGACGCCGGGTGGCAAGCTCGCGCCGGGACTTTATTATCTGCAACTGACCGCGCCCGAAGCCCGTGCGCCGGGCGGTGGCCCCTTCCAGGCCTCACGCCACCTGCTGGTTGTCTCCGGTGCCAACCTGATGGTCAAGACCGGCCTGCATGAAGCCCTGGTCTGGGCGACCGACCTGCGGAGCGGCCAGGTCCTGCCGGGCCTGCCGGTCAAGCTGTACGACCCGGACTTCAAGCCGGTGGGCGAAGGGGTCACGGACAAAGACGGTGTGGCGCTACTGCCGCTATCCGGCCCGGTGCAGATGTGGAACCCGTACTACGCGGTGGTGCAGACTTCGGGCAGCGGGCCGACCAGCTTTGCCCTGACGATCAACCAATGGTCGGACGGCATCGGCCCCTGGGACTTCAACCTGGGGACCCAGTTTGACGACCGGCCCTACCAGGTATATCTGTACACCGACAAGCCCATCTATCGGCCTGGCCAGACGGTGCACTTCAAGGGCATTGCCCGCGCCGCTGATAATGCCCGCTACCGCCTGCCCACCGATTTGCAGGCGCTGCCGGTGACCATCCAGGACAATGAGGGCAAACAGGTGTTCAGCCAGACGCTGCCCCTGAGTCCGATGGGCACGTTCTACGGCGATTTCGAGCTATCCGAGGCCGCCGGCCTGGGCTACTATAGCCTGCAGACCGCCGTGAAGCGGCCTACAAGCGGCGGGATGCTCCCAGATTTCACCTTCGGTATCGGCTTCCAGGTGGCGCAATACCGCCGCCCGGAGTTCCAGGTCAGGGTAGCCGCCGACCGGGCCCAGGTGCTTCAGGGCGATGACATCCACGTCACCGCTGAGGCGACCTATTTCTTCGGCGCGCCCGTGGCCGATGCGCCTGTCCACTGGACGGTGCTTTCAGCCGACCATCCCTTTGTCTGGGAAGGGCCGGGCAATTACGACTTCACTGACTATGATTTCACTGCCGGCCCTGAGATCCGCCCCATCTTCGGCGGCTATGGCGAGTTGATCGCCGAGGGCGATGGCCGCACCGATGCCCAGGGTCGCTTCACCTTCACAGTCCCGGCCAACCTGGGCAAGAAGACCATGAGCCAGCAGTTCACCATCGAGGCGACCGTTACCGACACCAATGCCCAGGCCGTCAGCGGCCGGACCGCCGTCACGGTTCACAAGGGGCAGTACTACATCGGCCTCCAGCCCGAGAGCTATGTCGGTCAGGCGGGCCAGCCGCAGAAAGTCAATCTGATCACGGTGGACTGGAATGGGCTGCCTTATGGGCAGGTGCCGCTCACCGTGGTCGTCTCCGAGCACAAATGGTACAGTGTGCAGCAGCAGGACGCCTCCGGCAACCTCCAATGGACCTGGACGGTCGAAGACAAACCGGTGTATACGACCACGGTGACGACGGAACAGGGCGGGATCGCCGACATCACCTTCACCCCGTCCAAAGGCGGTACCTATAAGGTGCTGGCGACCGGACACGACAGCAAAGGCAACGAAGTCCGCGCCTCGACCTACCTGTGGGTTTCAAGCGGCGAGTTCGTCACCTGGCGCATCGAGAATAATGACCGCATCGAGTTGCGTCCCGACCGCACCAGCTACACGCCCGGCGATACGGCCAATATCCTTATCCCCTCACCCTATCAGGGCGAGGTGACGGCACTGGTGACGATTGAGCGCGAGCGGATTATGCAGCGGCAACTGCTGATACTCAAGAGCAACAGCGAGGTGCTGCACCTGCCCATCAGCGCCGATTATGCCCCTAACGTGTTTGTCTCGGTGATGATTGTCAAAGGTCTGGACGCGACCAACCCGACGGCCTCCTTCAAGCTCGGCTACGTCCAGCTCAAGGTCTCGCCGGAGCAGCAGGTGCTGAAGGTCACGCTCACGCCGGACAAATCGAAGCTGGGGCCGCGCGATACGGTGAACTATGATGTGCAGGTGACGGATTACACCGGCAAGCCTGTCCAGGCCGAGTTCTCCCTGGGTCTGGTGGACCTGTCGGTGCTGTCGCTGGCCGAGCCGAACGCGCCGCCACTGGTGGATAGCTTCTATGGGCCGCAAGGCCTCGGCTTCCGCACCGCCTCCGGCCTGACAGTGGCGGTGGACCGCTTCAACGTGCAGGCGGCGCGGGGCTTCAAAGGCGGCGGCGGTGGCGGTGGCGCGCCGGAGGCCTTCCAGATCCGCCAGGAGTTCCCCGATACAGCTTACTGGAACCCGGCAGTGATGACCGACGCGAGTGGCCACGCCAGAGTCGAGATCCGCCTGCCCGATACTCTGACTACCTGGCGCCTGGATGCGCGCGGCGCGACTGCCGAGACACTGGTCGGCCAGGCTACGGTGGACATCGTCACGACCAAAGACCTGCTTATCCGGCCGGTGACACCGCGCTTCTTCGTCGTCGGTGACAAAGCCCAGCTTGCGGCTATCGTCGACAACAACACCGATAGGGCGATTGATGCCCAGGTCAGCCTGGCAGCGACCGGCCTGGACCTGGCCAGCCCGGCAACACAGTCGGTCCAGGTTCCGGCTCATGGTCAGGCACGTGTCACCTGGGATACCACAGTCAACGACGTGACAGCGGCCGACCTGACCTTCAGCGTGAACGGCGGCGGACTATCGGATGCTTCCAAGCCGCCGTTGGGACAGCCGCCGGATCAGCTTCTGCCAGTGTACAAATATAGCTCGCCGGAGACGGTCGGCACCGCCGGCGAAGTCGCCGCCGCCGGCGACCGGACTGAGGCCATTGTCCTGCCCCGCCAGATTGACCCGACGCAGGGCCAGTTGAGCATCGAGATTGACCCTTCGCTGGCGGCGGCGACGCGCGATGGCCTGACCTACCTGGAGGGCTTCCCCTACGAGTGCACCGAGCAGACCGTGTCGCGCTTCCTGCCCAATGTCGTCACCTATCGTGCGCTTAAGGCGCTCAACATCCAAAACCCCGATCTGGAGAAGCGGCTGCCCGACCTGATCAGCCAGGGCTTGCAGCGGCTGTACAGCGGGCAGCACGTGGACGGCGGCTGGGGTTGGTGGCTGAACGACCAGAGCAACCCCACGGTCACTGCCTACGTCCTCTTGGGGCTGGCCAAGGCGCGCGAGGCCGGTTTCGATGTCAACCCGTCGGTCATGGCGCAGGCAAGCGACTACCTGCGTGGTCAGCTTCTCGCCCCAACGCAGTTGAAGTCGCCCGCCGACGCAGACCGCCAGGCCTTCATCCTGTATGCTCTGGCCGAGGCCGGCAACGGCGACACGAGCGCCACGGTGAATCTGTTCGATAACCGCCAGAAGCTCGACTACTACGGGCGGGCGCTCCTGGCGCTGGCATTGCACCTGAACAACCCTCAGGAGGACAGCCGTATCAAGACGGTGCTCTCCGATCTCCAGAATGGGGCTATCGCCAGCGCCACGGGCATGCACTGGGAGGAACAGAACCCCGATCCCTGGGGCATGAACACCGACACGCGCTCGACAGCCATCGTCCTGGATGCGCTGGCCCGGCTTGACCCCGGTAACCAGTTGAACGCCAACGTCGTGCGCTGGCTGATGGTCGCCCGCCGTGCCGGCCACTGGGAGACGACGCAGGAGACGGCCTGGGCCATTCTGGGCCTGACAGATTGGATGGTGGCGAGCGGCGAACTGGCGGCCAACTACAGCTACCGCGTCTCGCTGAACGGGACGGAGCTGAAGCGCGGCGAAGCCAACGCCGATAACCTCGACGAGCCGGTCCAGCTTCAGGTGGCGATCAAGGACCTGGTCCGCGATCAGGCCAACGCCCTGACCTTCCAGCGCGATGCCGGGCCGGGCCGCCTGTACTACACTGCCCACCTGCAGACCTATATCCCGGTTGAGAACGTGCGGGCGCTCAGCCGGGGCGTGATCGTCGGCCGGCAGTACCGTCTGGTGACCGACGAGTGCCGCAAAGACCCCAAAGTGCCCTGCCCGATAGCCAGCAGCGCCAAACTGGGCGACGAGATCCAGGTGCGCCTGACCATCGTCGCGCCTAACGACCTGCACTACGTCGTGGTCGAGGACCCGCTGCCGGCCGGCGCCGAGGCGGTGGACACCAGCCTGCTGACGACGAGCGTCGTGGGCCAGCCGCCCGAACTGACGCAGGTCCAGCCGGGCTATGGGCCGGGCTGGGGCTGGTGGTGGTTCAGCCACAGCGAGTTGCGCGATGAGAAGGTGGTGCTATTCGCCACTTATCTGCCGGCGGGGACGTATGAGTACGTTTACACCATGCGCGCCAGCCTGCCCGGCCAGTTCAAGGTGCTGCCGACCACGGCGCGGGAGTTCTACTTCCCCGAAGTCTGCGGCCGCTCGGACGGCATGCTGTTCCCGATTGAAGGGCAGTGAGGAGGCAGACCTGGCCGGTCTTGGAGATCGGCCAGGTCTTAGCCGCACCTGGTGTAAAATAGGGTTAAGCATAGATATGACCACACTTTGACATTCCGGGATTGCTGTTATATACTGATAGTATATAACTCATTTATATAATATCGGTGTGAGGTCTATCTATGAGTTCAAATGTTCAACGGGTCAGCATTGTCTTCCCCTCTGAACTGTGGGAGAAGGTCAAGACACTGGTTCCGCCCGGACAGCGTTCCAGACTAATCGTTGAAGCCACCCGGCACGAGTTGCGCCGCCTTGAATTACTGGCTGCATTAGAAGAATCGGCGGGTGCCTGGTCTAAGGAGAATCGCCCTGGCCTTGAGACGATAGAGGATATCCATCGCTGGCTAGACGAGCAGCGCGCGACCTACTTTCCGCAGCGTGAGGGCGCGGAGTGAGCGTTTATCTGCTGGATGCCGATGTTCTGATCGGTCATCTCCTGCAACGGCCGGATTCGGTGGCGCTGCTGAAAACACTGGCCCGAGGTGGTCATGAATTAGGGGTGGCCTCGATCACAGTCCTGGAGATCTATGTTGGCATACGGCCCGAAGAAGAGAAGCGCACACGGGCAATACTGGAAGGCCTGCGGGTCTATCCTCTCGACGGTAAGATCGCCCAAATGGCCGGAGACTACATTCGGGATTACCGTAGACGTAATCTGAAGCTGAGCATCCCAGACGCTATTGTCGCAGCCACGGCTGTTGCGAATCATTTGATTGTCGTTACCTACAACTCAGCGCACTACCCTATGCCGGAGGTCCGTCTTTACCCTGCTTTGCAGGAGTAGAGCCAGGGATCTCATGGCGATATAAGAGCATCACATGGGCGCGGAGCAAGAGCGACGGGACCAGTCGCTCCCGATCAGGCAGGGCCGGCAGGCGGTCGCCCCGGCCTGGCTACGCACGCATCCGGTTGAGGTCGTGATCGGGCTGGCCGTGCTGGGGGTGGCCGTGTACATCCTGGCGCTGGCTCCGCGCCCGGCGACCCCTCTGGCCGTCCCAGCCGGCGCATACCTGAGCCAGGTCAAGCCGCTGCGCCAGTTCATGCTGGCGAATATGAGCCGGTGGCCTATTGTCGTGCCCGTAGTGGGTGCGTTCGCGATCGCCGGCCTGCTGCTGTGGCGGCGCGAACGCGGCCAGCGTCCGGCCCTGCTTCTGGGGGTCCTGGCGCTGGCCGCAGAGGGCCAGCTCTTCGTCTTGCAACAGCAAACGGCCCCCGGTATCGCCCTGTACGTCCTGGCCGCGGTCGGCTTTGCGGCCTGGGCCTGGATGGCCCGTGACCGCTGGGAGGCCGGGCCGCTGGCACCGGTCTCCTGGAGCTGGCGGCGCGAAGCCTTTCTGGTGCTCCTCGTCCTGGCGGTCACCGCCTTCACCCGCTTCTACCTGCTCGGCCAGGTCCCCTACGGGGTCCAGGGCGACGAGGCCAAGTGGACCATGGGCGTGGTGAACACGATGATCGAGGGGAAAGATGAGACCCCCTATATCTACAAGTTCACCGATGTGCCCACCAGCCTGGTCATGGAAGCGCCGTTCTTCCGCCTTCTGGGCATCAGCCTCTGGACGGGCCGGGTGGCCGTGGCCTTCTATAGCTTCGCCTCCGTCGCGGTCTTCTATCTGTTGGCGCGCACTATCCTCAACGTGCCGCTGGCGCTGGTCGCCACCTTTCTGCTCAGTGTCTCGCTGATGCACCTCAGTGGCGGGCGGATCGGGATGGTGGAGGGGCAGGTCACGTTCTGGTCGGTTCTGGCGCCGGCGCTGGCCGTGGCTGGATGGATGAGACGGCAATCGTGGCTATTTCTGGCGGCGGGTGTGGCGCTGGCCTTGGGCCTGCTCACCTTCGACACCTATGCGCCCATGCTGGCTGTCGTCGGGCTGTTTGTGGCCGTCAAAGCCTGGGGCGAACGGGCTGAGTGGCGGCGCTGGCGGCACCACCTGGCGGCGCTGGCCCTGCCGCTGCTATTGGCCGCACCGACGGTCATCGGATTCATGTGCAAGCGTACCTTTGAGTACGCCCGGCCCTATGGGGGGTTCGAAGGAGGTCCGCTGGCTGCCCTGGCGCAGGGTTTCTCGGCGCTGATGCGCAACTTCTATGTCACCAGAGGCGACTTCTTCCTGAACCGGGCCGGCCCGATGCTCAACAGCCTGCTCATCCCCTTCCTGCTGCTCGGCCTGGTCTACGTGATCATCCACATCCGCCAGCGCAACTATGCCCTGCCGGCAGCCTGGTTCCTGTTGACCTTCCTGCCGGCACCGGTCATATTGCAGCAGCCCGCGGTGCGCGTCTTTTTCGCCGGGGTACCGGCGTTCTATGTCTTGATCGCCATTCCGCTGTGGGGTCTGGCCTGGGAACTGGGCCAACTCTGGGGGCCGCGTTGGCGGCCTGTCCTGGCCGGAGTGCTGGTGGCCGGGCTAGCCACCTTCGGCCTGCTTAACTTCTACATCTACCTTAATGAGGTGGAGGACCCGGTCGAACGCCAGGCCCGCCGCGAACTGAGCGAACTGATCCCCGCGACCATCGGCCCGGATCGGCTGGTCTATGGCCCCTACACCACGCCCAACGAAAGTCCGATCTTATATGGGGATGCGGCTCTGTGGAATTTCCTGATGCGCGACAAGGTGCCGCCTGGCAGCGAGACCCGCTACCTGGCCCTGGTGCCCATTAACGCAGTCATGGCCGATCTCAGAAGCCGGGCGAAGCAATATGAGCAGGTGATCATCTTGTACGACCGGCAGCCCATGAACCGTGTGCCCTGGGAGAAATTCCGCGCCGACCTGGTGCGCTGTTATCCGGGCCTGAGCATCACGACCGGCCGCTACTACGATCTGTACACGATCAGCCGGACCGAGCTGAACGAGTCACCTTGCCGATAACGATAGCATCAGACATCATGACGTTTGATGCTTGACGTTTGCCTATCCGGTTTCTCTATCTGATAGGGTGCGTCAATGATCTGGCCACTTTCGTGCGGCCGGTCCTCCACGACGCGCCAGGAGGTCGTGACCGCTTCCATTTCGCGCAGATGTTCCTGGACAATGGTTGGGGGTGCCAGTTCAATGAACAGCTTGATGCTGAGCCCCAGAACGGCCAGATCGTCGAGCTGGCCCAGGCCGGGCAGCAGGTCAGGTGCGAAATCAAGCGGCCAGATGACATAGAGGAAAGCCGCTGGCGGGATCAGTTTCAGCACGAGCGGGACACGCGGGTCCAGAAACAGCCGCCATGCCAGGCGCAACTGTCTGATAATTGAGCGTAGGAAGCTGGTATCGGGTTGCGGTCCCGGCACGGGTGACCAGGATGGGTCGGGCATAAGCTCTCTCCTGCGCGGCTCTCAGGCCGCCGGAGCCATTATAGGGTGCAAGGTCGCCTGCCGCAAGCCGCCGACTTCCAGTCGGCGGCTACGCCTGGGGAACCCGCGTCGCATAGCTATCCGGTGGGTGATACGACTACGGTCACATCGGCTTCGTTGTCGGACTCATTGGTCTCTGTGACCCGCTGATCCGGGTCTACACGGATATGGCCGAGATGGGTACCGGCTGGCAGATTGGGCCAGAGCAGGGTGACGACGTTGAAGCGCCCGCAGCCGGGCACCCACTGGGTTGTCTGGCTTGTCACCGGCGTCCAGTTCGCGTCGTAGAGCGTGACGAGGAAGCTATTCGTTACCGTGTAGTTGCCGTTGTTGACGATCTCCAGTTGTAGCGTCACCGTAACCGGCGGTGGTCCTGGTGGCACGCTGATGCTCATCGTGGGTGTGTAGGGCAGGAGATTGACGCTGAGAGTCAGCCCCTGCGTGTCGGTGATCCAGGGCGAGAGCCCACGTGTGCCCGTGATCCAGTCCAGGCCTAGTGGTCGGATCACGGGAGGCGTGACGGTCGGGTCAAACAGAGCCCCGCCCATCAGGTAGGGGTCATGGGCCAGACTGAACCACATCCAGCGTTGAACCAGATGGTTGTTATCGCGCGCGTAACCCAGGGTGGGGTTGATGGATTGAGGGCCCAGGAAGTAGTTGAAGGTGTTCCACATGAACGTCCGCACACGAGGCTCCGGGTAGAGAATGTCCTCCGGGAACAGGATGCCGTATTCGGTGATGTACAGGGCCTTGTCGCGCTGGCCGTGATCGGCCATCCACTGGCGGAAGGCGAGGATACGCGCGGTGAAGATGCTCATGTTGTCCAGGTCTTGCAAGGTCACCGTGGTGCCCTGGGTGGCAGCCATGCAGCGCGGGATGCCAGCGCCCCAACTGCCCTGTTCCTCATTCAGGATGAAAGCGTGAGTGTTCCAGAAGTCGGTGGAGAGTGGCTGACCATAGGAGATCGCGTAGGTGTCCCAGATATCCTCCAGGTACTGGAGGCGCAGCGGCGTAGGCTGGACGATACCGCCTATCCCGACCTGCACCGCCGGGTTGATACCCTTGATGAATGCATATACGTCGTGATAAGCTGCGGCGTAGTTGGGCGCGCACATGTTGTCCTGGAAGGGGCTGTCCGGTTCATTGCCCACGAAATAGAGATCGTGCGGCCGGGCCTGCACCAGGGCCTGTAGATCCGCCCAGGTCGCCGGCTCGTCCAGCTTGTAGTACGGTGGCGTGATCGTCTGGCTCAGCCTGATGACCTGAGCATATTCCAGGCCATAGGGCTGTTGGGGTTGTGGGTTGGTGTTCCAGTCCAGGTACCAGCCGAGGTTGAGAGAACTGAGGTCATAGGGCTGGAGGCCGACGAAGGTTGTGATTCCACCGGAGGAGGGAGCGGCAGCACCAAAGCGGCAATTGGGGAATTGGCCGGGTGCGGCGCGGTTGATGATGATGGGGAGATGGGTTGTTGAGTTAGACCTTGGCGTTCGAATCTGGCCCCCCAGCGCGGTTGCGGTGCCGATCAGCAGCAGGCCGCCGATGCCCAAGATCACACCGCAGAGTGCGAGCCGTGGCAGTGGTATCCTCATCATGGCAGCGATTGCGGGGTGGGCGTGGCCAGCGAGGGCAGGCCAGGCGTGCTCGTCGGGCCAGGCGTAGGAGATGGGCAAGCTGTGCCCGGTGGCTGGGGTGTCGCCAAGTATTCCACGTAAAGCGGATTCTGATCGGTCAACTGGAACGTGACGTAGCCGTCGCCGCTGCCATCGTCGCAGTCGCTGACAGTCGCGGCGGCTCCATACTTATCCACAATTCGGACAAGCCCCGCTTGAACCTGATACGGATGAGGGGTTGGGGGCATGGGAGTGATACAGTCGTTCAGGCTGGTGCAATCCACCCAGGTCACGTCAGTACGTCTGCCCGTTCCGACGTTGCCGGGCGCTTGAAACTGGTAGCTCTCCAGGAGTGGGTCGCTCTGGGGTACGGGATTGACATAATGCATACCGCTGAGTTCCGTTATCAGGGTCAGGTAGGCAGTGTAAGCGGACTTGGGAAGGAGATCGGGGTCGTCGTTGGCGAGCAGGCCCGGCAGCGAGGGATCGCCTTCGTCGGTGAGCTTATACCAGATGACGGTGGACAGATCGGCGGCCATGCTGCGGGCATATAGCTTGGCCACGTAACGCGCCTGGAGTTCGGGGCTTGCCCACCATCCGGCCGAGGGCCAATTGGCCTCTGTGTTGATGACCGGTCGGGTGAAGCCGTATGAGGCCAGCTTGTCACGGACATAAGTGGCTTTGCCGATGATGTCCCGGCCATAAGGCTCCCACCTGCCGCCCTGGGGCACGAAGCGGAAGTAGGGATACCAGTGGAAATTCATGATGTCGAAACATGTCCCTGTACAGTTACTCAAGACCTCATCCAGGAAGTTCGGGTCGAAGATCCCTGGCGGCGGAACGAAATTGTCCAGGGCCAGCCCGCCGAAGACCAACTGCGCCTGGGGATCAGCGGCCTTAATGGTAGGGTAGACCGCTATCAACTCCTGGGCATACAGATCGCCGTGATAGCCGAAGCAGCCCAGGCTGCCGTCGGTACAATGCCCCAGGTCCGTGTTGTCCGGTTCATTGTAGAATTCCCAGTAACGCACAACCGGTGATCCAGGGGCGTCGTTGTAGCCATCCCCATCGTAGCGCTCCACCAACGCATTCATGAAGTAGATCAGGTCGGCGATGTTGGTGACCGGTCCTTCGGGATACTGGGCAGCCCAGGCCGGATTGCCGGCCAGGGTGATAATGAGACTGAAACCTTGCTGGGTCAATGCCGTGATCATTTGATCCGTTGCGGACCAGTTATACACGGGGGCCGGCGAGGGCTGAATCGCGGCCCAGTTGATGGAGGTGCGGATCCAACGGATGCCCGCCTGGGCCGCGTAAGTACGGGCCTGAGGTGACGTCACCTCCGCCCACATCTGCACGCCGAAGAGCGGGATGCTCGTGTCATAGAGGTTGAGGATCAGAGGGAGAGACAGCGAATATTCGGTCAGTGGGCGGGGAGGCCTGTTTTTGGGGGCCACTACGCTGGTCGCCGTTGGGCTTGGGCGTCGCCCTGCCCCTTGCTCGCCGCTGACGGAACGAACACTCCAGGCGAGTAATCCAATCAGAATAAGCAGGCTGACACGCCATGGGGCTGACCGGGTTAGCTTCATTTTATCCACCGTCATCCTTTCACTTCGTTCAGGGCAGGCTCCTTCCTGAAATCTATCTGAAGATTAGCGGCTGATACAATTGCTGCCGGGGCTGCGCCACGATCCAGAGGCTGCCATCACCGGCGAGGGCCAGACCCTGCGGCCACAAGCCCGGCACAGGCAATGGATACTCCTGGAACGCCACGTTAGGAGGGCCGGTCATATGGCCCAATTGGTTCGCGCCCGACTCAGTGAACCAGCGACTGGTGTTGTTCTCGATCACAATCGCGGCTGGGGCACTCGCCGGTGCCGGGATGGGATACTGGTAGAGACAGCCTTGCAGCGTGCCGGTGATAATCCCACAGATGCTGTTGATGCCGCGTTCCAGCACCCAGGGGATGCCGGCTCCATCCACTGCCAGATCGTAGGGGTAGGTTCCTACGCCGATGCCCACCGGCGACCAGCCATTGGGAGGGATCAGCCGGCTGACCCAGCCACGATTCGGCTCGGTGACCCAGATGGTGTTGTCATTCTGCACAAAGATGCCATAGGGTTGCTGCGGGGACTGCGTGCCCGGATCGCTGTACTCGGTGAAGGCACCGGTAGAGGGGTCCAGTTCGGCCAGCTTGTTGCCGGTCTGCTCACTGAACCAGAGCGTGCCGTCGGGTGCAGCGCTGATGTCCGCCGGACCGCTGTTGGCGGTCGGCACGATGTACTCGGCAATCACGCCGATGATCGAGTCCAGGCGGCCAATACGGTTGCCGGCGTATTCGGTGAACCAGACGGTGCCGCCGGAGTACGCCACGTTGAGCGGGATGCTGTTTGCCGTCGGGATAGGGTAGGTAACAAAGCTGGTATGGGCGGTATCGGTGTAAATCAGGCGGCCGATCAGGTTGGCGTCCGGCAAGGTGAACCAGATATCCTGGTGGTCGGTGCCTGGGACGGCAGCCACGCCGATCGGATGGCTCCCCGGTGGGGGAATGGGAAACGTGCCACTGAAGACGCCGCTGCCGGGGAGGAAGCGGAAGATGTAACCCTGCTGTGGGTCGGGTGTAATCGGGCTGGCGCTGGGGGTCGCCCTGGCCTCAGCCGGCTGGCTGCTGTGGAGAGCAGCCGCAAGGGGTGTCCGTGTCGGCGCCGTCGCCACCGGCCCGGCCAGCGCCACCAGGGCGGTGAGCAGGATACAGCAGTATCTGAGCGGGGGGGTGGACACCGGGGCAACTCCGTCAGAACAGGCTCAACTGCTCCGGTTTCTCTGGCTCACTTGTCTCGTCCTGGTTGGCCTGGGCAATGATTTGCGGCAGTTTGCGGAAGTCGGCCTCGATGTCCTGCCGCAGCGCCATCTGGTGCAGGGCCGCAGCCGGGTGGTACATGGCCACCACCCACTGCCCCCCCACCCGGCGGGCCTGGCCATGAATGGCCGAGATGCGTGCGTTGGGCAGGTAACGGGCCATGGAATAGCGCCCCAGGGTCACGATAACTCTGGGCTTGATCAGGGCGATCTGCCGGTCCAGGTAGGGCTGGCAGGCTTCTATCTCTTCGGGGCGCGGGTCGCGGTTGGCGGGTGGGCGGCATTTGACGATGTTGGTGATAAACACCTCTTCGCGTTTAAGTCCGGCCAGGCTCAATAGCTCGTCCAGAAACTTGCCGGCCGCGCCGACGAACGGCCGTCCGGTGCGATCTTCATGGAAGCCGGGCCCCTCGCCGATGAACATGATCTGGGCGTTGGGCGGCCCCTCGCCCGGCACGGCCTGGGTGCGTGATTGGGATAGGGGACACAGGGAACACACTCGGACTTCAGCGGCGATCTGGTTCAGATCATCTCCCATAAGCCATCAGCCTTCAGCCATCAGCAGCAATCAATGATGGACGACGCAGGGCCAATACGAAAACAAGTGTAGTGGACGGATTATAACCCAGCCCGGCCGACTTGTCCATCAGTACTTTGGTCTGGGCAGCGATCCCGGTCTTCAGTATGCTCGTAGTCGTTCCAGGCGCTGCACCAGCGCCTGCCGTAGCCGGGCCAGCCGGCGGGCATAAGCCACGTCCAGCGCCGGCACGGTCATGATGTAGGCATCCTCGCCGTTGTCGCGATAGTAACGTCGGCGGATACCGACGATCTCAAACTCATACTTCCGGTACAGGTTTTGTGCCACCTGGTTGGAGACACGCACTTCGAGTGTCGCCTGGGCTGCTTTGAGTTCGATGGACCGTTCCAGCATTGCCAGCAGCAGCAATTCCCCCAGGCCCCGGCCGCGCCAGTCGGGGTGGACGGCGATAGTGCTGATGTGGGCTTCATCGAGCCAGAGCCACAGCCCGCCGTAGCCAACGACAGCCGGGCGGGGCCGGCCATTCTGACCTCGCAACATCCGCCAGCGGTCTGCCAACGACGAGAGACGAGAGACGAGGGGCGAAGGATAAAGCGCGTTGGTCGTCGCTGATTCGGCCTGCATCGTGGCCGGAGTTCGTAACCGGACGACGAAGAAATGCGAGGTCTCCCGCTGAGTGAGTTCGTGGCGATAGGCATCGGCCTGCCAGGGTGTGCTGAAGGACAGGTTGTCAATGGCCACGACCTCGGGGATGTCGGCCTCCTGCATGGGGGTGACGACGAAGGGGCCAGGGAAGCTCATAATGGGCTGCCCTCCGG
>CADDZL010000074.1 GCA_902812335.1 Chloroflexota bacterium | reverse complement strand
ACCTTTGCGCTACGGCCCGACCGCGCATCTTATCCCTGATAGTGAAGTGGTCTATGGCCCGGCCTCGGTTGGCTTCGATGTAGAGGCATTCGCCCGTAGCCGGCCGGGGTTGCTCAAGGACTACGCCGAGCTGGTGGAGAATCGCATCGTCCTCAGCGGCCCGCAGATCGTCCAACTCGTCGCCCAGCGCTTCAGCGTCGGCCCGCGCCTGTTGCTGGCGCTCCTTGAATATCGTGGCGGCTGGCTCTCGAACCCGAACCCTTCTGAGGAGGCCCGCACTTATCCACTGGGCAAGGTAGATGAGCAGTACAAGGGTCTGCTGGAGCAATTGAGCTGGGCGGCTAACCGGGTAAATATGGGCTATTACGGCTGGAAACAGCGTGGTCTGCGTACCGTCGAATTTAAGGACGGGTCGCAGGCGCTCCTGGCCGATGGCCTCAACGCTGGCACAGCCGGCCTCCAGTATATGCTCGCGCTGGAATCCGATTACCAGACCTGGCTGAACGCGGCCGGCCCCGATGGCATGGTCCAGACCTACCGGGCGCTCTTCGGCGACCCTTTCCAGTATACCACCGCGATCGTCCCCGCCGGGCTGACCGCGCCGCCGATGGAATTGCCCTGGGCAGCCGGCGAGACCTGGTACTTCACCGGCGGAGCACATGGTGGCTGGGGGTCCGGCAGCGCCTACGCCGCTGTGGATTTCGTCGGTGATCCTAAGCCCACCGACTGCGCGGTTTCACCGATGTGGGTCCGCGCCGCTGCGCCCGGCCTGGTCATTCGCAGCGATTACGGCGAGGTCCTGGTTGATCTGGGAAAGCAACCCGATGGCCTGGAGCAAACCGGCTGGGTAGTCCTGTACATGCACATCGCCGACCAGGATCGGGTGGCGGTGGGCACGCATCTGAAGACGGGCGACCCGATTGGGCATCCTTCGTGCACTGGCGGCTTCGCCACCGGTGCTCACGTTCATTTCGCCCGCCGCTACAACGGCGAGTGGATACCGGTGGCCGGGGGCCCGGCCCCGCTCATCCTTTCCGGCTGGACTTTCCAGGTGGCCGGCGAGTATCAGGGCACAATGAGCAAGGACGGCGTCGTGCTGCACCCGTGCAGTTGCCGCATCGGTAATCTTGTCACCAAGTAGGGGCAGAATATGTTCTGCCCCTACTTCGGCATCTCCTTAAGCGCCTCATAGGCCGGACGGGTTTTGGTCTGGGGATAGGAAGGCAGCGTGATGGCCCACCAGTATTGCTCGTTGTCTTGCGTCCAGTCAGGGTCGGCGATGTAGATCATGCTCATCAGGCCGATCCAGGGCGACCAATGCTCTTTGGCCCACTGATAGGCTTTCACCAGGTAGTCGGCCTGCTGCTGCTCGGTGACCCTGAACCATGAGTAATCGGGGTGGATCGGATCGGTCGTCCAACCCATCTCCAGGATCGCGATCTGCTTGTCGGCGACGCCCTTTTCAACCATGATCTGGCGGATGTCCTCGACGTGGCGGAAGGCGAAGAAACGCTGTCCGCCCCATTGTGGATTGGCTGCGACTTCGTCGGGGCTGACCCAGGGCGGCGCGGCGTAGCCCGGCGCGTTGAAGCCCAGCAGATCGAAATAGGCGGCAGCGCCGGCGTCGAGCAGTTCCCGCACATAGCGGTCATCGGGGATGGCAATGGGCAGATCCGTGCCGGTCGGGGCCAGGCCAGCCGAGATCACCAGTGCATTGGCATCGGCCCGCTTGATGTTGGTGTAGCACATCTTGAGCAGATCGACGTACTCAGCGGCGTTGGGCGGGCGGCCTCCCCATTCGCGCCTCAGATTAGGCTCATTCCAGACCTGGTAGGCCTGAATGTAGCCCTTGTAGCGGTCGGCGATGGTGAAGCAGAAGTCACCGAAGTCCTGCAAGTTCTGGGGCGGCCCCTGGATGACATCGCTGCTTCCCGGCGGCTGCGACGCCCAGGGCGGTTCATGGTCCAGCCGCACCAATAGTTTGAGCCCTCTCTGGCTGACTTGCTGCACGATCCGGTCGGCGCGGGACCAATCGAACTGGCCTTTGCCGGTGCCCTCAATGTCGCGCCAGGCCAGACCCTGCTTGACCCAGGTGAAGCCCATATCCTTGATCAGATTCAGGTCACGGTCGGCCACTTCCGGCCGCCACCACAGGAATGCCTGAATGCCATACTCCGGCGAGGCCAATGGCAGAGTGGCGACGATGGTCGGGATGGGTGTCGCGGTGGGCGTGGGTGTCTTGGTTTTCTTTGGCGTGCGGTTGGCCTGAGGCGTCCCGGCGGATGGCGTGGCCGAGGGCGCGGGGGCCGGGGGGGTCACTTGTGACCCGGGACGCGACGGTGTATTCGTCGGCGGGAGTATGGTACCGGCCTGGATCGTAGGCATCTGGCCGCTGGACTGGCCTCCGCTGCAGGCCGTCATGGTCAGGAGCAACAGCACCACGGCGACAGCCGGTAGCCAGCTACGCCTGGGCTGAGAGAGGATGTGTAGGATTTTCATCAGCGTGTCGGGTGTATCCTCCTCGTATCTCCGGCTGGACAAAACAGGCGGAGATTATAACACAAATCCCGGCTTCACAGTTGTCAACCAGACGGCTTTCCGGGGATAATAGTTCCCATATGCGCACTGAAGCTCCCTTGCTCGACTCCCTTCTGAGCGAGTTAGCTGCTGAACTGGACGACCGCACCACCATCACTGCCAAGCGAGAGGAGTTGGCCCGGCCAGAAACGGCCATCTGGGCCGTGCCTGGGTTGCAGCAGGCGCGGATGCTGCTGGACAAGGATGGTTCATTGGGCGAGCTTCAGCGAGCGGCCCTGACCTTCATCTGGGAGCCATTGCAGGCGGTGGCAGATGCATACGCGAGTCACATTGTAATGGGAGACGCCGAGGAAGTTCACAAGATTCCGGGTGCGCTGATGGCACGGGACGAATCGGCAATTCTGTACGGAACGCTGGGGCTGGTTCTGGGCCTGGCGCGGGCGGTGGCCATTCAACGCGGCCTGTTGATCCAGACGGAGAACTCGTTTTTCCGGAAAGTGCAGGAGGCCGTCGGGCGCGATTCCGCCTGGAGGCCGGACGTATTATAGCCAGCCCGACTACGAAATGGAAGGTGTGGCACGACATCATTGTCGAGAAATCCTGCCGCGCGAAGAGGGCATCCGCTATCCGGTCTGTATAGACCGGATAGCGTGCCGGCCCGCCCGAAGACTGTGGTGGCGTATGGGGCTACGCCGATCTGCTGGAGATCATCCAGAACCCCGATGGAAGAGGTCAACCGGAGGTTGAGACGCATCCGGTGAAAGATGACCATGTATCGCTAGGAGAAGAAACGCTGAGCGTGGTATAATTGGACCAGTTAGACCCAAATTCCGCAGGAGACAGTTTATGGGTATGAACCTCACGCACAAGATCATCGCCGACCACCTGGTTGAGGGCCGGATGATCCCCGGCCAGGAGATCGCCATCCGCATTGACCAGACGCTCACACAGGACGCCACCGGCACGATGGCCTACCTCCAGTTCGAGGCCATGGGCATCCCCCGCGTCAAAACCAAGCTCTCGGTCAGCTATGTGGACCACAACATGCTGCAGACGGGTTTTGAGAACGCCGACGACCATCGCTTCTTGCAGACCTTCGCCGCCCGCTACGGTATCTACTTCTCGCGCCCCGGCAATGGCATCTGCCACCAGGTGCACCTGGAGCGCTTCTCCGTCCCCGGCCAGACGCTGCTGGGCTCAGACAGCCACACACCCACCTCCGGCGGCGCAGGCATGCTGGCCATCGGCGCAGGCGGGCTGGACGTGGCCGTGGCCATGGGCGGCGGGCCGTTCTACCTGACCATGCCCAAGGTCGTCGGCGTGCACCTCAAGGGCCGTTTGCAACCCTGGGTCGCCGCCAAGGACATCATTCTGGAGATGCTGCGCCGCCTGACGGTCAAGGGCGGCGTCGGGCGCATCTTCGAGTACTATGGCGAGGGCATTCAGGACCTCGATGTGCCCGCCCGCTCGACCATCACCAACATGGGCGCGGAGCTGGGCGCGACGACCAGTATCTTCCCCTCTGACGAACGCACCCGCGAGTACCTGCGGGCGCAAGGCCGCGAGCACGCCTGGCGGGCGCTGGGGCCGGACCCGGACGCCGGGTACGATGAGCATATTGAGATTGACCTGAACGCGCTCGAACCGCTCATTGCGCTGCCGTCCAGCCCGGACAATGTTGTGCCGGTGAGCCAGGTCGAGGGCACGCCCGTGGCCCAGGTGTGTGTGGGCAGTTGCACCAACTCGTCCTATCCCGACCTGATGAAAGTCGCTACCGCGCTACGCGACAAGACGGTCCATCCGAATGTCAGCCTGACGCTGACGCCTGGCTCGAAGCAGGTCTACACCATGATCGCCACCAACGGTGCGCTGGCCGATTTCATCCGGGCCGGGGCGCGGGTGTTGGAGAGCGCCTGCGGGCCATGCATCGGTATGGGCCAGGCCCCGGCGACTGACGCCGTCTCAATCCGCACCTTCAACCGCAACTTCCCCGGCCGCAGTGGCACACCCAATGACAAGGTCTACCTGACCAGCCCGGAGGTGGCGGCGGCTGCCGCCATCACCGGCGTCATCACCGACCCGCGCAAATTGGGCGCGCCGGTCCAGGTGGGCATTCCGGAACGCTATATCATTGATGACAACATGATCATCCCGCCCTCAGATCAGCCGGAGAGTGTCGAGATTCTGCGTGGGCCGAATATCAAGCCGGTGCCTCTGGGCACGCCGCCCGCCGAGGACGTGCGGGGTGAGGTGCTGCTCAAGCTGGGTGACAACATCACCACCGACCATATCATGCCGGCCGGGGCTAAGGTGCTGCCGCTGCGCTCAAACATCCCGGCGATCAGCGAGTATGTGTTCGTGCGGCTGGACCCCACTTTCCCGGAGCGGGCCAAAGCGAAGGGAGGTGGGATCGTCGTGGGCGGTGCGAACTATGGCCAGGGCTCCAGCCGCGAGCACGCCGCGCTGGCGCCCATGTACCTGGGGCTGCGCGCGGTGATCGCCAAGAGCTTCGCCCGCATCCACTGGAGCAACCTGATCAACTTCGGCATCCTGCCGCTGGTCTTCGCCAACGAGGCCGACTATGAGGGCATCGCCCAAGGCGATCTCTTGGAGATCGTGGGCGTACGCGCGGCGTTGGCGAGCGGCGCAGCGACGCTGACCGTCCACAATCTGAGCCAGGGGACGGAGTTCCAGGTCCGGCACAACCTGACACCGCGCCAGGCCCAGATCCTGCTCGACGGTGGCCTGCTCAATCATATCAAACGGTCAGCAGTAGCCAGCGGTCAGTAGCCAGACTGCCAACTGTGTGCTGACTGCCGATTACTGCCCGATGAAGCCACTGATTCTCTCGCTTGCGTTTCTCTTGCTCGGCTTAACGGCTCTGGCGGCTGGCTATACCTCTCCCCCGGCCCCTCCCCTCTTAGGGGAGGGGAGAACGCCGCCTTCCCTCTCAGGGAAGGGGATTGGGGGGATAGGTCCGTCACCCAGCGAGCCCATCCCGCCTGGCACACATATTGAGACGGTGCTGACTAACATGAATGCCCCCATCGCCATGGCCTTCGACCCGACCGGACGGCTGTTCTACACCGAGAAGGCCACCGGCAGAGTGCGCCTGTTCGCCAACGGCCAGCTTCAGCCCACTGCGGTCATTACCCTGGCCGTGGACTCCAACGGCGAGCGCGGCCTGCTTGGCATCACGGTAGACCCCGATTTCGCCACCAACCACTACATCTGGGTCTACCGCACCAACCCTAACCCCCTTACCAACCAGGTGGTGCGCTTCGAGGAATACGATGGGATCGGCATCAACCCGGCGGTAGTCTTCACCACACCTTTGCTGGGCGCGGCCAATCATAACGGCGGCAACCTGCACTTCGGACCGGATGGTAAACTGTACGTGACCATCGGCGAGAATGCCATACCCTCCAATTCTCAGAGCGGCGACACGCCCCTGGGCCACATTCACCGCTTCAACCCGACCGTGCCGCTGTCCGCGCCTCCGGACAACCCTTTCTATAACAATATCACCGTGACAGTGAAATCGATCTGGACCTTCGGCAACCGCAATAGCTTCGACTTCGATTTCGATCCCCTCAGCCAGTGGATGTTCTCCTCGGAGAACGGGCCCAATTGCGATGATGAGCTGAACCGCAGCCTCGCCGGCTATAACTATGGCTGGCGTGACAACTACCCTTGTGACGACACCAACCCCGACCCGCACTACAACAACATCCCGCCGTTATGGTTCCTGCCCCTGGGCAATTGCTGCGTTGCGCCCACCGGCGTGGCTTTCTACACGGGCGGCCAGATCCCCGCCTGGCAGAATGAGCTGTTCATGTGCAGCTACAACGACGGCTGGCTGCGGCATTTCTATCTGAGTCCCGATCGGACTACAGTGACGGCGGTCGCTCAGGTAGAGGGAGTCATCTGCAACACCGACATCCAGACCGGGCCGGACGGGGCGTTCTACTATATCGAGGGCGGCGGCTACAGCAGCGGCACGCTCAAGCGCATCGTCGCCGACGCCACACCGACACCGACGAGTACGCTGACGCAGACGCCAACCGCCACACCGACGGGCACGCCGACGCCTGGCCCGTCGCCGACCCCCCTGCCGTATCGGTTCTATCTGCCGATTGAGATGAAGGAGTTTTGATCTTATGACCATCACTCATATCCATCTGCCCGCCGAGGGCGAGAAAATCACGGTCCGTGACGGCAAGCTGGTCGTGCCCGATCGGCCTATCCTGGCCTACATTGAGGGCGACGGCATCGGCCCGGACATCATGCGCGCCAGCCTGCGCATCTGGAATGCGGCGGTCGAGCGCGCCTACGGTGGGCGGCGCAAGATCGCCTGGATGGAGATATACGCGGGCGAGAAAGCGGCCAGCCTCTACGACGGCAACTACCTGCCCGACGAGACCCTCGACGCCATCGCCGAAGTCCTCGTCGCCATCAAGGGGCCGCTAACCACGCCGGTCGGCGGCGGTTTCCGCAGCCTGAACGTCACGCTGCGCCAGGTGCTTGACCTATATGCCTGTGTCCGGCCGGTGCGCTGGTATCCGGGCGTGCCCAGCCCGCTGCGCAACCCGGAACTGGTGGACGTAGTCATTTTCCGCGAGAACACTGAGGACGTCTACGCCGGGATCGAGTGGCAGGCGGGCACGCCTGAGGCACGCAAGGTGATCGGCTGGCTCAACCGGGAGATGGGCACACATATCAGCGAACTGGCCGGCATCGGCATCAAGCCGATCACCGAGTATGGGACCAAGCGGCTGGTGCGCAAAGCCATCCGCTATGCGCTGGAGCATGACCGCAAGTCGGTCACGCTCGTCCATAAGGGCAACATCCAGAAGTACACCGAGGGCGCGTTCCGCAACTGGGGCTACGAACTGGCGCGGCAAGAGTTCGGTGACGTGACCGTGACCGAGGAAGAGGTGGCCGCCGGGGCGGACCCTTCAGGCAAGGTGATCATCAAGGACCGCATTGCCGATATCATGTTCCAGATGATGCTGCTGCGCCCGGACGAGTTCGACGTGATCGCCACGCCCAATCTGAACGGCGATTACCTCTCCGACGCGGTCGCCGCCGAGGTCGGCGGGGTGGGCATCGCGCCGGGCGCCAACATCAGCGACTATGTGGCGGTGTTTGAGGCGACCCACGGCACCGCGCCCAAGTATGCTAACCAGGACAAGGTCAACCCCGGCTCGCTCCTGTTCTCCGGTGTGATGATGCTGGAGTATTTAGGCTGGCAGGAGGCCGCGGACCTGATCGTGAGCGCCTACAAGAAGACGATTGCGCAGAAGATAGTCACCTACGATTTCGCCCGGCAGATGGCAGGGGCGCGCGAGGTCAAGACGAGCGAGTTCGCGACGGCCCTGATCGAGAATATGTGAAGCCGGTACCTGGCTTACCGGTACCTGGCTTCAGCCAGGTTACAGACACAACGATCAGGAACAGGATGACGGCGATTTCGAACATGTATCCGACGAGAGTGGGTGGGCGCGACTGGCCCCGCCAGCTCAGGTGCGGCCCGAGTGCCAGGCGCTGGCGCACGAAGGGGTAGGCCCAACCCACGCCCGGCGGATTGCCGCCCATCCAATTGTCAATCAGAATATGGGACAGACCGCCCGCGATCACCGAGCCGGTCCCCAGCCGTCGCAGCAGCAGGCCGGCCAGCCCGAGTGCCAGGGGTGAATGTGTGCCCATGCGGTGGACCATCTGGCGTGAGGAAGCGAAAGGCACAGCCAGCCAATCTATGTCCGGCAGGACGCTGCCCACCAACACGCCCTCGGTCCGCACCGGCACTCCGCGCCAGCGTAGCCAGCGGGCCAGCGTCGCGCCAACAATCAAGTGTCCGAATGGTGTCATAGGGCACAAGCATAACCGAAAGGTGACCGGGTGACAAATGAGAGAGGAGAACATGAATAACCTGCTTCAGGAGAAGCTCGACCAGGCCGTATCCATCCTGCAAGAGAAGGGCGTGGCTGCCTGGCTCACGTTTGTGCGCGAGACGTCGCAGGTTCACGATCCGTGCCTGGACCTGATCCTGGGCTTGGAACTGACCTGGCAATCGGCGCTGATCATCGGGCGGGACGGCCAGCGCATCGCCATTGTCGGCTTCTTCGATACGGATAACGTGCGCAACACCGGCGGCTGGACCGAGGTCATTGGCTATCACCAAAGCCTGCGTGAGCCGTTGCTCGACGCGCTTAAACGCCTGGACCCGGCGCAGATCGCCATCAACACCTCGGAGAACGACCCGGCTGCCGATGGTCTGACGCATGGCCTGTATCTCGTCCTGACCGGGCTGCTGGCCGGGACGCCCTACGCGGACCGGCTGGTCTCGGCCGAGGAGATCATTGGGGCGCTGCGCGGGCGCAAGTCGCCGGGCGAGATCGCCCGCATTCGTCGCGCCATTGCTACGACCGAAGAGATGTTTGCAGCGCTGACGCCGCGTCTGCGGCCCGGCCTGACCGAGATCGAGATCGCAGCACTGTTGCAGGCCGACCTGGCGGCACGGGGGCTGGAGCCGGCCTGGAGCCGGGAGCATTGCCCCATCGTCAATGCCGGGCCCGATTCCACTCCCGGCCACGCCGCGCCCGCCCATCACCGCACTCAGCGCGGCCACCTGCTGCACCTCGACTTCGGCGTCAAGCAGGATGGCTTTGTCTCCGATCTGCAGCGCATGTGGTACTTCCTGGACGAGGGCGAATCCGGTCCGCCTGACGATGTGCGCCGCGCCTGGGATGCCTGCTGGGCAGCGCTTGAGGCCGGGCGGGCTGCACTTAAGCCGGGGGTCATGGGTTGGGAGGTGGATGCGGCCGCGCGGTCGGCGCTCGTCGCGGCCGGTTACCCCGAATACCAGCACGGCCTGGGCCATCACGTAGGCCGCACCGCCCACGATGGTTCGACTATCCTGGGGCCGCGCTGGGAGCGCTACGGCCGGTCCCCCTATGGTGTGATTGAACCCGCTAATGTCATGACGCTGGAGTTGGGTGTGGCCGTGCCTAACCGGGGCTACATCGGCCTGGAGGAAGATGTGCTGGTCACCGAGACGGGCGCGGAGTATCTCAGCACGCCACAGAAGGAGCTGTGGTGCATTTGAAGGCCCTTACCCCCGGCCCCTCTCCCCAAGCCTGGGGAGAGGGGGTGAGATAAGCATGGCCGCTGATCTGCTGCTCACCAACGCGAATGTCTATACCCTGGATGCGGCCCGCCCGCGCGCCACAGCCATCGCCATCGCCGGCGAACGTATCCTCGCCCTTGGCGGCGATGAACTGCGCGTGGCGCATTACCGGCGGGGGGCCACCGAAGTGATAGACCTCAGAGGCCATACCGTCATCCCTGGCCTCGTGGATGCCCACCTGCATTTCGAGTGGTATGCGCTCGGCCTGCAGAACATCAATGTCGAGGTCCCGACGCTTGAGGAAGCGCTGGCGCGTGTGGCCGAGCGGGCGCGGACGGCGCCCGAAGGGACCTGGCTGCGCGGTCGGGGTTGGAACCAGACCCTCTGGCCGGGCGGGGCCTTCCCCACTGCTGCTGACCTCGACCGGGTCGCCCCGGAGCATCCGGTTTTCCTGACTGCCAAGAGCGGGCACGCCGCCTGGGTCAATTCGCTCGCCCTGCGCCTGGCCGGGATCAGCACCAGCACACCCAACCCGGCCGGTGGCACGATTCTGCGCGATCCTCGCACGGGCCAGCCAACCGGTATCCTGCTCGAAGACGCCATGAAGCTGGTGGAAGAGCGCCTGCCTGAGCCCACGCCCGCCGAGGTTGCCGCCGCCATGCAGGCTGCTTTGCCCGGTGCCTGGCGCGCCGGCCTGACCGGCGTCCACGACTTCGATGGCCGGCGCGCCTTTGTCGCCTATCAGCTTCTCAAGGAGCGCGGCGCACTGGGCCTGCGCGTGGTCAAGAACCTGCCGGTCGCGCTCGTCCATGAGGCGGTCGCATTGGGCCTGCGCACCGGCTTCGGCGACGACTGGCTGCGCATCGGCGGGATCAAGATTTTCGCCGATGGCGCGCTCGGCCCGCGCACCGCCGCCATGCTCGAGTCTTACCTGGGTGAGCCCGACAACCGTGGCATCGTCGTGACCGACAAAGAGGAGCTATTCGAGCAGGTCAGCCTGGCGAGCGCGGCCGGCCTGGCCTCGGCCATCCACGCTATCGGTGACCGCGCCAACCACGACGTGCTGGATGTCTATGAAGCTGTGCGCCGTCAGGAACTCCAGGGATTGGGATTCCGCCCCCCGACCTCTGGACCGCTGCGCCACCGCATCGAGCATGTCCAGCTCCTTCATCCCGACGACTATGGCCGTTTGGGGCGATTGGGGATCATCGCCTCGATGCAGCCTATCCACGCCACCTCGGACATGCTGATGGCTGACCGCTACTGGGGCGAACGTTGCGCCGGCGCGTATGCCTGGCGCACGCAACTGCGGGCCGGGGCGGTCCTGGCCCTTGGCTCCGATTGTCCGGTCGAGCCGCTGGAGCCGCTCAAAGGCATTCACGCCGCCGTGACGCGCCGCCGCGCCGATGGTTCGCCCGGCCCCGACGGCTGGTATCCGGAGCAGCGCCTGACGGTTGAGGAGGCCGTGCGCGGTTTCACCTGGGGCCCGGCTTATGCCGCTTACATGGAGGACCGCCTGGGGACGCTCGCGCCGGGCAAGCTGGCCGACCTGGTCGTTCTATCGGACGACATCTTCAGCATCAAGCCGATGGCGATGCTCCAGACCGAGGTGCTGGCGACGATGATCGGCGGGCGCTTCTACTACCAATCAGCCTGGTAGGACGCGGATGAACGCGGATCAACCAGAGGGCGCGGGCCTGGAAGGCCCGCGCTGAGAAAACAAAGCCCTCCGGGCTGTCTTAGCCCCGCAGGGGCTTCGTTTTCCCAGCCCGGAGCTTCTAGCTCCGGGCTTGACAGGGTGGTTGACTGGGTGATATAACCAGACCTCAGGTGTTCAACGTCATCATCCTCGGCCTGGCGTCCTTCCTTACCGACATTTCCTCGGAGATGGTATATCCGCTCCTGCCGCTTTATATCACTTCGGCGCGCATCGGAGCCTCGCCCGCGATTGTGGGCCTTATTGAGGGCCTGGCAGAATCCACCGCCAGCCTCATCCGCGTCTTCTCTGGCTACTGGTCGGACCGCATGGGCAGGCGCAAACCGATCGCTATCCTGGGGTACAGTGCCTCTACCGTCGGCAAGTTCTTTCTATATCTTTCGACCTCCTGGCCGCTTGTGCTCGTTGGGCGGCTCTCGGACCGCTTCGGCAAGGGCATCCGCACCGCGCCGCGCGATGCGTTGATCGCCGATTCCGCTCCGGCTGAAACGCGCGGCAGCGCCTTTGGCCTGCACCGCGCCCTGGATACGGCCGGAGCGACGCTGGGGGTCGTCCTGGCCTATGTTCTGTTCACCCGCGCCCACGACGATTTCACTGCGATTTTTCTGTATTCGCTGATCCCTGCGGCCCTGGGCGTGGTCGTTTTGCTATGGGTGCGGGAGAGGCGCGCCTCTCACCCCCGACCCCTCTCGCCGGCCCTTCGCTTTGCTCAGGAAGGGGGAGGGGAGGGCGCGGCCCCTCATGCCCCCTGGTGGCAGAACCTGGGCGCGCGCTGGAGCGCCCTCGACCGCAGGCTCAAAGCATTCTTGCTCCTGATTTTCGTTTTCACGTTGGGTAACTCATCGAACGAATTCCTCATTCTGCGCGCCAGGAATCTGGGCTACGATGATGCTACGGCGATTCTCCTCTACCTGGCCTACAATGTGACCTATGCCGTCGTCTCCTGGCCGGCCGGTCGCTTGAGCGACCGTGTCGGGCGCAAAGCGCTGCTGGTCTCCGGCTACCTGACCTATGGGCTGGTCTATTTCGCCTTTGCCCTGGCGTCGGCGGCGGCGCTGTGGGTCTTATTTCCGGTTTATGGGCTGTACATTGCGCTGACAGAGGGGGTTGAAAAGGCGTTGGTGGCCGACCTGGCACCCCTGGAGGCGCGTGCGACCCTGATCGGCCTGCACGCCACGTTCACAGGGTTTGGTCTGTTGCCGGCGTCGGTGCTGGCGGGGTTCCTCTGGAACACGTTCGGCGCGAGCGCGCCGTTCTATTTCGGCGGGGCGATGGGCGTGCTGGCGGCAGTGGGGTTGGCGATGCTGATTTGACTCAGCCTCCCCCGCGTAATTGCAGCCAGTTCCCCAGAAGATTTAAGGTTCCGCCCTGGCCCTGCGGAGATCAAAAGCCCCTTTAGCCCGGCAGGTCGGTTGATGGCAGCGACGAGAACCCAGCTATGGCGTTTAGCGGTTCACGCCGTTGTTGGTCATAGACGCATCCGCTGTGCCATTCGGGTTCGGGACGTGGTTCGAGACCACCGCGATGTTCCGGTCAGCCGTCACCCAGGCCGAGCCCACCAAGCCATGCCTGAGGCCAACCGTCGCAGTTCTCCGGTCGAGGTATTCTCGATGTAGATAGCCATCCCCTCGTACCGACATGTCTCCGGATCTGGGGGCGGATCCTTCTTCGCACATCCGAGGCTTTGGCCCTCATCGAGACCGGTGAAGGCAATCCACTGGCCATCGGGTGACCGGATCGGTTCGAAACCCCAGCCTAAAACGAAGGGGGTTGTGAGGGGCCGGCGGTTCTGGCCCTCAGGGTCCATGGGCCACAGTGGACCGTCTGGCGGCGGCGTACCACTTACTTGCTTGAAGCCTGTGCCGGATCCGTTTGCATAGGTGATGTAAGAACCGTCAGGCGACCAGCCAAACACATAGGATGGTCCTCTTAGGTCCAACAGTGGCTGCGCATTACCACCAGCGGTGCTCGCTTTCCACGTTGAAGTCCAGGGATAGAGACAATGGCGCCGGTTCCGCCACCTTCCGCCCTTGTCCATCAATGGTCAGGGCCATGATAGCTTGCCTATCTGGGGCGATGTAGAGAATGGTTCCGGCCGGGTCATATCCCGGCCCTCGCGTTGGGAAGGGCATCGCTGTCGGTCCCGGCCGGCGGGTTGGGGTAGGCTGAGGAACTGGAGTCCGGGGAGGTTCTGGTGTCCATGTAGGCGGCCGGAAGGTGGGCACCGGGGTGGGTAATGGGCTCACCACCGTGGCCGTCGCCCCTGGAGAGAGTTGCTGGGGCGCAGGCTGGCGAGCAGGTTCCACGTCCTTTTCATGGCTCTTATCCTCGTTGCGGTACACTGCCACTGCATACACAACAGGCGTTATAGCCGAGGCAACCGCTGCTTAATTCCTGGCACTGGATAACAACGTCAAGCCATCCCCGCACGCTTGCGGCCAGTCGTCGAGATATTTTAAGGTTCCGCTTGTGCCCTGTGGAAATC
>CADDZL010000073.1 GCA_902812335.1 Chloroflexota bacterium | reverse complement strand
CCCTTACCGACGCCCGGCCCGTCACCCACATTCACACCGGGCCCATCACCGACGCCCACGCCGCGCCCACCTTACGAGCCCCCGGTCTTGCTCAGCCCACCCAACGACGCGAGCCTCGGCCCCGGTGATGCTGTGGTACTGCAATGGACCTCAGTGGGCATCCTGGGTGAAGGTGAGTGGTATCAGGTGACCATCATTAACGCCGATGCCCCGGGCGCTGCGCCCTACCGGGTGACGACCAAAGCGACCAGCCTACGCCTGCCGCCGGAACTCCGCCCGAAAGTGGACGCTCCTCAAACCTTCCACTGGAATGTCGTCGTCGTGCGCGAAGCCGGGACCTACAGCGATGGCTCGCCGCGCTACATCACCCTCAGCCCGGTCCCGCCCCTGCGCACCCTGATCTGGCAGGGCAACGTTCCGACCGTGACGCCGACCACCGCGCCCTAGATCGGTGGCCAGCAGGAAGAGAGCGGCGAACCACCGACCACTGTCCCTGGCTACTGCGGGTCTAGCGTGCCAGGGCCAGCAGTTGGTCGAAGACGTCTTCAGGGTCAACCAGCGTCGGCCAGTCCGCGACTGCACCCAACAGCTTGCGAGCGTTCTCGTGGTCCGCGCGTGGTACGATCAGGACGAGGGGAATGCCCTGCGTGCGGCAGGCGGTGATGAAATCGCGGGCCCCGATGGGATGGCCCGCCGCCGGGGTGACCTTGTGCAGGTAGCCGACGACGGCTGCCAGATTGTCCTGGCGGGTCAGGTGCATGACATACTTGCCATGATTATCGTAGCCGTTGCTGAGCGGGAGGGTCTCAACACCGCGCAAGACCAGCTTGGTGAGCACCAGCGGGTCGGTGCCCTCGAAGTAGCCGATGGTCGCCATAGGAATCTCCTTTACATCCACATTGCTTTGATGGGGGCTACACGAGAGGGGCGCAAGTTTGCGCCCCTCCATTCTTCACTGGCTATACCGCCAGGTTTGAAAGTCCGTTGCGCTTACTATAGCCGAAAAGGCGCAGGAAGTCAACCGGCGCCGGCCAAAGGTTAGGGTAAGGCAAACGGAGCCCGCTGTCCGATCCCGCCTGGCGTGCCCTCATGTGGGTTGGTTGAAGGCAGAACCGCTGCCGCCAAGCATCTCCAAAAGGGAGGCCGGATTCAAGCCGCGATAATCTGCGATCACCTGAATAACGGCTGGTAGACCTTGAAGTTCGCGGGCAGCATGGGTCGTTGTGATAGCGATGGCTCGCATCCCCGCCCGCCGAACGGCTTCCAGGCCGGCCAGCGAATCCTCGAACACCAGGCAACCCTCAGGAGCGACTTCCAATCTGTGTGCGGCTGTCAGAAGCATTGCGGGGTTGGGTTTCCCCCACCTCACGTCCTCAGCTCCAACGATGACCTGGAAATACGGCTCGAGGCCCAGACCCCCCAACACAAAGTGGATATTCCGCTCTCCGGCAGAAGTCGCCACCGCCATCAGAATGTTGAGGCGGTGCGCCTCGCTCAAGAAATGGTCAAGCCCTGCAATCGGTTTCATCTGCGGCAGATAGGCGGCGCGATAGAGTTCTTCTTTGCGTTCTATATACTCCGCCACTTCCCTCTCAGAAAGATGGGGCCCAAGGATATCCCGCAGAATTTCCTCGCTGGTCTTGCCGGAAGTGCGGGCGCGCAGTTCGCCGGGGCTGATCCCAACCCCCAGACCCGCGAAGAATTCAGCCCAGGCTTGGGCGTGAAATGGCATGTTATCCACGATGGTGCCATCCATATCGAAGATAAAGGCGTAGCGTCCAGGTCTCACGTGTGGCTTCTCTCTAACAGGGGAGCGACTGGCAGCCCGATGATTGATAGAGGGCTGAGACACCAGCATAGAGTGCGAAAAAGGGCGCGAACCTGCGCCCCTGGGCTTAGATGGCGGCGACTGGGCTTGAACCAGTAACCAACGGCTTATGAGTCCGCTGCTCTGCCTTTGAGCTACGCCGCCAGTCGAACCGAGTAGCGGGGGCTGGATTCGAACCAGCGACCTCCGGGTTATGAGCCCGACGAGCTGCCACTGCTCTACCCCGCATCGCGGAGTGCATTTTAGCACAAACGCGGGGGGCTGTCAAGGGCCGAAGAACAGCGCCCACCATGTCTGCCACGGTGCCGGCATGGGCGTTGGCGAGGGCGCGGCTGCGGCGGCTTCCGGCGCCGGGGTCTGGATTAGAGGCACAACCAGGACTTCACCCGGTTTCACCATCTTGGCCTCGTAGCGCGCCCAACGCTCGACATAGGCATCCGTCTGGACATAGTCGCGTTGCGCCAGGAGTGCCGCCTGGTGTGCTTCCGCCGTCGCCACCTCGTCAGCCAGCGTCTGCTCATCAGCACCAATGCGGCGGGTGAAGGCCAGCCGTCGGTTGAAGTCCAGGGTCAACACCAACCCGACCAGGACGACAAGGATCACGACGACTTGTGGCCCCGACAGCCAGAACCGCCGCTCCGGCCGCCTGGGTGGCGCTTCCTGTCTATGTGCTTCTTCTGTCATCATAGCAGCGAGCGGTCAACCGTAAAACGTAAAGCGTAATCGGTGAAACGTCGCCCCATTAACTTTACGCTTTACGTTTCACGTTTCAGGAGTTGAATGGAGAGTGCCGAAGGTGGGATTTGAACCCACACGGGTGTGGTGGCCCACTGCGCCCTGAACGCAGCGCGTCTGCCAATTCCGCCACTTCGGCTAACGTCTGATATTTTACCGGGCGCTCGCCGATTTGTCAACCCCGGCGACCCGACTGGCTGATCACGATCCGCCGCCGCACCACGTACCAGTCGGCGATGGTGCGGAAACGATCGCTGGGCACATTCAGCGGTCTGATCTGAACACCGCCGACCTTGTCGTCTACCGCATAGGTATACACGGGATAGTACAGCAGCAACCCTGGCACCTGCTCGGCAAACAGGCTCTGGAAGCGCTTATATAACTCCAGCCGTTGAGCCTGATCGGTGGCCCGGCGCGCCTCCTCAAGCACCTGGCTGATGGCAAGGCTCTTAAACCCGGCGTAGTTCTGCCCGTCTTTGATCTGGCTCTCGTGCCAGAAAGGGTAGGGGTCCGGATCCCCCGGCACCTCCAGGTCCACCAGGATGGCCTGGAAGTGTCGCTCGGCCAGGACGGCCTGGATTTGCCCCGGCTCAATCACCTCCACCTGGGCCGCGATGCCCAACGCCCGCCATTGGCGGACGATCTCCTCGGCCAACGCCTTATGCAACGGCTCATCGCTGACGGCCAGTTTGAAGGTCATGTCGCTGCCTTCGTGTTTACGGGTAGCATCGCCACCGGCCACCGGCTCGGAGCGGCCGCCAGCCGGCGCGCCGGTGCTCAGCACCCAGCCGGCCTCGTCCAGGAGTGCCTCCGCCCGTTTCGGGTCGTAAGGATAAGTAGGCACGCCGGGATCATAGGCCCAGCTCCACGGCAGGATGGGGCTATTGGCAATAGCTCCCTGGCCATCCAACACCCGGTCAATCAACGCCTGGCGGTCCAGCCCATAGAGCAGTGCCTGGCGCACACGCCGATCCTGGAAGAACGCCACGCCAGGGTCATCCAGCCGGAGAATAATCATGGTCATCTCGGACGAGAGGGCCGAGAACAGGTTGAGATGGGGCTCAGCTCGCACACGGGGCAGGTCAGAGGGCAGGACCTGGCCGATCCCCTGGATTTCACCCGCCTGATAAGCGGCCAGGACGCTGGCATGGTCGGGGTAGAATCTGAATTCGACCTTGCTCAGGTAAGGGCGGTGGCCGGTGAAGGTCGGGCTGGCACTTAGGGTGATGGAGCTGATATAACCGCCGCCGCTGGTCACCGTATCCACGACAAACGGCCCGGTGCCGATAGGCTTCAAGTTAAAGGGATGGCCCGGCAACTCCGCCGCCGAGACGCCCTTGAGAATATGCTGCGGCAGGATGCCGACGGTGAGGTAGTCCAGGAACGGAGCGAAGGGCTCTGGAATGACAAAGCGCACCGTCTCCGGGTTGATAGCCTCGACCTTTACCTGCCGCCACAAGGTGGCGACATCGGCCGGACCGGTATAGCCGGGGTCCTGCAACAGGCCAACGGTGAACAGGACATCGTCGGCGGAGAAGGGCACGCCATCCTGCCATTGCACATCGCTGCGCAACGTCACAGTGTAGGTGCGGCCGTCAGGCGAGATCTCCCAGTGCGAGGCCAGGTCGGGCGCGGGCTGGCCGCTGGCGTCCAAACGCACCAGGCCATTGAAGATGAGCGCCACCAGGTCACGGTCTACCTCGTTATAAGCACTCAGCAGCGGATTGAGGTACTGGGGCGAGCCGGCCAGACCCTCGCTATAGATGCCCCCCTCGGCCGGCACCAAGATCGTCGTCAGGCCGATGGCCTGGTATACCAGAGTCACTACAAGGAGGGCGACCCCTACCGTCACCAGCAGTGCTTGCCAGCGGATGTGCAGAGAAATCGTCGGTAGTCCCCCGAATCAGAAAGGGGCCACCCAGGACAAGCCCGGTGGCCCCACGCCAGGCAAGAGTTCGTAGGAGCGCTACAGCGCCCCTAAGAGCGACCGAGCAACGCCAGGGCTGGCTAACCTGAGAGCCTGGCGTTGATCAGCGCGATGATAAAGAAGGCCACAGCCAGGCCAATGGTAATATTGAATAGCGTTTTCTCGACACCCCGGCGCGTCTTGACCACACCGGAGTCACCGCCGAAGACCGCCCCCAGGCCGCTGCCCCTCACCTGCAACAGGATCGAAGCCGTCAGAGCAATCGCGAGAATGATTTGCGCCAGGTCTACCCACGTTTGCACAAGTGTTCCTCTTCCTCGTTCGAGGTCACCCCGAATTATACTCGATGCCACTCATTTGGGCAAGTAGGCAGAATCATCGGGTGTAGTTCAGTTCTGGGAGCAAGAACTGCCGCCCAGAGCTAGAAGCTCCGGGCTGACTGCCGGCGCGTGGCTTGAGGCCATCCCGTGAGGGAGAGAGCCAAGCCCTTGTGGGCTAACCTCTCCCCCTGCCTCTCCTTTGACAGGGGAGGAAGGGAAGAGGTCTTCCTCAGCCCCGCAGGGGCTTCGTTCTTTTAGCGCGACGCTGAAGCGTCGCGGTCTTTAGCTTACGCTCAGGACGACTCCTCAAGCCTCGTTATAGAGGAAAGCCAGGCCCTGGCCTCGCCTGGCTGGTTGATCTCAAAGGTGGCCTGGCGGATGGCATTGATCCTCCACCCCTGACTGAACGTCGCGCGGATCTCGGCCTGCGTCACCCGCCTCGGTCCCCATGAGCCGGGTTCGCGCTCGCTGAAGCAGAGCATGTAGTATGTCCCCCCAGGGCGGAGGACCGTGGCGAGGCTATCGGCGAAAAGGGGCCGCTCTTCGTCCGAGAAGACATGAAAGAGCCCGGTATCAATGACCGTATCAAAGGTCCTGCCCAGGCGCTGTAGATCGAGCGCGTCAGCCACCAGGAAGTTGGCCTTCAGGCCGCGCTGGGCTGCCTTGGCCTTCGCCTTTTCAATGGCCGTGGCGGCCCTATCAATCCCCCAAGCCTCATAGCCGAGCCCGGCCAGATACAGCACGTTCTCCCCCGTGCCGCAGCCCACATCCAGCACGATCCCCTGTATCTCACCCGCTTCCGCCAGGCGCATGATCTCCTTCTGCGGGCGGCCGATGTCCCAAGGGGGAGTGCCCGCATAAGCCGGGTTAAAGTCCCTCATGGCTGCCCCTCTACCCGCTCCACAGCATGTCCGCCGAATTGATGGCGCAGCGCTGCCAGCAACTTGTCGCCAAAGGGCTCGACGGTGCGTGAACGCAGCCGCCGCTGCAGCGAGGCCGTAATGACCGGCGCCGCCACGTCGAGGTCAATCGCCTCGAAGACTGTCCAGCGCCCCTCGCCGGAGTCCGGCACCCATGCCTTGATGTCTTTCAACTCCTCGTCCTCGGCCAGTGCCCTGGCCGTCAAATCGAGCAGCCATGAACGCACCACACTGCCATAGCGCCAGATTTCGGCGATCTGATGCAGGCTGAGGTTCAATTGCTTCTTGGCCTTCATAATCTCAAAGCCCTCGGCGTAAGCCTGCATCAGCCCGTATTCGATGCCGTTGTGGATCATCTTGACGAAGTGGCCTGCGCCCACAGGCCCAACGTGACCCCAACCCTTATCCGGGGCCGGAGCCAGTGTCTCGAAGATCGGGCGGTGGCGTTCGACGATCTCCTGCTCACCTCCGATCATCAGGCAGTAGCCCTCAAGCAGGCCCCAGATGCCGCCGCTCGTGCCCACATCCATGAAATGCAGCCCTTTTGCCTTCAGCGCCTCGGCACGGCGTTGTGAATCCTTGTAGTTGGAATTGCCCCCATCAATCACCGTGTCACCGGCCGACAGCAGCCCGGCCAGTGACCGGATGGTCTCTTCGGTGATCTGGCCGGCCGGCACCATCAGCCAGACGGTGCGGGGGGGCTTCAACTGGCCGACGAGTTCGGCCAGCGAGGTTGCGCCGCCAGCGCCTTCCCCCTCCAGCGCCTTCACCGCTTCCAGGCGTGGGTCAAAGCAGATCACGCGATGCCCGCCCTTCAGCAGGCGGCGCGTCATATTCGCCCCCATCTTGCCCAATCCGATCATGCCCAGTTCCATACAGGCCCCTCCTCACCTTGCAATGTGGACGTAGAAGTATAATCAGCCACCCCCTGGGCCGCAAACGGCCCGGTAAAGCCCAGCAGGAGCATCGGTTTTAGCTTCCGCCAGCCAGCCCAATCCGTCATGCTGAGCCGAAACCCTGAGCGACGCGAAGGGGGCAGCGAAGCATCTCTGGCAACAGTGTACCGAGACCCTTCGCTTCGCTCAGGGTGACAGGTGGGTAAAACCGATGCTCCTGGCACAGTTCAGGCACGAGCACACCCATGACAAACTGGGTCAAATGTCCCAATTAAAACGGGTCATCTGCCCCTACCGCCCGACGGCAGAATCCGTAAATTAGGACTGTAAACATCAGATATCTTAATACGGTAAAGGAGAGCATATGGCTAGCGTTATAACTCGCAAAGGACAAGTGATTCAGGACCCGCCGCTGGTGCAGAAGCTGCTCAATGACCCGCGCGCCGGCTGGGTGTGGCTGCTGCCCCGCCTGTGGCTCGGCTGGCAGTGGCTCGACGCGGTTTCACACAAGCTTGGCGACCCCAAGTGGGTCAAGACCGGTGAAGCCCTTAAGGGCTTCTGGGCGAACGCAGTGCAGATTCCCCAGAACGGCCGCCCGGCTATCGCCTTCGATTGGTATCGCGCCTTTCTCCAGTCACTGCTCGATGCCCAGGCTTATACCTGGTTCGCCAAGCTCGTCGTCGCCGGCGAGTTGCTGGTCGGCATCGCGCTGATCCTGGGTGCCTTCACCGGCATTGCCGCCTTCATCGGTGGTTTCATGAACTGGAACTTCATGATGGCCGGTTCAGCCAGCATCAACCCCGTGCTCTTTGTCATTTCGGTCGGGCTGATCCTGGCCTGGAAAGTGGCTGGATACGTGGGTGTGGACTACTATCTACTGCCTTTGATCGGCACGCCCTGGAATCGTGCGCCCGCCGCACCAGAAGGCAGTGCGCCCGCCAGGCACGGGCAGCCGGCTCCTGCTGAGGGTTGATCCGCCGCCTGAACTGAACACAATCTCACGCAGGGCTGCGAGAGAGCTCGCAGCCCTGTTTTTCTTTTCCGGGTCACTATCGTAGGCTCTAGCCCTCAACGCCTTGGCCCTCTTCTCAGGTTGGCGAGTGCCCCCTTGTCACGCTGCCCCGGCTGGGGTAAAATGAGCCCAGCCGGTCAGAAGGGAGACGTGGTGATATTGCGGGAGAATCTATCTGATGAGCGCCTGAAAGCGTGGCTGCTCGACGAGCGGCAGCGCCTGGAGAACCAGCTTAAAGACTTCGGTACCGCCGATCCAGAAACTGTGCCGCCGGGAGAGGTCGGCTATGGCAATCACCCGGCCGACTATGGCACCGAGGTCTTCGAACAGGAGAAAGAGCTGTCGCTGCGCCACTATGCCGAGGACCTCATCGAGCAGATCAATGCAGCGCTGGGGCGTTTTGAGCAGGGAACCTATGGCCTGTGCACCCACTGTGGCCGACCGATTGAGACGGAGCGGCTGCAGGCATTGCCCTACGTCGAACTGTGTATAGAGTGCGCCACGCAGATGAGCACCAGATGAGATGGTTCTGGAATCGCGCCTCACTGCTGCTGATTGCAGCGGTAACACTGCTCGTTGACCAGGTCACCAAAACCCTGGTCGTCCGCTTTCTTCATCCCGCCCAGACCTGGAATCTCTCCCCCTTCCTGGCACACTGGGTCAGCTTCACCTATGTGACCAACACCGGCGCAGCATTCGGCCTCTTCCCCAACCAGGGGCTCCTGTTGATCGTCATCGCTGTGGTGGTCACAGCGGGCATTATCCTGTATTACCGGCGCTTGCCCGACGGCCAGTGGCTGGTACGGCTGGCGCTGGGGCTGCAATTGGGCGGGGCGCTGGGCAACCTCAGCGACCGGCTGCGCTATGGCTATGTCGTAGACTTCGTGGACTTCAATTTCTGGCCGCTCAAGGACTGGCCGGTGTTCAACCTGGCCGACGCCAGCATCGTCCTGGGCGTGAGCCTGCTGGCGCTGGCGCTGCTGCGAGAAGAGTCCCGTGCCCGACCGGATCGTCTTCCTGACGTTTGAGCACGGCGGCGAGCGACTGGATAAGGCCATCACCGCTGCGTTGCCGGAGCTATCGCGCACCCGGGTCCAACGCCTGATCAAAGGGGCCTATGTGACCGTGAGTGGAGCAGTCGCCAGAGCTAGCTACCGGCTGGAGCCGGGCGACCGCGTCGTGGTGCGCATCCCGCCGCCGGAACCCAGCCAGATCGGGCCGGAAGCCATCCCGCTCGACATCATCTACGAGGACGCTGATGTACTGGTCATCAACAAGCCCGCCGGCATGGTCGTCCATCCAGCGCACGGCCACACTTCCGGCACGCTCGTCAATGCCATCCTGGCGCACTGCCCGGAGCTGGAGGGCGTGGGCGGCGAACAGCGGCCGGGGATCGTCCACCGGCTGGACAAGGACACCTCCGGCCTGATCGTCGTCGCCAAGAACGACCGCGCCCAGCGCGACCTGCAGCGCCAGTTCAAGACCCGGCTTGTATCCAAGCGTTATCTGGCGCTGGTCGAAGGCCGGCCGGTGCCAGACCAGGGTCTCATCGAAGCGCCTATCGGGCGCGACCGGGCTCACCGCCAGCGGATGGCAGTGGTGCGCGCCGGCCGCGACGCGGTCACCCGCTATCAGGTGGTCGAGACGTTCGCCGACTATACGCTGGTTGAGGCCGAGCCGGTGACCGGGCGGACGCACCAGGTCCGCTTGCACCTGGCCTTCCTGGGCCATCCCGTGGTGGGGGACAGGGTCTATGGCCGCCGCAAGCAGCGGCTGGAGATCGGGCGGCAGTTCCTGCACGCCAGCCGGCTGACGCTGACCCTGCCAGGGACAGGCGAACGGGCCACATTCACCGCACCCCTGCCGCCGGAGCTAGAAGCGGTGCTGACTGAACTGCGAGAGACTTCTGAGCGTCTCCCCCGGTCACGTGGCAACTGATAAGCAACGCTAATCACAGCCATAGGCCCTTCTTCGCTGCTCGCCCCAGGGTATGGTATAATTGTCGGTGTTGAAAGAAGAACTTCAGAATCGGATTGGAAGGTCACCCACCTTATGCTGTTTCAGCTTCCCAGAGACCTGCTTCTGCCCGCGCTCATCTCATATACCATCACGCTGCTTATCGCCTTCACTATTCACGAGTTCGCCCATGCCTGGACGGCTAACGAGTTGGGCGACCGGACGGCAGCCTATCAGGGCCGGCTGACGCTTAATCCCTTGGCCCATCTTGACCCGTTCGGTGCTCTAGCCCTGTACCTGGTGGGCTTCGGCTGGGCCAAACCTGTACCGGTCAACCCTTATAACCTGCGCAACGGCAAAATGGGCTCGGTCATGGTCTCGGCCGCTGGCCCATTGTCCAATCTGCTCATGGCTCTGCTCGCGGCTATCCCGATTCGCTTCGGCCTCATTCACCTTGACCCCTATAACACCAATGCGCTTGTTAAGGGCGTCCTGCCCTCGCTCGGTTACCTGGGGTATGTCTTCATTACAACCAACATCCTGCTGATGGTCTTCAACCTGATACCGCTTGCGCCCTTAGATGGCTTCCGGGTGGCCGTTGGCGTGCTGCCGGGCGACCTGGGCTACGCCCTGGAGCGGTTGGAGCCCTATGGGCCGATCATCCTGCTGCTGCTCATCTTTGTGGGTGGCGGCCTGCTCTTTTCCCTGATCAGTGGCCCTATGAATCTGCTCCTGCGGTTGATCCTGTTCAGTTGAACCACCGGCTACCGGCCCTCTACCGCGTCCGCCAGTTCCTCCGGGCCATACGCGCCCAAGGGGCCTCGGCCGAGGAACTGCGGGAATTACAGGCCATTCTGAACCCAGATCAGATGGCACTGTTTCAGTGTTTGCCTGGCTATGACCAGCGGCACAGCCTGGAGGTCATGGCAGCGCTGCGGGCAGCCGGCCACGACGAACCGGCCTTGCTGGCCGCAGCCCTGCTGCACGATGCCGCCAAAACGCGCCTCCGCCTGCGCCATCGGGCCCTGGTCACCCTGGTCCGGGCCCTGGCACCGGCCTGGGCCGCCCGTCTGAGCCGGGGCAGTGGCACCGGCTGGCAAGCCCCCTTTGTCATCGCTGCCCACCACGCCGCCTGGGGCGCGGAGATGGCCGCGCGGGCTGGCAGCGACCCGCTCACCGTCGCCCTCATCCGCCACCATCACCACCCGTCGAATGGCGCTACAGAAGAGAGCTGCCTGTTGGCCGCGTTCCAGGCCGCCGACGACGATAGCTAGGATTTGCGATGGTTGATTTCAGATTTCGGATTGCTGATTTGTGACTTCTGATCTAGAATCTGAAATGGGGTTCTATGGATACGAACAGAGTCAAGATTACTATTATCGGCACAGGGCGCATCGGCGCCTCGCTGGGCCTGGCACTGCGTAAAGCGGAACACAATTTTGAACTGACCGCACACGACCGGGAACTCAAGATAGCCCAGCGTGCCCGCGCCCTGGGCGCGTTCGACCGCGCCGAATGGAACCTGCTGGCTGCCTGTGAGGGCGCGGACATCGTCATCCTGGCCCTGCCTCTGGCTGCCATTCAGGAGACGCTCAAGCACATCGCCCCCATCCTCAAGCCCGGCTGCCTCGTCACCGATACCGCCAGCCTCAAGCTGCCCGTGCTCGAGTGGGCGCACCAATTTCTGCCCGACGAAGTGGACTTCGTTGGAGGCAACCCTGTCCTCAACCCGGCCCTGGCCCTGGACACGCACACCGGGCCTGAAGCCGCCCGGGCTGACCTGTTCGCCGGAGGGCTATATGGCCTGATGCCGGCGGTCAACTGCGCCCCGGAGGCGCTTAAACTGGCCAGTGACCTGGTGGTATTGCTGGGTGCCAGCCCCTTCTATCCCGACCCGGCCGAGCATGATGGCCTGCTCGCCAGCGTTGACGGTCTCCCCAGCCTGCTCAGCCTGGCCCTCATGCGCACCGCCGCTCTCTCCCCCGCTTGGCGTGAGGCCCGCAAACTGGCCGACCAGCCTTTTGGCACGGCCACCAGCCTGGTAGAGCGCGACCCGGCTGTGCAGCGCGACCTGTTCATCCTCAAACGCGATAATCTCTTACGCTGCCTGGACGCCGTCCTGGAGGAGTTAGCGCACCTGCGCGGGCTAATCGCTGCGGGTGATGCCAGCGCCCTCGAACGGGCCGTCCAGGATGCGGATAATGCCCGCCGCCTGTGGCTGAGCGATCGCGAGAAGGGCACCTGGGAGACAGCGCCGCTGGCTGATATGCCCACCGCCGCTGACTTTATGGGCCAGCTTATCGGCCTGGGCGCATTCCAGCGTAAGAAACCGCCCACCCCGTCATGACATCGGTCCACTAATCACATCCCGGCCGGGCATCGTGACCACGCAACCCGGCAGAAGCCAAATCGTGGATACAGCCGGACTGCTATCAAGGCGCTCGCCCGATTGAACGGTTATTGAACGTTTCTCTAACCACTCCTTTATTGAACCTCACACCCGCTTCTGCTATAGTGAGTACGGTCAACGGGGCTTAGGGTATAGGCGGCTGATCCGCCGCTACTACCCAGCTTGGGCTCATCGTCCTCCTTGTTCGTGAACGACCGCCACCCTGGCAGATGGCGGTCGTTTGCGTTTTATATTGTATACCCGCTCGGTTTGCACTATAATGCCAGGCCATGCTGCCTTTACGCGATCTCAACCCCAGTCGCCGCTTCGCCATAGTCAATGTGGGCCTCATTGCCATCAATGTCCTCGTCTTTATCTACCAATGGCTGCTTCAGGTGGGTGGGGCCGCGCCTGAACAGGTCTACAGCTTAGCGCTCGTCCCCTATGATGTCACCCATCACTTCAGCCTGACGGTCGCCGAGACCTTCTTTACCTCGATGTTCATGCACGCCAACCTGGCCCATATCGGTTTTAACATGCTTTACCTGTGGATTTTCGGCGACAACGTCGAGGATGCTATGGGCCACACACGCTACCTCGTCTTCTATCTCCTCGCCGGCATCGGCGCTGCCCTGGCGCAGGTCCTGGTCATGCCCGATTCGAACGTTCCCAACGTCGGCGCCAGCGGCGCTATCGCCGGCGTCCTGGGGGCTTATCTTATCCTGTACCCCAACGCTCGCATCCTGAGCATCGTGACCTTAATCTACTTTATCCGCCTGGTCGAGGTCCCGGCCTTCATACTCCTGCTCTTATGGTTCGGATTGCAGTTCCTCAGCGGCGTGACCTCACTGGGAATTGGGGAGCAAGGTGGGGGGGTGGCCTACTTCGCCCACATCGGCGGCTTCGTTTTCGGCATCCTCACCGTCAAGTTGTTCACCCTGGGCCGCCCGGCCCGGTCGGCCGGGCAATGGTGGGAGAATCTATGACAGATAGCTGCCCCATGATCGGCTTCGGACGCGAGATCACGGGCGATCTTGACAGCGCGTTGCGACGGGAGTGGCTCGTCACCAACGGGCTGGGTGGCTACGCCGCCGGCACCGTTGCTGGCGCCAACACCCGCCGCTACCACGGCTGGCTCGTCGCTGCTCTCGACCCGCCGGTTGGCCGCGCCGTCCTTGTCGCCAAGTGCAATGAGACCGCTCGCCTGGACGGTTTGACCTATCCCCTCAGCACCAATGAGTACGCCGATGGCACCATCAACCCGCAGGGCCATCTTCACCTCGAATCGTTCGCCCTGGAGGGCACCATCCCGACCTTCACCTATGCCCTGGCCGAGGCCCTGCTCGAAAAACGCATCTGGATGGCCTGTGGCGCTAATACCACTTATATTACCTACACCCTGCGCCGCACGTCGCGCCCCCTGACGCTCGAAATCACCCCCCTCGTCACCTTCCGTGATCACCATGCTCATGCGCGTGGCGAGGGCTGGATGCCGGTCGCTGACGAAGACGGTCAATGGGAGGGCGGCCCATCTCTGCGCATTGACGCCCGGCCCGGCGCACCCCCCTACTGGATCAGCGCCAACCGGGGCGATTTGACCCTCCAGCCGGTCTGGCACTGGAATTTCAAGCATCGCCTCGAGACTGAGCGCGGCCTGGACGACATCGAAGACCTGTTCGCACCCGGCACGTTCACCACGACCCTTCCTGAGGGTGATACCCTCGCCCTCGTCCTGAGCACTGAGCCGCCGGTCAGGCAAGGCAACTGGCAGGCCGCCTATAACGCTGAGCGAGCGCGCCAGGCCGAACTCCTGCGCGCCGGCCGCTTCGAGAGCGAGCCCGCCTGGATCCAGCAACTCGCCCTCGCCGCCGATCAGTTCATTGTCCAGAGACCCCCCGCACGCGCCGAGCACAGGGGGGATGACGCACTCCCTACGCTCCACGCTACACGCCCCACGCCGCCCGTGGGTATATGGGATGAGGTGGACGAGGTGGGATTGACCATCATCGCCGGCTACCCCTGGTTCACCGACTGGGGGCGGGATACCATGATCAG
>CADDZL010000072.1 GCA_902812335.1 Chloroflexota bacterium | reverse complement strand
ACGATCTACGCGAAACTGGACAAAAGCGCCGGAATCGTGTATACTCCCTGTTCATCAGTACCCGGCGAGGTCAGCTTTCAGCTCGGCTTCGGCGATTAATTGCCTACGGCTGATAGAGCAGATAGCTGACGGCTATAAAGAGAAAGGAACTGAGCATTGGCCAACACCAAATCCGCTCTGAAGCGCATTCGCAGCTCGGCGCGTAAACGTTTGCGCAACCGCATGGTGCGCTCGCGTGCTCGCACCTATACTAAGAATGCACTCGAGGCGATCGCATCTGGACAGCCCGACCTGGCGGTCGCAACGACACGTCAGGCTATCAGTATGCTGGATCGCGCTGCCGCCAAAGGCGTGATCCATCGCAATAACGCCGCCCGGCGTAAGTCGCGCCTGATGAAGCGCTTGAACGCAGCCCTGGCGCAAACCAGGTAGCTTCCTCAATCATCCGTTCATTGTCACACTCGTGAGGACACTGCTGCCCATGCAGCAGTGTCTTTTTGTGATTGTCCAGAGGGCTTGTTGTGTATTTGAAGTTGTGGTACAGTTGGTAATTGGGGAGGGTGGCCATGGCCGGCGAGCGCGTGCTGATCATTGACGACAACCGCAGTGCGCGTGACTTCTTGGCTGACCAGGTGTTGAGGCCGGCGGGCTATGAGGTGCTGATCGCCCGCGATGGCGCTGATGGCCTGCATCAGGCTGTGCGCGAATCCCCTGACCTTATTATCCTCGACATGCATATGCCCCGCCTGACCAGTGCCGAGCTATTGAACATGCTCTCCCAACAAGGCCGGGACGTGCCCGTGATCCTGGTTACTGAGTATGGTTCAGAAGCCCAGGCGGTTCACGCTCTGCGCCTGGGCGCTCGTGACTACCTGACCAAGCCCTTTGTGGTGGAGGATGTCGCGGCGGCAGTGGAACGGGCCATGCGCGAGGTGCGTCTGCGGCGGGAACGCACCCAACTCACCCGGCGCTTGATGACGACCAACCAACAGCTCGAACGCCGCCTGCAGGAGCTCAGTACCCTGATCAGTGTGGGCCAGTCGATCATTGCCCAGCTCGACCTGCAAACGGTGCTTAATCGCGTGGTTGAAGCCGCGGTGCGGATTACCGGGGCTGAAGAGGGGTTATTGCTGCTCCTGGATGAGGACAGCGGCGAGTTGTATGTCCGCGCCGCCCAGAACATAGACGACACGATGGCGCGGGCGCTGCGGCTGCGCGTTCAAGACAGCCTGGCCGGCCAGGTCATCCGCAGCGGTAAGCCAATGGCCATTGGGGATGCCGGACTACAGAAGATCAAGACGGCTTATCTGGTGCGGGCTGTCGTGTACGTCCCGCTTAAGGCGCGTGAGCGGATCATTGGGGTGCTGGGCGTGGACAATCAGCGGTCCGAACGGGCTTTCAGCCAGCACGATATCGAACTGCTTTCCGGGCTGGCCGACTATGCGGTTATTGCCATTGAGAACGCCCGTCTCTACAGTGCCACTGAGGCGGCCAAGGGCCGCCTTGAAGCGATTCTGCGCTCGACCGAGGATGCTGTTATCGTGGTGGACGAAACGGGGCGGCTGGTGCTGCACAACACCGCCGCAGCTCGCGCCTTCGAGTTCAAGGAAGAAGAGGCGACCGGCAAGGCTCTGGAAGAGGTTATCCACAACGAGGCGCTACTGATGCTGTTCACACCGCCTATGCAAGCGCGGCGCGGCGAGGTGGTGTTGGGCGACGGGCACGTGCTGAATGCCCATGTCACGCCGGTGGCGGGTGTCGGTTACGTCGTCGTGATGCAGGACATTACGCACCTGAAGGCGCTGGACCGGCTCAAGAGCGATTTCGTCACCTCAGTGTCCCATGACCTGCGTTCGCCGCTGACCGCGATCCTGGGCTATGTGGATCTGCTGGCTCGCTCCGGCCCGCTGAATGAGACGCAGCAGCTCTATGTCGAGCAGATCCATCATAGCGTTAAGACGATCACCTCCCTCATCAACGACGTCCTCGACCTCAGCCGGATCGAAGCCGGGCTCGATCAGGCCAAAGTGCCGGTGGAGCTCGAGGCGTTACTGCACGAAGTCGTGGAGGGTAGCCGCTCCCAGACCGAAGTCAAAGGGCAACAACTGACGCTCACCGTGACACAGCCCCTCCCGCCGCTCTTGGGTAATCCCGCACGGCTGCGCCAGGCCGTTGCCAATCTGGTGGATAATGCCATCAAGTACACGCCGGAAGGAGGCGAGATCCAGGTCGAAGCGTCGCCCCGCGAAGGCCAGATCGTCCTGCGTGTCAGGGACAGCGGCATCGGTATCCCGCTGGCCGACCAGCCGTACATCTTCGACAGGTTCTATCGTGCCGCCGCTGCCAGCAGCGGCCGCACCGGCAGTGGCCTGGGGCTATCCATCGTGAAGTCGATTGTCGAGAACCACGGCGGCCGGGTATGGGTGGAAAGCGAGCCCGGACGCGGCAGCACCTTCACTGTGGTCCTGCCGGCGCTGGCACCAGTAACCACCAGCCAATAGTCAGAGCCAGCAGATCACAGGTTGGTCGTGCTGAACGAGGTGAAGCATCTCGGCATCTTACGCAGGGGCCTCTTTGCTGCGCTCAGAATGATACGGCTGCGGTCTACTGAGCACTGACAACTGTGATGGTGGTGATGGGGCTGGTGACTGTCTGTCCCTGTGCCTCCCGTCCGATCGCCTGGAAGGTATGGGAGCCGGGCTTGAGCGTCCACAGGGCACGATAGGGCGGGTCGGCGAGTTGTGCCAGAGGTTCACCATCTGCCACGAGCGTAATCTGCACGAGGGGGACACTGGTCTGCGCCTCGACCGCGATGCGCTGCCCCTCGCCGGGCAAGGCAGGCGACAAACGATAGATCGCGCCCGGATCAGGGCTGACCAACCACAATGGCACGGCGTCCGTAGTTGGTGACCGGTTCGCTCCCCGCTGATCAATGTCATCCTGAGTAAGGAAGGAACTGGGCAGCGACCACAGGCCATTCTCTTCAGCCCACTCTTGGGCTTCCGGCGGCAAGACCAGGGCAACGCGGACCGCTTGCCGCGCCGGCGGCGTGTCAGGGCCGGCCGGGAGCCCCGTGGCGGTGTCTATTTGCACCGGCCGGTAGAAGGTGTCGGGCTGGGTCGGCTGTGTGCCGGCGATGAACAGCTCGGTGCGCCGGTGCGGACAATAAGGTGTGGGCAGTTGGCCGGACAGGGCACATACTTCGACACGTATCATCCCCGGCGGTTGCGCGAAGTCGAGCGATGGGCGGCCCTTAAGCACCTCCTCCATGAAGTCATGCCAGATCGGTCCAGCGCCACTGATGCCCGACACATCATTCATCGGCGTATTATCCGCATTGCCAACCCATACACCCACGACCAGATCGGGCGTATAGCCTACCGTCCAGTTATCGCGCCAATCGGTGGTCGTGCCGGTCTTGGCGGCGGCGGGGCGGCTGAGGTGGAGGATGCTATTGGGGCCGAAGGCGGGCGTGCGCGCTGCGTCATCGCTCAAGATGTCGGTGATAAGGTAGGCAACGCGAGGATCGAGCACTCTCGTTCGGTCTGCGCTACCTGTCGTTCGCCCGCCGGTGTCGGGAGACGCGGCCGAGGACGAAGGACGGATTTCTTTGATGGCGACGAGTTGCACGCGATAGCCACCGTTAGCAAAAGCGCCGTAGGCAGCGGTTAGTTCTAGCAAGCGCACTTCACCGCCCCCGAGGGTCAGTGCCAGGCCGAAGCGTTCGGCATCGTTGAAGGTGGAGATCCCCATCTGGCTGGCCAGCCGGATGAGCGAGTCAATGCCGATGTGCTGCAGCACTTTGACGGCGGGGATGTTGTAGGACGAGGCCAGCGCCTCGCGCAGCAGAACTGGCCCATGGAAGCGACGGTCGTAGTTCTCCGGCAGGTATGGCGTTCCCTCACGCGTGGGGAAGCTGGTGCGCACATCGAGGACCATCGTGGCGGCGGTCCAGGGATGGTCGCCGCTGAATGCTGCGGCATACGTAATCGGCTTGATGGCTGAACCTGGTTGGCGCGGGGCCAGGGCGACATTGACCGCGCCGCTGATGCGCGGGTCGAAGTAGTCGGGGCTGCCCAACATAGCCAGGATCTCGCCGGTGCGCGGGTCGAGTGCGACCAGGGCGGCGTCACTGACGTTGGAGGCCGGTTGGGCTTGTGCCAATCGTGCCAACTGGCGGCGGGCGATGCTTTCGGCGGCATGCTGCCAGTCGAGGTCGAGCGTAGTTGTCACAACCAGCCCCTGGTGGTACAGGTCCGGCCCGTACTCGCGTTCCAACAACGACCACACATACATGACGAAATGGGGCGCTTCAATGGGGAACGGCGCGGCAGCGAAGTTCAGCCTTTCGGCTTTCGCCAGACGCGCCTCTTCATCCGTGATATAGCCCTGCTTGACCATCAGGTCGAGCACTGCCGCCTGGCGAGCACGCGCAGCCTCAGGATCGGTCAGCGGGTCGTAAGCGACGGGTGACTGGGGCAGACCGGCGAGCAGGGCCGATTCGGCCAGGTCGAGTTGCTCGACCGGCTTGCCGAAGTAGGTGTGGGCGGCAGCTTCGACACCGAAAGCCAGGTGGCCGTAGTACGTCTGGTTGAGGTAGAGCGTTAGCAGGTCATCTTTGGAGTACGTTCGGGCCAGACGCCAGGCCAGAATGGTCTCGCGCAGCTTGCGCGTCAGCGTTCGGGCCTGGCGCTCTTGTGGGTCAAGCAGCAGGTTGCGGGCGACCTGCTGGGTGATGGTGCTGCCACCGGCGCGGACCTCGCCGCCGCGCAGGTTGATCCACACTGCCCGGATGATGGCCCATAAGTCCAGCCCGGGGTTGGTGTAGAAACTGGCATCCTCGGTCGCTATGGTCGCCTGGCGCAGCGCCAACGGCATTTGTGCCAGGGGGATGGGAGTGTGCCGGCCGGCACGGGGATCGGAGATTTCGTATAGCAAGCGGCCGTGCCGGTCGTAGATGCGGGTGCTGGGTGCAGCCAGGTTGTGACCGAGGGCGTCCAGCGAGGGTAGGTCTACAAATAGCCACTTATAGACCCCCGCTATGCCCAGGATCAGGATGAGCAGACTGGCCAGGAGTACTTTGGGCCACGAAGGGCGTAAAAGGGCGTGTAAGCCGCGGAGAACCGCGCTCTTAGCGGCGTGAAGCGCTCCTGAAACGGCTCGCAAGGTCATCATGCGACTATGGTTCGGCGGACAGGGCCTCCTCAATCAGGGGTGCCACGTCCAGCCCGGGAGCACCGAGATGCCCGGCCATCTCGTCAGCATTATCACGCTGGCCGATCCGCCACAGGCTGATAAGCAGTTCCCCGGCTTCGCGATGCTGATACCAGGCTGGCCCGTAGTTGTGCTCAAGATGCCGGCGCCATTGCATCTCCAGTATCCAGGCGCGAAGATACTGAGCGACATAGAAGGCATCGTCTACATCGCTCAGATAGCGCTCCTGGGGCACCTGAACCCGTCCGGCGCGTTCGAGCCAGGAGACGTAGGTCGCGGCCCGGCCGTCCACCGGGCCGGTGTGCAACTCCAGTTCGTACAGGAGCTTGGCGGCATAGCGGCGCAGGAACCACAGTTTCTGGAAGAGTGCAAAGCGCACGAAGGCGCTGGCGTCTTCAGGCGAGACGCCTAGTATCTCCTGGAGCCAACTGCGGTTGTGCAGCAGGTGCTCCAACAAGAAGGCGTAACTCTCCGTCACAGACGTATCGCCCAGGTAGCGGAAGGCAAAGGGCAGGTTGTGGTCTATGTGGGTGTAGTGTTGGGCGTGACCGGCCTCATGGAAGAGCGAATTATAGTCATCCTGGCCGCCTTGGGGCTTGATGACCAGGTAAACCTCGTGGGGTACACGCACGGGCGAGCAGAAGGCGCGCGGCGACTTGAGCGGGCGCATTTCCAGGTCGAGCTTCAGATTGGGTTGTGCGTCCATGTCAATGCCCATGCCGGTCAGCGTGCGCCGCAGCGCGTCCAGCATACGCCCGGCCGGAAACAGGGGATCGAATTCATCGGCGCGGAACAGGCGGGCGATGTCGTTGATATGGGCCTGGTCGCGGGGAACGCCGCTGCCAGCGAGGCGGGCCGCCAAGCGTGGCTCGTAGACGGACTCGGTTTCGTTCAAGAAGCGGGTCATCTGCTCGGCCAATGGGCGAAGATTGAGTGCGCGCAGCCGGTCGCACAGGTCTACATAATCGATGAACCCGAGGCGCCGGGCTTCGTCGTGGAGCGTGTTCCAGCGTTCGGCACGAAGGGGGTTGTCCTGGGCCATGCGGTTATAGTACAGTTCACCCAAGGCCTGACGGCGGGCGCGTTCCGGCTCGTTGCGCAGCAAGACCGGCACTTGCTGGTAGGGCACGTCTTGACCGTCCCAGGGAACGGTCGCGGCCAGTTCGGCGTTGGTGATGGCCTCGGATAAGGCCTTGACGCGGTTATCGAGGTAGCCGCCGACGGCGAACTCAGCCAGGTAATGCACCTCCTTGCCGTTCAGGCGGTCAAGCAGGTCACGCACCGCTGCCTGGGTGAACAGGTCGGCGTAGCGCTCATAGATGGCGGCGATCTCCAGCCGGTCTTTCAGGCCGGCGCCGACTATGTAGTATTCGCGGCCGATCTCGGTGATGAAGTTTTCCGCGCGCTGCTGGTAGGCATTCAAATCCATGAGAAGCGGGTATCCTTTCGTGGCTACTCAATGCGCTCGATGATGGTCGCCTCGCCCTGGCCTACACCGACGCAGAGTGTGGCCAGGCCATAGCGGGCGCGCCGGCGGCGCATCTCGTGGACCAGCGTAGTCATCAGGCGGGCACCGGAGCAGCCCAGGGGGTGGCCCAGGGCGATGGCTCCGCCGTTGACATTGGTCTTCTCCAAATCCAGCCCCAGCTCACGGGCACAGGCCAAGACTTGTACGGCGAAGGCCTCGTTGATCTCGACCAGGTCAATATTGTTGATGCTCAGCCCGGCGCGGGCCAGCGCCTTACGCACCGCCGGGATAGGACCCAACCCCATTGTGCGCGGGTCCACGCCGGCGGCGGCCGAGGCGATGATGCGCGCCATAGGCTTGAGTTCGAGTTGGCGGGCTGCCTCGGCGCTGGCCAACAGGAGCGCCGCTGCGCCGTCGTTGATGCCAGAGGCGTTGCCGGCTGTGACGGTGCCGTTTCGGCGGAACGCCGGTGGCAACCTGGCCAGCTTCTCCAACGTCGTGTCGGGTCGCGGATGTTCGTCGGTGTCCACGACTATCGGGTCGCCCTTTTTCTGCGGAATGGTCACCGGGACGATCTCATTCTTGAAGCGGCCCGCGCGGATGGCGGCTACGGCGCGCTGCTGGCTCATCAGGGCAAACTCGTCCTGCGCCTCGCGGGTGATGTCGCTGTACAGTTCGTGAACATTCTCGGCGGTCTCGCCCATGCTCTCCAGTGGGAACATCTCCTTCAGCCTGGGGTTGGGGTAGCGCCAGCCGAGCGTAGTATCGTAAATGGTGACATCGCCGCGCGGGAAGGGCTCGGCACTCTTGGGCATGGACCAGGGGGCGCGCGTCATGCTCTCGACGCCACCGGCGATGAACACATCGCCTTCGCCGCACTTGATGGCGCGGGCGGCCTGGTTGATGGCGGTCAGGCCGGAGGCACACAGGCGGTTGAAGGTGACGGCGGCGACACTGACGGGCAGCCCGGCCAGGAGCGTCGCCATGCGGGCCACGTTGCGATTGTCCTCACCGGCCTGATTGGCGCAGCCCATATAGACCTCTTCAACCCGCGCCGGGTCAATGCCGGTCCGGCGCACAATCTCACGGATCACCAGCGCGGCCATGTCGTCGGGCCGGACATCTTTCAAGATGCCGCCGTGTCGCCCGACCGGGGTACGCACGGCGTCAATAATCCATACTTCACGCATGTTTGCTCCTTAACCTTCAGGGTAGTCGTAGAAGCCCCGCCCCAACTTGCGCCCCAGCCGGCCGGCGGCGACCATCCGCTTGAGTAGAGGCGCTGGGCGGTAGCGGTCCTCGCCCCATTCCTCCTGCAGCGCCCGCATCACGCCGAGGACTGTGTCGAGCCCGATCTGGTCGGCCCATTCCAGGGGACCATGCGGGTAATTCATGCCCAGCTTCATGGCCGTATCAATATCCTGAGCGCTGGCCACACCTTCCATGAGGGCGGTAGCCGCCTCGTTGATCAGATTGCATAGGACCCGCGCCCGCACCAGCCCCGGCCCATCGGCCACGGTCAGCGGCTCAAGCCCCAATTCGCGCCAGAAGGCCAGGGCGCGCTCCCAGGCCGCAGCGCTTGTCTGGAGGGTGCGGGCGACCTCAACCAGGCCGGCCTTTGCTAAGGGGGGCAGCAGGCCAAAGCCGACGACCTGCTCTGGATAGATTGTCCAGCTTGCCATCTCGGTGGCCGAAGCCGTCAGGCACGAGGCGAGCAGCAGCGCCTTGGCGGAGAGCGCCTCGGCCAGCAGTTCGATGGTCTCGCGCTTGCTCTCTTTGGATGCGTTCATCAGTTCAATAGCGACGTCGGCCTCAGCCGCATCTACCAGAATGCGCTCCAGGCCCTGCTCGTCCTCGAGGTCCTCGATCAGGTACAGAGAGACTTCATACCCGGCCTGGCGGCCCAGGTCAGACAGTTCTTCGGCCAGGGGACTCTCCCCAGCCAGCAGGATCTTCATCCATCTCCTTTCGCCTTGCGACTATATGTCGGACTGACAGTGATGTCAAGCTACTGTGGAGGTAAGTACAGGCGGTCCTTCGCTTCGCTCGAAGCGGCACTCCTGCCATCTACTGAGCTTACGGTTTGCCGCGCACCGCAACCCCTGTGCTCATCAAGATGATTAGCCCGAATCCGAGGGCATTCAGGATGGCCCCTGCCCCCCAGCCGACCGGCTCGGCGTAGAGCTGGGCCACAATCGGACGCAGCAGAGCCAGTTGCGAGAGAGCCGGTACCAGGCCGAGCAAGCCGACGCCGACCAGTGCGATACCATATAGCCGTGCTGGCCAACTGCGGGCCAAAGGGCTGAGCAGAACGAGGGCCAACCCGGCCAGGCTGAGGAAGAACTGGCCCTGCCCTTCACCCCCGCGATAGGCCGTCAGGATCAGGGTGTAGGCGGGCAGCACCAGCAGGCAAAGTGCCATAGCCAGCAGCCGGAGTGCCCAGCGTGCTGGCCGCGAGCGCAGCCGCAGCGCGACCAGTGTCAGGGTAAGTGCGGCAGCGATGAGCGGCAGGTATAGCCACTCGCGCCGGATCGCGAGCGTGCCGGCGCGCCAGGCCGGGAGAAACTTCACCCACTCAGCCAGGTCCCAGGCGCTCAACGCCAGGCCGGCATCGCGATGCGGTATCCAGGGCTGCCAGTAGCCGAACAGGGCCAACGCTATGCCGATCAGCGCCCAGTAGTCAGGCCTCAGTAGCCAGTATCCAATCATCGGTCTGATTACTGACTGCTGGCTACTGACGACTGTTGTTCGCGGGCCTTCTGAGCCAGGCGGTAGGCCTGGCGCTGGCGCGCAGCTTCCATCCGTGCCTTCTCCTCCTCGGTCTCGGCGATGAGCGGCGGGACGGGGCAGGGGCGCTTGTTCTCATCGAGAGCGACGTAGACCAGGTAGGCGGTGTTGGTGTGGGTGGACCGGCCGGTGACCACATCCTCGGCGGTCACCTCAACCCGCACTTCCATCGAGGTGCGTCCGACGTAGGTCAATTCGGCTTCGAGCGTGACCAGATTGCCGACGTAGATGGGCTCCAGGAAGGTCATGGAGTCAATGGCGACGGTGACGACATGGCGGCGGGAGTGGCGCATTGCCGCCAGGGCCCCGGCGTTATCGGCCAGCTTCACGATCTCCCCGCCGTGCACGTTCCCCCTGGCATTGGCGTGCTCCGGCATCATCAACTGGCTGAGCACAACCCGCGATTCCGCAACGGTTTTGCCTGACATCTCACTCTTACCTTCTGCAACCGCATTATAGCGACAAGGCGTAAAACGTAAAACGTGACGTGTGATCAATGCTTTACTCGTGACGGCTCAGGCGTTGTGCTTGAGCCGTTCGTAGATCTCCAGGAGTTGGCTGGCGGCGGCACGCCAGGTGAAGCGGTTGGCCTGCTTGAAGCCGCGGGCGATCAGCCGGCTGCGCAGGTCCAAATCGGTCAGTGCCCAGCGCAGCGCGCGGGTGAGCCCAGCCTCATCGGTGGGATCCACCAGTAGAGCTGCATCCCCGGCCACCTCCGGCAGCGAGGCGGCATTTGAGGCGACCACAGGCGTGCCACAAGCCATCGCTTCCAGCAGCGGCAGGCCGAAGCCCTCATAAAGGGAAGGGTAAGCGAAGAGATCGGCGGCGCTGTACAGGGCCGGCAGATCGGTCTCGGCTACGAAACCCGGAAAGATGACCGAATCGCGTACCCCCGATCTCTCAACCTGCGCAAAGATGTCGGCATCAAGCCAGCCCCTGCCACCGGCGATCACCAGGGTGTAATCGCTTAACTCCGCGGTCTGCCGGACCTGAGCAAAGGCCCGGATGAGGCGGGCGTAGTTCTTGCGGGGTTGCACGGTGCCTACGCTCAAAACGAACGGGCGACGCAGACCATAGCGCTGGCATACCGCCGCCAGCACCGTTGGGTCGCGCACGGGGCGAAAGACCTCACTTACGCCGGAATACAATACGGTGACCTTTTCCGGCGGCGCGCCATATAGGGTCAGCAGGTCACTGCGGGTGGCGGCCGAGTCGGCCAGGACGTGGTCGGCACAAGCGACCGAGCGCGGCACGACGCGCTCAAGATAGGCGCGCAGGCGCGGCGCGGCCGACTCAGGGTCGCGGACGAAGGACAGGTCATGGACGGTCAGGAGCGTTCGGGTGGTGCGGCGGGTAGGTGGTAGGACGAAGTCAGGCGCATGGAAGATGTCCACCGGGCCGGTGAAGGCTTCTACAGGCAAGGATATACCCAGCCGATGCCACAAGCGCGTTAGCCAGGGCTGGCTCACCCAGGTCCAGCGCAGGCGGAAGTTGGCCGACGCCGGCACCGCGATGTGTCTGGGTCGGTCAGCGACAAGCAAGACATAATCGTCGGCCGGGCCGAGCGCGGCCAGCGCCTGCACCAACTCGCGGGTATAGCGCCCGATGCCGCCGCGCTGACGTACAGCCGAGGTGTAGTCAATGGCGATACGGGTCAACTGACATCGCTGTAGGTCCAGAACCGGTTAGCGAAGAAATTCCAAAACAGGACCACGATCACGGCACAGGCCTGGGCCAGGTTGGTGCCCCATGCCAGGCCGAAACGCGCGATCAATAGGCCACTCAGCGTGCCGAAGATTAGCAGGTTGATCCCCAGGCCGATCACGCTGACGAGGCTGAACTGGGCCAGCTTGTGATGCATGGGCTTTGAGCGCGAGTCGGGATAGGTCCAGAAGTGGTTCCAGGTGAAGTTGCTGATGATGGCCAGGCTAAACGAGATCGACTTGGCGATCAGTCGCTGTATGTCGGTGTTGTAGTGAAAGGCCAGGACAAGCAGGTTCAGCGTCCCGGTGTCCACGACGAAGCCGATGGTGCCGACGACGAGAAACTTAACGAATCGTTCGAATTCCTTGCGTTTGGCCCGGATGAGGGTCAGCACGCGCAGACGGAGGAAGGGCAGGGATAAGGGTCGGATGGGTTGGTCAGTGAGTGGCTTGTTCGTCATAGATGATAGCTGTCAGGAGCCCTAATAGGGCGCCGATGTGGAGATAAACCCCATTGACATAAAGATTGTCTACCAGATTGTGAACGCTCAGGTGGATCCATGCGCCCAGAAGGCCGAGCGCGAGCCCCCTGGCTAGGCCATGTGTCTGCTGCACGGCCCGGCTGGTGAGCGCGATCACTGTAGCCCAAAAGCCGAGGTACGCTGCCAGCCCGATCAGGCCGGTTTCGGCAGCGTAGTTCAGGTAGATATTGTGGGCATGTCCCAGCGCCAGGGGCCAGTTGAGCCGGGCATAGGCCGGGTAGACCGGTTCGTAATTGCCCAGGCCGATGCCCAGCCAGAGGTGGTCGCGGATCATGTCCAGCGCTGTCTGCCAGTGAGCCAGTCGATCCAATATGGCATAGTTGGCATCAGTGATGTCTGCGCCGCGCACGTCGTAGAACTGAGCGTACTCGCTGAAACCGGATAGGCGGGCTACGATACTGGCTGGCAAGAGGTGTGCCTGCCAGGCTACCCATCCGGCCAGAAGGAGGCCGATCAGCCAGGAGAGCCCAACGGCCCGCCGCTGTGGGGCGAACAAGAGCATCGCCGCTAGCGCCGAGAGCACCGCCAACCAGGCTCCGCGTGACCAGGACATGATCACCGCGAGTGTCAGGGCAATGGTAAGCAATAAGCAGCATGCGGTCATCAGCGATGCTCTCGGCCCGACGTGTAACGTCTCAATAGTCCCCAGCCGCCGCGTCTCGACGTGATCGTTCGACGGGCCGGGCTCTCCTGGCTTGGAGCCGAATCTCCCCGCCAACCTGCCTTTGACCCACTGCCCGCTGCCCGCCAGCGTCAGGCCCAGCGCTACAGGCAGTAGCAGGCCCACGAAGCCAGCGAAAGGGTTAGGTTGTTCGAAAGTACCGTAAGCCCGGTAGTAGTGACCCAGGATAAGGAATTCCTTGGGTCCGATGCCACGGAAGGCGAATTCCCAGATGCCGATCCCGGCTTGCAGCAACCCGGCCGCCAGTAGAGCGGTGATGATCCATATCCGTGGTCGTCGCTCACGCGCCCGCTCGCGTACCAGCAGCATCACAGCCCCCAGTTCGCCCCATTTGATGAGTTCCTTAAGCCCGTACTGGAGTGACAGGGCGTTGGCGAGTGAGAGAGCTCCGATGCCCAGGAAGGCGAGCAGCCAGTAGTCACTTGCCACTAGCCGATGCGAGCCCGGCTCAACGCCGTCTGTACGTTGGGCAATAGTCTTATGCCCCAGCCACGCGGCCAGGACCAGACCGAGTAGGAGGTGGCTGGCGTCGAAGGGCAGCAGATTGGGGAGTGCAATGCGTTCCAGCGCGCCGAAGGGCGCCAGAATGAGTGTCACGCCCAGGCCGAACAGTGGCTCAATCAGCGTGCCGAGCAGGATGATCGCGCTACCCAGAAGCAGCGCCAATGTCGGCATCGGCAGCCGTGCAGCCGCCAGCCCTAGAGCCAGTGCCAGGAATAGGAGCATGGCTTGAATAAGCCATGAACCCCAGGCGAGGAGCCGCTCACGGTCTGTTGCCCATTGCCTGCTAGCCAGGCGTATCAGACTCGGTCCCGGAACCATTCGATTGTCAGGCGCAGGCCCTCTTCCAGCGAGACCTGCGGCTCCCAGCCCAGGAGGGTGCGAGCGCGGGTGATGTCTGGGCGGCGCTTCTCCGGGTCGCCCTTGATGCGCCGGTCCTGGAAGATGATGCCGGCCGAATTGCCGGTGATGGTGTTAATCATGCGAGCGAAGTCCAGGATGCTGACCTCGTGTGGATTGCCCAGGTTGACGGGCTGGTGCTCGGAGGAGAGCAGCAGTCGGTAGAGGCCCTCCACCAGGTCGGAGATGTAGCAGAAGGAACGGGTCTGTGAGCCATCGCCGTAGACGGTGAGCGGCTCGCCGCGCAGGGCCTGGGCGATGAAGTTGGGGACGACACGGCCATCTTCCAGACGCATGCGCGGACCATAGCAGTTGAATATGCGAGCAATGCGTGTATCCAATCTGTGCGTGTGATGGTAGGCCATGGTGAGCGCCTCGGCGAAGCGCTTGGCCTCGTCGTAGACCGAGCGAGGGCCGACCGGGTCCACATTGCCGTGATAGGTCTCCGGCTGGGGATGCACCAGCGGATCGCCATAGACTTCGGAGGTTGAGGCCAGCAGGAAGCGCGCACCCTTCTCCCGCGCCAGCCCCAGTGCGTTGAGCGTGCCCAGCGACCCCACCTTGAGTGTCTGGATGGGTAGTTGAATATAGTCAATCGGGCTGGCGGGCGAGGCCAGGTGCAGGACTGCGTCGAGCGGGCCGGCGATATAGATATAGTTGGTGACGTTGTGCTTGATGAACAGGAAGTCATCCCGGCCGGCTAGGTGCGCGATATTGCGCGTGCTACCCGTGATCAGATTGTCCATGGCGATAACCTGATGGCCTTCGGCGAGCAACCGGTCGCAGAGGTGCGACCCGATGAAGCCGGCCCCGCCCGTGACAAGAACGCGCATGTATTCCTCCAGTGCTAACCTGG
>CADDZL010000071.1 GCA_902812335.1 Chloroflexota bacterium | reverse complement strand
TGGGATGCGCTGGAGTCGTCCTGGTGCAGAACGTCTGCTGCCGGTGCGGACGGCGATCATGAGCCAGCGATTCGACGCTTTGTGGCAGGCGGCTTACAAGTCGCCCCTAAACTGAAATGCACCCAATGCTGCCGTCTTCGTTGACAGTTCCGGCGTTATCATCTAGAATGAGGGGCTGTATTCCACATCTTAAGTGAAGGGCTGAATCCATGAAGGACTATTCGACCGACCTCATCCGCAACGTCGTGTTGCTGGCGCACGGCAGTGCAGGCAAGACGACGCTGACCGAGGCCATGCTCTACGACACAGGCGCGACCAATCGCCTGGGCCGGGTGGAAGAGGGCAACACCGTCTCCGACTACGACGACGAGGAGATCCGTCGCCGCATCTCCCTCAATCTGTCGCTGATTCCCTGTGAGTTCAAGGGGCATAAGATCAATGTGCTCGACACCCCCGGCTATACCGACTTCGTCGGCGAGGTGCGCAGCGCGGTGCGCGTGGCCGATGCCGCCGTCGTGCTGGTGGACTCCGTCGGTGGCGTGGAAGTGGGTACCGAGTTGGTGTGGGGCTATGCCGACGAGTATGGCTTGCCGCGCCTGGTGGTCATTTCCAAGATGGACCGCGAGAACGCCAACTTTCATCGTACACTAGACAACCTGCGCAGCGCTTTTCCCGGCCACTTCGTGCCGCTGCAATTGCCCATAGGCGAGCAAAGCTCCTTCAGCGGCGTTGTGGACCTGATCACGCGTAAGGCCCGCCGGGGCGCCAAAGGGGATGTGGCAGATGTGCCCGGCGATATGGCGGAGGCTGTTGAGGAGGCCCGCATTCAGGTGGTGGAGGCCGCTGCCGAGGGCGATGATGAACTGATCATGAAGTACCTGGAGGGCGAGGAGCTGAGTTTCGAGGAGATTCAGCGTGGGCTGAAGGCTGCTATCCGAATCGGCAAGGTCGTGCCGGTGCTGTGTCTGGCGGCCGGGGCCAATCAGGGTGTGGTGCCTTTGATGGAAGCCATCCTTGACTACCTGCCCTCGCCAATTGAGGTGGGGCCAGTCGTCGCCACTAACCCGGCCAGCGGGGAGGAGGAGCAGTTGGAGCCCACCGACCAGGCGCCGCTGGCGGCACTTGTCTATAAGACCATGGCCGACCCGTACGTGGGCAAGCTCAGCTTCTTCCGCGTGTACTCCGGGGTGATGAGTTCGGACTCGCGTGTGTGGAACATCCGGCGCAACGCTGAGGAGCGTATCGGCCAGATTTACGTCATGCGGGGTAAGGAACAGATACCGGTGCCGCAACTGCACGCCGGGGACCTGGGTGCGGTCGCTAAGATGGCCGAGACCAACACCGGCGACACGCTGTGCGGCCGGGCGCACCCGCTTGTTCTGGCTCCGCCCACCTACCCGGCGCCGCTGTTCTCGGTCGCGGTGGAGCCCAAGACCAAGGCCGACTCGACCAAGATGGGAGCGACGCTGACCCGGCTGGCAGAGGAGGACCCGACGCTACGCTGGCACCTGGAGCCAAGCACCAACCAGCTTATCCTGGAGGGCATGGGTGATCAGCACATTGACGTCGCCATCCGCAAGGCCGAGGGCAAGTTCGGGGTGGGATTGCTCACCTCGGAGCCGAAGGTGCCCTATCGCGAGACGATCACCAAGACCTATGCTACTATGTATCGCCACAAGAAGCAGACGGGCGGCGCAGGTCAGTTTGCCGAGGTGCATATGCGCCTGGAGCCCAGGGAACGCGGCGCGGGCTACGAGTTCGTCAGCGAGGTCGTGGGCGGAGCCATCTCCAGCAACTTCCTGCCCTCGATTGATAAGGGCGTGAGGGGGGTGATGGAGCAGGGGGTGATCGCTGGCTATCCAGTCGTGGATGTGCGGGCGGTCGTGTTTGATGGCAAGATGCACGAAGTGGACTCCAAGCCGATCGCGTTCGAGATCGCCGGGCGCGAGGTGTTTAAACTGGCCTTCCAAAATGCCGGGCCGGTGCTGCTGGAACCCATCATGAATGTGAAGGTGACGGTGCCTGAGGCCTACATGGGTGATGTGTTGAGTGACTTGAACTCACGTCGTGCCCGCGTTCAGGGGATGGATCAGCAAGGGGGCAAGAGCATTGTAACCGCTCAAGTGCCGCTGGCCGAAATGCGGCGTTACGCCACCGATCTGCGTTCGCTGACCCAGGGGCACGGCGTGTATACGATGGAACTGTCGCACTACGAGCAGGTGCCGGCTCACCTGGCCGAGACCATTATCGCCAACTCGAAGCGAGAGAAAGAAGAGGAGAAAGCCTAAGCCGCGCTGCCCTGACCTGCTTGCTGGCGGCAGTCCATCCCAGATTAGTGAGAGCGCAGAGGAGGCCGGCCTTCTCTGCGCTCTCTGCGTTCCTGGGGCGGGTGCGCCATTTAAGCCAGCGGGGCGCTACTTGATCGCAATTGGTATATAGACCTTGTTAGCCCCACCGGCAGGGATGTAGAGCTGTACCCAGGGGCCGTAGTGGCCCGTGCCGTCCTTCAACCGTACGCGCCAATATAGATCGCCTGGGGTCTGGAGTGCTCTGGGCACTGCTTCTGGTGTGAAAGCGATGCTGTAGGTGGTGTAATCGTCAACATAGGACGAGAAGTTTGGATCGCGGGCCGTCTGGACCTCGTAGCTTGTCGCCGGGCCGATGGGCTCCCAACGAAACTCCAATGGGTCGAGCGTGGCGGTCGGGGTCAGAGGATAGAGCGGCACGACCGCCGAGTAGACCTTGGTGAACCAGCCCGCTGCCAGGTTCGCACTGTAGTTGCCCTCGGCGTCCTTGGCCTCCAGCGTCCAGTTGTAAGCACCATCGTCCAATGTGTCCACCCAGGTGTAACTCGTCTGGGCGGTCTCGATGGTGAACACCGGGTTGGGGCTGCCGGCAGCATAGACTTTCAGGCGGTATTGCGAAGCGGCTTCGGCGGGGTCCCACAGGAAGGTGGGCGAACGCCAGGTGTAGGCGGTGGTGCTGATCACCAGGGGGGTGACCTGCAGATCCACCGGCACCGGGGCGAACTTGCTGAATTGCGACGGCTCGCCAAACTGGCCCAGGATAGGCACGGTTGGGCTGCGGGGGTTGCTGTACACCATTGCCATGCGCCAGTAGTAGGTGCTGTTGTCGGCGTAGGCCGGTTGCACCGGGTAGTACGGGTTCAACTCGTCGTACGCCATTGTATTGGGTGTCCAACCCTGCTGACTGTGGTAGATGTTCGAGAAGCCGAAGTCGAGCGCCACCTGGATACGGTAGCTCCACACGCCATCGAAGGCATGCCACATATAGATGGGCCCGGTCGCAGCGGGGGTATTCCCGCTTGGATCAAGAGCGTTATTGGGCGGCAGCACCGGTGTAGGGGCTTGACTATCGGTTATGAACGACACCAGGTTTGTATTGCTGGCGTTCGAGGGGACGGTATCCTGGGCCGCCTGGCCGGTGGTAGGGTTGGCACTGAAGGCCATGAAGCTGATGCTCGCTGGGTTACCGATGGCGGTGAAAGGCACGCCGATTTTAATGAACCCGGCAGTCGTGTCGTAGAATGCTGCGCCCGCCAGGTTCGAGAGTGGAATACCAGGACCCCAGGCTCCCGCCGACCAGGAGTACAAAGTCGCGGTGGTGACTGTGCCGCCATTCAAATCCAGGTAGATGGCGTACTCCGGCAAGTGGGGAGCCGTCACCGATAGGTTCATACCCAGCGGGTCGGTGGTTGCCCCACCATCGCAGGAGGGTGGCGCGTTGATGCACTCGGCGCGGTTCTTGTCCAGATAGATGCCGTAGCGCACGGGCGCGGTGATGGGTGCGCCGGTTTGCAGGCCGATGTACCACATATCGGTGTCGGAGCTATTGCGCGAAATGGCGGTATATAGCTCACGCAAATCGAAACCGCCAGCGGGCGCATCGCCTCCCGGATCGCTGGCCAGAAGCGATCCGGATGGGAAATCGTTGGCGCTGTTGTCGTTGATCAGCCCGATCTGGATCTGGCTGGAGATGACGAAGCGATAGATTGAACTCCAGCTACCGATGGGCACACCGTTGCCGTCAAGAGCCTGCACGCGCCAGTAGTAGGTGCCCCAGGGATGGCGTGTAAGAGGCGTGTAGTCTGGCAGGCGGGTGATTGTGTCCTCGACCAGGCCCGTCATGTCGCTGTACTGGGCGATCTGGATGCGATACCTGGCCGCACCGTTGACCGGCAACCACTCGAACGACGGCCAATACTCGACACTCTCCCAGCCATAGGTGCGCTCGTCGGCCTCCTTCTTGTAGGTCGGGCGGAGCAATTGTGGCGTGGTGGTGATGGTTCCGCTGCCGAGCAACGCCGGATTGATGCGTGTGTTCCAGATGTCGCTATAGCTCCCCGGCGGGTCGGCGCGGACGCGCCAATAGTAGTCTACGCCAGGTTCGAAGGGGGCATCGAGGGTGACGTTGAGGTTCTGAGTTGATGTCACCCACAGCGGCGGGTTGAATACCGGGTCATCATCTACCTCGAGGGTGTATGTGACGCTTCCCGGGAAGTGGTCCCACATGAAGGTGCCCAGCGGCATGGTGCGGTCGCTAAAATTGCCGACATTGATGCTGGGATCATAGTAAGCCAGGGGATAGAGCAGGCTAGGTCCTGTGGCGACCGGGACATTATTCGGGCAGGGCGAAGCTGGCGTGAGGAAGGCATAGTTGATGGAGGGTGGGTCGCTGGTCCACTGCCCCCAATAGTCGTTGTTGTTCTTGGCGCGCACGCGCCAGTAATAGGTGGTATTGCACTGGAGAGCATAGCCGTTGTCCAGTGGGTAGGCATAGGCGGTATTGGGCGTGTCAATGACGAAGACACGGTAGTTGGGAATGAAGTTGGGATCCTTGTTCAATTCGATCTCATACATCTTAGCGCCAGCAACAGGGGTCCAACTGAATAGTGGCATGCCCTTGACGGTGGTCAGGTTAGGTGGGGTGAGGGGGCGCGGGCGGCGCTCGCCGTCCACGGCCCAGTAGCTCCAACGCACGCGGAATTGCCAGCCATTGCCGTCGTTGCTCCACTGGCCGGGATTGTCCATTTTGTCGCGGGCGCGCACACGCCAATAGTAATCGGTATCGTTGGCCAGGGCGTTCTGCGGTGTGAAGGTAGGCAGCTTGGTGTAATAGATAGTGGGCGACTGGAAGGTGGGGCTGGTGCTGATCTGCAGTTCATACTGGCGGGTGCCCAGGACCGGGTCCCACTCGAAGCGGGGCGTGAAGGGCCAGATGGCCCCATTGGTCGGTGACCGCAGCGTTGGCCGGAGCACCCAGTGGCGGGTGAAGCTCCAGGTAGCCGAAGGTGCTGTCCAGGCATTGGCAATCGGGTCCCAGGCACTGACGCGCCAGTAAAACAGCGTGTCATCGGTCAGACCGGGGCTGTTAATACCGGTCTCACCGGTCGGAGTGTAGCGGGGATAGGTCAGGTTGCCGTTGTTGATGATCAGGGGGTTGAACACCGGGCTGGTGCTCACCTCCAGCTTGTACTTGGTCGCCCCCTCCACGCGGTTCCACACGAAGGTCGGGATGCCCAAGGGTGGGAACTTGCCAGGTCCGGCTGGCGCGTTGGGATCGCCAGTGGTGTGAATCCCATCCGGCGGGCTGACCAGTGTCGGCGGCGGCAGAGTTGAAGTTGCCGTCTGAGCGGGTCCGGCCGCCAGCATCAGGCCCAGCAAGACCAGGGCTACGGCCACATGTTGCAGCGTGAATGGCAGTCGCACATGAGAAAGCATTCTGTCCATCCCCCTTCTGCCATTGGCTGATCAGTACTGCCAGCTAATGGCAGGTTACTATATATTTCAACTAGCGCTAGCGACGATCGTAACCGTGGGCGGAGGCGGCGTCAATGGTGCTTACGGCCTATATAGGTCATGGTCGTTTCGCCGGGGCGGCAGACCATGCGGCCCAAAGCAACGGCAAGAACGATGTCGCGGGAGAGGGCAGGAGCCGGGGTGCCGGAGATGCCAGAAGGGGGCGGATGAATGGCTCTATGTTATCGTCCGGCAGCGAGCCGCAAGGGGATCGCGAACAGACGGCGCAGCGCACGCTGCGCCAGGGTTGGGCGCTCCAGGGCGTTAAGGCCGGCCTGGTAAGTGGCGAGGGCCTGAGCCACGCGGCCCTGCCGCATCTGCAGGGCGCTTAGCGCTTGGAGCGTTTCGTTATAATGAGGGCTGTCACCCAGTTCGGCAAAGATATCGGCGGCGGCCTGCAAGGTCGTCATGGCCAGGTCGCGCTGCCCACGGCTGGCGTACAGCCCGCCCAGGTTGCCTAACACCTGGGCCTCACGGTTGCGGTCACCCAACTCGCCAAACAGCGCCTGGGCCTGCTCAAAGGCGGCCTGGGCCTCATCCCAGCGCGCTTCCAGGCGGTAGATGACGCCCAAGTTGTTCAACATCTCCCCGGCATTGGCCCGATCGCCGGCAGCCATGTAGGCCTGGCGGGCCGCCTCGAAAGCGGTGCGGGCGTCCGAATATGAACCGTTCAGATAGGCGTTCATCCCCTGCTCTTTGAGAGCTTCGGCTGACTCTGACATCTCATTCTCCTCCGCTGGCGCTCGATGATGGCGCGCCAATGGTCTCTATCAGCGCTTCGCCCAGTGCCCGCAGTTGTGCGGGGGGCAGTTCGCTCAACCGCCGGGCCAGGTGCAGGTACCCTCGCTTGGCACTCTCCAGGATGAAATCACGCAGGTCTTCAGGTAATTCATTGAAACTGGCGTAGGCCCGCAGCGCCTTGAGTTGCTCGCCGATGGGCCCTGTCTCGGTGGTGAGGGCTTCCAGAGACAGGCCTAGGCGATCTGCCAGGACTTCGAGGTCGGGCAACGGCACCGGCTCATGCCCCGATTCATAGGCTCTGATCCGCGCCACCGGGCAGCCCAGGGCCTCGGCGCAGTCCTGCTGCGTAAGGCCGGCGTCGAGGCGGGCCTGGCGTAGTTGCACGCCGATCATACGCTGGCGCAAGCCGATGACCTCGTGTAGGGGCGCTTTACCGTCCCGATCATCCGTCATAATCTGGTCGCCCCAGAAGTGGGAGAGCGGCACGCGCAGCACACAGGCCAGGATCTCCAACTCCGGCAGGCTGATGGACTGAGCGCCCCGCTCGTAGGCGGCAAATGTCGCCTCTGGCACCCCCAGGGCCTCGGCGCACTCCGCCTGTGTTTTGCCCGCAGCGCTGCGGGCATCACGGATCATCAGGCCCAGCATCTTCGAGCGGACGATCAGGACTTCTGGCGTCGCCACGTCTGGCCTCCTCGAGCTGGCATATTACAATATCGGAATTATACGGCAAATCGTGCTCCGGGCAAGAGACATTGGTCCCTATGCTTCCCGCTGCGGCTATAGCCGATAAGTCCTACCGGGCCGGTGATGGGGCGACAGGTACCAAAAGGTGCTGGACACAGCCACACAAGTAGGGTAAAATGTGGTCACTCACAGGAGGTAAGGGATGTCAAACGACAATCCTGGTAGGGGGAAGGTGGCTGTGGCGCGTGTGGCGATCCTGAAGACCCAACCGGAAACGGTCCTGGAAGATTATCAGCGGCTGGCCGAATTGGCCGGCCTGCGGCAGGCTCTGGACCCTGGCACGACGACGATCCTCAAGGACAACATATCGTGGCACTTCCCGTTTCCGGCGGCGAACACGACGCCGTGGCAGCTTGAAGGCAGTATCCTGGCGCTACGCGCCGCCGGCTTCCATGACCTGGTTTGTGTCCAGAACCGAACGGTGGTGACCAATGCCTTCAAGGGCACCGACCTCAACGGCTACTGGCCTATTTGCGAGGCTCACGCCGTGCCAGTGCTCTTCAACTTCCGTCCTTCGGATATGCAGTGGGTCGAGTACAAGCCAAAGGCGAAGCTGCTGGTCCTCGACCGCATTTTTGAGGGCCACATCCGCATCCCCGACTACTTTATCGGCAAGAATGTGGTCCATCTGCCAACGACCAAGTGCCATATCTATACGACAACGACGGGCGCGATGAAGAATGCCTTCGGCGGTCTGCTCAATGAGAGGCGCCATTGGACACATACCTGGATACACGAGACGCTCGTTGACCTCCTCATCATCCAGAAGGAGATTCACTGCGAGGGGCTGTTCGCCTTTATGGATGGCACAACTGCCGGCAACGGCGCTGGTCCGCGGATCATGGACCCACAGACCAAGAACGTCATCCTGGCGAGCGCCGACCAGGTGGCTATTGATGCCGTAGCCGCCAAGATAATGGGTTTCGACCCGTTGTCCATCGGCTACATCCGTCTGGCCCATGATGCTGGCTTGGGCGTCGGCGATCCGCGCCAGATCGAGATCGTGGGCGAGGTGGAAGCGGCTGACGAGAACTGGCACTTCAAAGTCGGCAGGACATTTCACAGTTTCCTCGGCTGGCTCTCATGGTTCGGTCCGACCCGCCATTTGCAGAGGCTGATCTTCCATACGCCGCTTGCTAACCTGACTTACCCGGTCTCGGAGATATACCACGACTACTATCGCTGGCCGTTGCGGGAACGGCATATCTTTGAGCGCTGGCTGGTCGAGTCGCCCTGGGGTCAACTCTTCACAACCTACTCGAAGCGGGGGCACCTTGCCGCGGCCCAAGCGGTGGGTGATGCGGTCAGCGCCCCGAATCTGTAACCTTTTGCCCGGCTCACCATCTAAATTAAGTACAGGAGACCCTTCGCTTCGCTCAGGGTGACACTTCTGCACTGAGTAGAAGGCGGATCGGAAGGAGATTATGGGCAATGAAGATCATCACTAACAATATAGCTGGATGGGAGCGGGTGGTACGGGTGCTGCTGGGTATCGGGTTGCTTTACCTGGGTTGGGCTGGCGTGGTCACAGGTGGGCTGGGTGAGGTATTCAAGGTTCTGGGGTTCCTGCCTCTGTTGACCGGTCTAATCGGCTGGTGTCCGTTGTATAGCCTGATTGGATTCAGCACTAACAGGAAGCTCAGCACCAAGACAAGCTGACGTTCGATAGATTCGATAAGGAACCAGGACGGGGCAGGTGAAGGGTAACCCGCCCCGTTCTGGTTTTCAAGCGACGGCCGGCACCGGTTGTGCTCGCTCCTGGCTTATGCTAAGATCGAGCCTATGGATGTCGAGTTAAGTCGCCTCAGGCACGAAGGGCGCCGGCGACAGCGCCACCGCGAGAGGCTGATTTTCTTCTTCGTTCTGGGGCTGAGCCTTCTATTGCTGGCGGGCTGGGCGATCCTGCCGCGTGTCCTACACGCACTCCCGCCGCGCTATGTGGCCCGCCTGCCCGAACCGATCCAGGCGCTGGTGCGCGAGCCGCCGGACCTACTGGTGCCCACACCGGCGCACCCGGTCGCTGGTCAGCTCAAACTGCCGCCGCCGACGATCACGCCCCCCGCTCCCACCAGGACGGCCTCAGGGAGGCCGTCGCCTGCCGCTGTCGGAGGACGGGATCAGAGGCGGGACGACAAGCCGCCAGCGCCGGACAACCTGACCGCTGCCCGGCCGACGCCTCTGCCCAGTCCGCTGCCGACGGAAGCGCCAACGGCCCCCTCGCCAACGTTCCTGCTCACCGGCTTTCGCTACAACTACCAGACGTGGAATAACTGCGGTCCGGCGACCCTGACCATGGATCTGAGCTACTACGGCTGGAAAGGCACCCAGGCCGATGCCGCTGCGTTTCTCAAGCCGGACAGAGAGGACAAGAACGTCGGGCCTGACGAGATGGCCGAGTTCGCCCGCTCCGTTCTGGGATTGCAGGCGCTGGTTCGTGTAAACGGTACGCTGGACCGGATCAAGGCCTTGCTCGTTGCCGGTATCCCGGTCATTGTCGAAACCGGCTATGATCCGGAGCCGGAACGGCTGGGCTGGATGGGGCACTACCGACTGGTCGTCGGCTACGATGACTCACAGGGCTCCTTCCTGGTGCTCGACACCTACCGGGGTTCGGGCGATAAGGGCACCGGCCTGGCCGATCCCTACGATGACCTGGACCAATACTGGCGCCATTTCAACCGCACCTACATCCTGGTCTACCGGCCGGAACAGGCTGAGATTGTAGCTCACATATTGGGGCAGGACATGGACAACGGGGCGATGTTCATGGGCGCGCTGGCGCGGGCGCAGGCTGAGGCTGCTGCCAACCCCAAGGATGCCTTTGCCTGGTTTAACGCCGGCTCCAGCCTGGTCGCCCTGGGTCGCTATGAGGAAGCTGCGGCGGCCTATGACCAGGCGCGGCTGCTCGGTCTGCCCTGGCGTATGCTGTGGTACCAGTTCGGGCCATTTGAAGCGTATTACCATGTCGGCCGCTATGACGACGTGCTGGCCCTGGCCGAGGCCAACCTGAAGGTCACGCCGTATGTCGAGGAAACGTTCTACTATAAAGGGCTGGTGTTGCAGGCTCAGGGCGACCTGAAGGGCGCGCGCGAGAACTTCCAGTTGGCGCTGCGTTATAACCCCAATTTCCGCCGGGCCGCCGACGCGCTGGCCGCATTGCCGCCTGCCTAGCAGCCGCCGTGCCCCTCTGTCCATGAGAACGAGGAAACTGGCCGGGTCCGCCGTGATCGTTATGACGGCCTTCGGCTTGAGCAAGGTTATCGGGCTGGCCCGCCAGGCGATCATCGGTCAGGCCTTCGGCACCGGCCATGAATTGGACGCCTACTATGCTGCCTTTAACGTCCCCGATCTGCTGTTCACACTGATCTCAGGCGGTGCTCTGGGCACGGCCTTTCTGCCGGTGCTGGCAACCTACCTGGCTAAGGATGATCGTGACGAAGCCTGGCGGCTGGTCAGCGCCGTCATCAACGTTGCCTTCGTTCTGACATTCGTCCTGGCGGCGTTGGTCGCCCTCCTGGCCCCGGCGCTGGTGCGCAGTGTGATCGCTCCTGGCTTCGCTGCGGCGGATCAGGTGCTCACCGCCAATCTGATGCGCCTGATCCTGGTCTCGACGATGGTGTTCGCTGTCAGCGGGCTGGTCATGTCAGTGTTGCATGCGCATCAGCACTTCCTGCTGCCGGCACTCGCGCCACTGCTCTATGACCTTGGGATCATCGGTGGGGCGCTGTTTCTCGCGCCGCACTGGGGTGTGTACGGGTTGGCGGCCGGCGTCATCGCCGGGTCGCTGCTCCATCTGGGGGTGCAGATACCGGGACTGGTGCATTATCATGCCCGCTGGTTTCCGCTATTGGACCTGCGCCACCCCGGCCTGATCCGGGTGGCCATGCTCATGGGCCCACGGGTATTGGGGCTGGGTGTGGTCAAGCTCAACCTGTTGGTCACGACCAACCTGGCATCCCGGCTGGGCGAGGGTGCGGTCTCATCGCTCAACTACGGCTGGTTTCTGATGCAGGTGCCGGAGACAGTTTTCGGCACCGCCATTGCCACCGTGGTCTTCCCCACACTGGCCGAACGGGCAGCGCGGGACGACCGCGAGGGGCTGCGCTCGACGGCGACGGCAACTCTGCGCATCATTCTGGCGCTGACCGTGCCGGCGGCGGTTGGCCTGATCGCTCTGGGACATCCGCTTATTCAGATATTTTTGGAGCGAGGCCAGTTCGGGCGCGAATCCACCGATGCGGTCTTCTGGGCTCTGCAGTTCTATGCGGGCGGAGTAGTGGTGCAATCGGCTCTCGAGGTTGTGGCGCGGCTGTTTTACGCACAGCAAGACACGCGCACGCCCCTCCTGGTCGCCACCGGCGCGATGCTCGCCAATGTGGTGCTGGATCTCATCCTCATCGGGCCGCTGAGCTACGGGGGGCTGGCGCTGGCCAACTCGCTGGCGGTGGCGCTGGAAGTCAGCCTGCTGCTGGTGATCGCGCGGCGGCGGCTGAATGGCCTGGAGGGCTGGCGGCTGGCGCGAACCGGTCTGCGCTCGGTGCTGGCGGCAGGCGTCATGGCAGCCACTATTGCCGCGTTTGCCGGCCGTCTGCCCGACGCCGGGCCGCTCGTGGTCGGACTGGGGGGCGCGGTGTTGGGTGCGCTGGTCTATCTGGCGGCGGTCCTGGCGTTGGGGTCGGAGGAGGTGCGCGCCTTGCCGGAGCTGATGTTACGCCGTACAATGACCTAATGCTGATCGGGATTGATGCCAGCCGGGCAGCAAGGGAGCAGCGTACGGGCACCGAAAGGTACTCGCTGCACCTGATCCGGGCGTTGCTGCGGCTGGACGGCATGTATCAGTATCGCCTGTATTTCGATCGGACGCCGCCATCCGGCCTTTTCCCGGAAGGCACGTTTGAGCCCTGCGTCATCCCCTTGCCACGGCTGTGGACCCACGTCCGTCTGGCGCTGGAGGTGGCCCGCCATCCGCCGGATGTCCTATTTGTGCCTGCCCACGTTCTGCCGGTGATGGGCACGCGACGAAGCGTTGTCACCGTGCATGACCTGGGCTACCTGTACTTTCCGGAGGCACATCGCTGGCTGGACAGGCTATACCTGGCTATGTCTACGCGCTGGAACACCTGGCGGGCAACCTGTGTCCTGACCGATTCTGAAGCCACCCGTCGCGATCTGATCATGCGCTACCGTGTCCCGGCCGGGCGTATCCGGGTGGCTTATCCTGGTTGGGATGAGAGCCTGTGGCGGCCGGCGGCTCCGGCGCAGGTGGCGGAAGTCAAGGCGCGCTATGGGATTGGCGGCGATTACCTGCTGTACCTGGGCACGCTGCAACCGCGCAAGAATCTGGTGCGGCTGGTAGAGGCGTTTAGCAGGGTACTGGGTGCTTCTTCGCATAGTCATCATGAGCTATGCCTGGTTCTGGCGGGCAGGCAGGGCTGGTTATACCAGGACCTGTTCGATACAGTCCGGCGGCTGGGACTCGAACCTGCCGTCGTCTTCACCGGCTATGTCGCGGACGAAGAAGCAGTGCCGCTGATGACGGGGGCGCGGGCCTTCGTCTATCCATCGCTCTACGAGGGCTTCGGCTTTCCTCTCCTGGAGGCTATGGCCTGTGATGTACCGGTGGTATGCTCAACGACTTCGTCTCTGCCGGAGGTGGCCGGGGATGCAGCGTTGCTGGTCGATCCGAGCGATGTGGAGGGGTTGGCCCAGGCGATGCAGCGCATCCTGGTGGACGATGCTCTGCGGGGGGCGCTGGTGGCGTGCGGCCGGCGGCAGATCACACGCTTCTCCTGGGACCGCTGCGCCCGCCAGGTCAGAGCTGTGTTAGAAGCCGTAGGCCGGGCCGAGCCGATTCCGCTGAGTTCCGCTGAGTTGCCCTGAACTCCCATGCCCTTGCCGCGCCGCATCCTCATCGTCAAGTTGGCCGATCTGGGGGACGTGCTCAGCGCCACCCCGGCCCTGCGCGCCCTGCGCGTAACGTTCCCGGCTGCCCAGATCACCGTCTTGGTCACGCCGAAAACGGAAGCCGTCCTGTCCGGATCGGCCTATGTAGACCGCGTGCTGACCTTCGACAAATTCATCTACGACCGGCCGGCTGAGGCATTGCGGCCGGCCAGCATTCTAGCTATGCTGCGCTTCGCCTGGAAGTTGCGCTGGCAGCGCTTCGATACGGTGGTCATTCTGCACCATCTCACGACACGCTGGGGGGCGCTCAAGTACGCGGGCCTGGCGCTGGCGACCGGGGCGCGCCGCCGCGTGGGACTCGACAATGGCCGGGGCTGGTTCCTCACACACCGTGCGCCGGACGCTGGCTTCGGCGCCCGGCATGAGGTTGACTACAATCTCGCCGTCGTCGGTCTACTAGGCGCACAGACCGACGATACTCGCCTGGAAGTCCCTCGCACTCCCGCCGATGCCGCCTTTGCAGACGAGGTCCTTGGTTCCCCCGGCCAGATGGACCCGCACCGGCCGCTGGTGGCGATCCATCCGGGATCAGGCGGCTGGAGCCTGGCGCGGCGGTGGGACCTTGACCGCTTTGCGGCGGTGGCCGATGCCCTGGCGGAACGGCACGGGGCCCGTATCGTCCTGGTTGGAACGCGCGCCGACCATGTGAGCGAGGTGGCTGCCCGGATGGAGGCCGAGCCGATTAACCTGGAGGGACGTACGACGGTGGGCCAACTGGCGGCCGTGTTGCGCCGTTGCACACTGTTCATCGGGGCCGATTCGGGTATCATGCATGTGGCAGCAGCAGCCGGGACTCCGACTGTCGCCATCTTTGGCCCGACCAATCCTCTGGCCTGGGGACCCTGGTTGCCGCCCGAACGCACCCGCGTCCTGCGGAGCGCACCGCTGTGCAGCCCCTGTGCTTACACCGAATCCGGTCTGGGCCGGCCCCAAGGCTGCCCGGAGCGGACGTGTATGCGCATGGTGACGGTGGAGCAGGTGCTGGGGGCGGCGGAGGAGTTGTTGGAAGGCAAGGGGAAC
>CADDZL010000070.1 GCA_902812335.1 Chloroflexota bacterium | reverse complement strand
CCCCTGGTGCAGCACGGTAGACACCAGCGCTCCGGTTACTCCTATGGCCTTCAGGTCGCCCAGCTCGTTCACGTTGCGAATGCCGCCGCCGGCGAGCAGGCTCAGTTCCGGAAACCGGCGCCGTGCCTCGGCGATCAGAGCCCGGTCCACGCCCGCTCCCGTGCCGACACGTGCCAGGTCCAGCAGGATTACCTCCTGCCAGCCGGCCCGGTACACTTCACTCAGCGCTTCCAGGGGGCTCAGAGCGGCCAGTTGAGGCGAACGCGACAGAACCCGCCCGGTCCGCATGTCCAGGCTGAAGATCAGGCGGCCGGTGGGGATGGTGGCAGGGATCGCCAGCAGCGCCTCCCAGGTGGCCAGGGTCTCCGCTCCGATGATGACCTGGCCGGCGCCCATACCGAGAACCTCCAAGGCGCTCTCCACATCGCTGGCACCGGCGTCCACCAGAAGCTTCATACCCTCCTGGTGCGCCAACGCGCTTATGAGCGCCCGATGCTCGCTGCTCACCTCCCAGTGCGGGCACGGCATGCCGTGCCCCTCCTCACCGCCCACAGTCCCAATGGCATCCAGGTCGGCGATGTACAGCTCTCGCAACCCCAACCGGTCGCGGAAAGCTCTGGCGACTGCCAGCGGCTCGGCCGAATCGGCGAGCACGCTCTTGACGGGCTGATAACGTTCCCGTTCACCTTTCACGGCGTGCACCACCAGGCCGCCGCGTAGGTCCATAACCGGGATCAGGCGCATGGCTTCTCCTCCTCATGTCTTCGTTCACGAATTCATCACCGGTGGGGGCTGGCCTCCGGGCGACCTGCCCCCCGGCCTGGCCGACGAAGCCGCGGCTATGCTGCGGGCGCTGCTGGCCGATTTCCGTGCCTGGGGCGCAGTCCATACCATCACTACCCTCGACGTTCGCCTGGCTACTCTGACGCTCCCGGCGGATGAGGTGATCCGCGTCGCGCCGGGCCAACACGAAGCCATCGTCTCTGCTCTGCTTGCCCGGAGCCAGGCCGCGCTCGTGATCGCGCCGGAGACCGATGGCATCCTGGCCCGGCTCAGCGCCCAGGTGGAGAATGCCGGCATCCCGCTCCTGAGTTCGAGTTCGGCAGCGGTGGCCATCGCCGGCGATAAGTCCGCCTGTTACCAGCGGTTCCGCCAGGCGGGTCTGCCGACGCCGCTGACCCGGCGGACCGGCTTCGCCGCCGCCCCGCGGGCCGCCGCCGAGATGGGCTACCCGCTGGTGACCAAACCGCTGGATGGCGTAGGCTGCGAAGGGGTCTGCCTGGTGACCGGTCCGGCAGAGCTGGCCCAGGCTTTGGCTGTGCTGCACCGTGCCACCCGCCAGGAGCAGATTTTACTCCAAAGCTTCGTGGCCGGCACCCACGCCAGCGTCTCTCTGCTGGTCACGGAGAGCCGGGCGCAACCCATAAGCCTCAATGGACAGGAGATCGAGATCGGCTGTCCATTTGTCTATCGCGGAGGCGTTGTGCCGCTGGCGCATCCGGTGGCGGCGCGCGCCTTTGACGTGGCCCGGGCGGCAGCCGGCCTGGTGCCGGGCTTGCGGGGCTACATCGGGGTGGACCTGGTCTTGACACAAGCGGAGGCGTTTCTGATTGAGATCAATCCGCGCCTGACTACCTCGTATATCGGCCTGCGCCGGGTTGTGCCCTTCAACCTGGCCCGGGCCATCTGGGATGCCTGCCTCCGGGACCGGTTGCCGGAGAAGGTGGCCCTTACCGGCCAGGCGGTTTTCGCCAAAGATGAACTGCTGGGAGAGACACTTTGATTACGATCCTGGGTTGGGACGTGGGAGGCGTGAATGTCAAAGCGGCCTGGCTGGCCTATGAGCGCGGCGAAGCCCGGACCATACAGGCCGCCTCTCGTCCCTTCGAGATCTGGCGGGATAAAGACCGCCTGCCCCAGATGCTTCAGGCGGTGCTGGCCGAAGCCGCGCCGGAGCCGCCCCAGGCCATGGCTGTGACCATGACGGCAGAGCTTTCCGATGCCTTCAGCACCAAGCGGGAGGGGGTGCTGTTTGTCCTGGACAGCGTGCTGGCGGCATTTCCCGGCTGTGTCGCCTATGCCCTGAGCCTGGCCGGGGAATTCGTGTCGCTGGCACAGGCCCGGGCGCGCCCCCTGGATTTCGCCGCCACGAACTGGCTGGCGACGGCCCTCTTTGTGGCCAGGCAATATCCGAATTGCCTGCTGGTGGATGTCGGCAGCACCACGACGGACATTATCCCTATCCTGGACGGCCAGGTCGCCAGCCAGGGCCGCACTGACCTGGAGCGGCTGATGGCCGGGGAACTGGTCTACACCGGTGCCCTGCGCACCCATCTGGCGGCCATTGTCCAGGCTGTGCCGGTGCACGGTCGCCTATGCCCGGTATCCTCGGAGTATTTCGCCATCAGTGGCGACGTGCATCTCATCCTGGGCCACTTGCGCCCCGCAGATTACGCCTGCCCCACCCCCGATGGCCGTCCGCCGACGGTGGCATCCGCCCGGGGGCGGCTGGCCCGGCTGGTGTGTGCCGATACGGAGATGCTGAGCGCGGCGGAGATTGATGAGATGGCCCGCTATATCTACCAGCAGCAACTTCGCCAGATCGGCGCGGGGCTGGCGCAGGTGCTCTCGCGTCTGGCGGACCGCCGCGATCTGACGGTTATAGCTCTGGGATCAGGGGCCTTTCTGGCCGCCGAATCTGCCCGTCGCCTGGGATTGGCCGCCATTGATCTGGGAGCGCGCTGGGGCCGCCCGGCCTCGGCAGCGGCCCCCTGTGTGGCGGCAGCGCATTTATTGGCGGAGCAGTTGGAGGCCGGATGACCGCCGGTCTGGAAGCTGTCATCAAAGTGGGGGGCAGCCTGAGCCGGGGAGAACGCCTGGCTGCACTGTGCCAGGAGATCGGCAGGCTGGGCGCGTGGCACCACCTGCTGGTGGTGCCGGGTGGGGGCGAATTCGCCGACACGGTGCGGGATCATTATCGCCGCTACCGCCTGGGCGAGACGACGGCTCACCGTATGGCGTTATTGGCTATGGACCAGTATGGCTGTCTTCTGGGTGACCTGGTGCCCGGCAGCAGCCTGGTGACGGACCTGCTCGCGGCGCGCCAGGTCACGGCACAGGGCCGGGTGCCTGTGCTGCTGCCCGCCTCCCTCCTGATCCGGGCCGATCCTCTGCCGCATTCCTGGCAAGTGACCTCCGACGCTATTGCTGCCTGGGTGGCGGGGCTGGTGCGCGCGCCTCAATTGATCTTGTTGAAAGATGTGGATGGGCTGTTCTCGGCTGACCCGGCGCGAGGCGAGCCGGCGACACTGCTGGCGCAATTGAGCGTGGAGGAACTGGCCGGTCATCAAGGCGGTGTAGACGGCTACCTGGCGACCGTCCTGGCTTCGCTAGAGGTGGAGACCTGGGTCATCAACGGTGGGCATCCTGAGCGGCTGGCCGAGTTGCTGCGCGGCGGGCGAACGCTGGGGACCCACATTACCTGGCGTGAGACGTGATGCGTCTCACGCATACTGCCGCAGCCGCCGCACCCGCTCGGCGTCCAATGGTCCGGCCCGATGGTCCTCCCGGCAGGCGGCGGTGCGCACCCCGACCACATCGGCTCCCAGGTCGCGGACCAGGGGGAGGTCCTGCTCGCGCAGCGCCCCGGCCAGAGCAAAGAGCAGACCGGCGGCATGGGCCTCATCTGCCAGGCCTCGTAGCGTCTGCGGCATCAGGAAGTCGAACAGGCGGCGCCCGTCTTTGATGGCGGTATCTATCAAGCAGCCGGCGGCGCCGGCCGCCAGGGCAAGGCGCGGCAGGAGTCGCGGGTCCAGGGTGCCGGCCCGATCGGCGTCGGCGTAGCCGGCGGCGATGACCGCTACAGCGGGAAAGCCGCTCACGGCCTGTCGGACCTCTTGCAGTAGAAAGACCGCCTCGGCCTCGGTCCTCGGTCCCCACAACCCCACTTTCACGTAGTCCACGCCGCAGGCGGCAGCGCCGAGCGCGGCCAGAGCGGCTGTGCCGGGCAGGTTGGGCACATCGCCGATGGCAGCACTAACCTTCAGCGGCCTGGGGGCTGCTGTCCTGACCTGTCGGATGACGCGGGGGACGTGAGCGCCCAGCGAGCCTTCGGCCGGGTTCTTAACGTCCAGGATATCGGCACCACCGGCGATAGCGATCCCGGTCTCGTCGGCACTCACGACGCTGATCATCAGTTGCATCTTCATTATTCTAGTACGGGTGGGTGAGATGAGCAAGTGAGAAATGGAGCAATTGGGCGTCCGCGTGGACCTTTCGGGAGATCTATGGTACCATGATCATGTTATGACCATATTTCCCAAGAACCGGGTGGCGATGGTTTCCATCGCCGCTTCGATTATCACTCTGGCGCTGAAGTTCACGGCTTACAAGTTGAGCGGCTCGGTTGGCCTGCTCTCAGATGCAGCCGAGTCGCTGGTGAACCTGGCGGCCGGCTTGATCGCTTTCACCGCGCTGTTGATCGCCAGCCGGCCGGCGGACGAGAACCATGCCTATGGCCACGACAAAGTCGAGTACTTCGCCAGTAGCGCTGAGGGTGCTCTGATCCTGATCGCTGCCGGCAGCATCGCCTGGACGGCGGTTGATCGCTTCCTGCATCCGCGCCCGCTCGCAAACCTGCCATTGCCGTTGGCGGTGGCGCTGGCCGCCTCGGCCGTCAACTTCGGCGTGTCGCGTTACCTGCTTCGTGCCGCCCGACACTTCGATTCGATCACGCTGGAGGCCGATGCCAAGCACCTGATGACCGACGTGTGGACCTCGGTGGGGGTGGTGGCGGGATTGGGTGTGGTGGCTGTGACCGGCTGGCAGGTGCTCGACCCGGTCATGGCGCTGTTGGTGGCTGTCAACATTGTGCGCACCGGCTTCGACCTGATCCAGCGTTCGTCTATGGCGCTGATGGACACTTCACTGCCGGCCGACGAGATGGCAGTCATCCGCCGGACGCTTGAGGGCTACGCAGCTCAGGGGCTTAAGTATCACGCGCTGCGCTCGCGCCGGTCCGGCCCGCGCCGTTTCGTGGACCTGCATCTATTGGTCCCCGGTACGACGACGGTTGCCCAGGCGCACGATCTGAGCCAGCGGGTAGAGGCCGACATCGCCACGGCGCTGGGCGACGCCTACGTGCAGGTGCACATTGAGCCGGTCGAGGATGGCGCCGCGGCCGATGCCTTGCCGTGGGAGGAGCCGGGTAAGCCATCAGGCTGATGGGCATCGGCGGCCTGCCCCACCGCGATGCGGCTGGATCCTGCCAGCCTCATTCCTCTCAATATCTCTAGCACTTTCATCCCGCCGCTGAGCGTTGACGGCTGGCCGACCACGCAATCTCTTCTATGCGCCTGCCGATGGAACACTCAAGCTGCGGGTTACGTCATACCAAGTGGAGGCCGCCTCTCTGTTGGTACAGATCATATGCGACTCGATTCAGACAGATATGTAATGCTTATTGACAAGCTTGCGGTCCATGCTATGCTAGATAATAGCAACGCAGCGATCTGCGGGTGCACACTTGACCTCTGGCTTCCAGCTTCCTACGCGTCACTGGGCTCGACTGGCAGATGGTGAACATGACCACCACCGGCACCGATGGCCAGTTCACGGTAAGCTACAATGGGTCATCTGATCCCGCCTGGTTCTTGCTTCTCGTCCGGGATCCAGCCGGCTATACGCCCACCTCGGCCCAGGCCGGCAAACAACCTATGGAGGTGGCTCCTGGGATGGGTTTATCACGAAGCTCAATGCATCGGGCAACGGGCTGATCTACTCTACCTTCCTGGGCGGCAGCGACTTTGACGGGGCTTACGGCATTGCGCTGGATACCAGCGGGATGGTCTATGCTGCCGGCAGCACGAGCTCGGCCAATTTCCCGGTTACCGGGGGGCATTTCAAACGACGTGGGGCGGGGGCCTGTGTGGGTATTATCTCTGCGATGATGCCTTCGTAACGAAGCTGAGCATCGCTATGCCTACAGCAGGAACGCCTTATCACGTCTATCTGCCGCTCATACTAAACAGTCGCAGCCTGAAGGAGTGAAGGAGCCATAACGGTCGCAAACGCCCTGCTACTGGTGCGCCAGCAAAGTGAACACGTCTTCCAGCGTGGGCTCGACCGGCTGGACAGCGCTGACGGTGATGCCGTGCCCGGCCAGCCTGGCAGTCAGGTTCTCCGGCGTCCAGTCGCCCGGCGTGACGATCACGTGCGCCCGGTCGCCGTGTAATCTGGCCTGGGCAATCCCAGGCAGGCCACTCAGAACTTCCACGGCCTCGAGCAGCGGATTGGCGGCCAGGTCCCAGGCCACGCCGTGCAGATGCTGCGCCTTGAGCGCCCGGGGCGTGTCGTAAGCCAGCAACCGCCCGCGGTGCATGAACCCCACCCGGCCACAGTGCTCGGCCTCATCCATGTAATGCGTCGTGACGAAGACCGTCGTTCCTGCGGCGGCCAACTGGTAGATGACATCCCAGAACTCGCGACGCGCCACCGGGTCCACCCCACTGGTCGGCTCGTCCAGGAAGAGCAGCGGAGGCCGGTGGACGAGGGCGCAGCCCAGCGCCAGACGCTGCCGCCAGCCACCCGACAGTTCGCTGGCGAGTGCGCCGGTGCGCCCCTCCAGGCCGGCCAGCCTGATCACCTCGGCCAGCCGCTCCTGCTCCACCTCGCGGGGGACCTCGTACACCTCCGCGTAGAACTCCAGATTCTCACGCACGGTCAGGTCGTCGTATAGCGCGAACTTCTGCGACATGTAGCCGATGTGCGGCTTGACGCCCTCCGGGTCGCGGACGACGTCCACGCCCATCACCTGCGCCGTGCCGGCGGTGGGGCTCAGCAACCCGCACAACATGCGGATGGTTGTGGTCTTACCGCTGCCATTTGGCCCCAGATAGCCCACGACTTCGCCCGGCTGGACCTCGAAGGAAACGCTATCAACCGCAGTGAAGCCGCCAAAACGCTTGGTCAGGCCCTGCACGCTAATGGCCGGTCGGCTGGCCCCCATGGTCCTCCTTCTGCAACAGTTGGATGAACACGTCCTCCAGCGTCGGGCTCGTCGGCTGGAGATGGATCAGGTTAATACCGGCCAGGGCCAGTGCAGCCGGCAAACGGGCCAGCGGCCCTTCGGCGGCGCGAACGCGCAGGTGCAGCCGGTCGCCAAAGGCGTGCACGTCGTCCACATCGGGGTCGGCCAGGGCCACGCGCTGAGCCGCGATTTGGGGTTCGGCAGCCAGTTCGAGCACGTACCCGGCCAGGCGTTCGATCAGGTCGCGCGGCGTTCCCTCCACCAGCACCCGCCCCCGGTTCATGAAGACGACGCGGTTGAAGCGCATGGCCTCGTCCATGTAGGGTGTGCTGACCAGCACCGCCGAGCCCGCCCGCAGCAGCCCGATGAGCAGATGCCAGAACTCCTGGCGGGCCACGGGATCCACACCGCCGGTGGGCTCGTCCAAGAGCAACACCTCCGGGCGGTGCACGAGGGCCGTAGCTAACCCCAGTTTCTTCTGCATCCCACCCGAAAGCGCCGCGGCGGGGCGGTCGGCGAACTCGGCCAGGCCGGCGAAGGCGAGCAGTTCTTGCGACCGGGCGCGGCGTTCGGCCGCGGGGACCTCGAAGACCTCGCCGAAGAAGTCCAGGTTCTCAGTCACCGTCAGATCGCCATATAAACTGAAGCGCTGCGCCAGGTAGCCGATATGTTCGCGCGCCCGTTCGGCCTGCTGCGGCAACTCATAGCCGGCAACCCTGATCTTGCCCTCCGTCGGCTTGAGCGCGCCGCACAGGAGGCGCATCGTAGTCGTCTTGCCTGCGCCGTCCGGCCCCACCAGGCCGACCACCTCGCCGGCCCGCACTTGCAGGTTCAGGCCGTCTACCGCCCGCAGCGGGCCAAACGTCTTAACCAACCCCTCGGTTTCGAGCAAGACCTGCGGCTCCATTTTAATTCCAGAATACTCCGTCGAGTAGCATGTTCATTTCTGTCCGAAGGTGACGTCGGCCGGCATGCCAGGCTTGAGGGCCAGATCGGGGTTCTGGATGCTCAGGCGCACGGCAAAGACCGTATCCTTGCGCCCCTCGACGGTCTGCACGTTGCGCGGGGTGAATTCGGCCTGGTCCGCCAGCCGCAGCACAGTGGCGGTGAAGGTGCGGTCCGGATAGGCATCCACGTGGACACTGGCCTGCTGGCCGGGGGTGACGAGCGCGAACTTCTCTCCCGGCAGGTAAACGGTGAGCTCCAGGCTCTCGAGCCGGCCGATTTCGAGCAGGGTCGCCCCGGGGGAGGCCAGTTCGCCGGGCTCGATGCTGCGGGACAGGACAACCCCATCGGCGGGAGCGGCCAGAGTGACTTTCGCCAATTGTACCTCGATGGCCTGCACCTGCGCCTGGGCGGCGGCCACCTGCGCCTGGGCGGCGGCGATTTCTTCCGGACGCGCCCCGGCCCTGGTCAGGTCGAGCTGGGCCTGAGCGCGGTCGAACTCCGCCTGGGCGGCGGCGATGTCCTCGGCCGTTGGCCCTTTCTTCACTCTGTCCAGATTGGCCTGCGCCTGGCTCACCTGCGCCTGGGCTGTGGCCAACTGGCCCAGGGCCTGCTGCAGTTGTGCCTGTGCCGCGGCGATGTCTTCCTTGCGGGCACCGTTCTGGAGTTGCTGCAACTGTAGTTCGGCGATGCTCACCGCTTCTTCTGAACTTTGCACCGCTGCCTTAGCGCCGTCGCAATCGGATTGCAGCGTGAGTTTTCCCACCAGGCCGCAGATGCTGTCGCGCTGGTTCTGCGCCCCCCACAGCGCGTTCTTGGCCTGCTCTAGCCGGTGCTGGGCGATGGCGATGTCCTCGGCCGTGGCTCCGTTCTGCAGGCGCGCCAGGTTGGCACGGGCAGCGGCGACGGCACCTTCGGCGGTGCGGACACCCGCCTGGGCCACTGCGACGGCGGCCTGGGCGACGGCAATATCCTGCGGCGTGGCGCCCTGCTTCACCTTGTCCAACTGCGCCCTGGCAGCGGCGACAGCCGCCTGGGCCGCGGCGATCTCTTCGGGGCGGGCACCCGCCTTAAGCTCATCCAGATGAGCCTGGGCAGTCTGTAGCGCTGCTACGGCTTGAGCGTGTTGAGCTTGCAGGGCTGAATCGTCCAGTTTCACCAGCACCTGGCCTGCGGTGACCTTCTGGCCTTCGTCAACCAGCACCTGGGCCACGCGCCCACCGACTTCGGGCGAGATGCGCACGACCCGGGCCTCAATGGTGCCGGAGGCGGTCAGGACACTATCAGCGGCGGCAGTGCGAGAGTGCAGCCAGGCCAGACCGGCCGCAACCAGGGCCACGACGACGATAGCACCGATAATCCTCGAACGGCTTACAGGCAATCTTGATGCATTCATGGAGGTCTCCTTACCCTTTTTTCCTTTCTATCGGTCTCAGTCCAGAGTCTTGCGGAAGCGGAGGGCCGCTATCCCCAGTAACACGATGGCAAAGATGCTTAAGGCCACGGTCTCAGGCATGAGGGCCTCGATGCCGACGCCTTTGATCACGATGCTGCGTACGATGACCAGGAAATATGTGAGCGGGATGAGGCGGCTGATGAACTGGAGGGCAGCCGGCATCGCCGCGACCGGGAAGTAGAAGCCCGAAAGTAGGAAGGATGGCAGCAGGAGGGGCATGGTTGCGAATTGCGCCTCCCGCTGGGTGCGGGCGAAGGTCGAGACGAATAACCCGATCCCCAGGTTGGGTAGCAGGAACAGCCCGGCCAGCGCCACAAGCAGCAGCACACTGCCGCGGATGGGCACGCCGAACCAGAGGGTGCCGACGAGCAGGATGAGGATGAGGTTGGCCAGAGAGATGAGCACGTAAGGTGTGAGCTTGGCCAGGATCAATTCCCAGTTGCGGATGGGCGTGACGATCAGTTGCTCGATAGTTCCCTGTTCCCGTTCGCGCACGATGGCGAAGGCGGTCAGGTTCATCGTCGCCATTTGCAGGATCATGCCAATCAGGCCTGGGATCATGTTGTAGCTGCTGCGCAGGTCGGGGTTATAGAGAACGCGGGTGCGCACGTCGAAGGGCGTCTGCGCGGCCCCGCCGGGGCCGAGGGAGGCCAGTTGCTCAACCCGGGTACTGGTCGCGTGGGCCTGGCCGATGAGTGTGGCCGCCGACAACGCGGTGCTGGCGATGCTGGGGTCGGAGCCGTCAATGAGCACGGCGACCTCGGTATGCTGGCCGGCAGCCAGGTCGTTGCCATAGCCCGGCGGGATGATGATGCCCGCCCGGGCCTGGCCGCGTTCGATCAGCCGGATGACATCGGCTTCGCTATAGGCTACGTAGTCGAGCGAGAAATAATCGGCCGCCCGGTACGCATCCAGCAGGGCACGGCTGGCGTGGCTGTTATCCTGGTCGAGCACCACCGCCGGAACATTGCGCACGTCACTGCTGATGTAGCCGAATAGGAAGAGCTGCAGCAGTGGCATGATGAAGATCAGCATCAGCGTGCGCGGGTCGCGCCGCATGTGGGTAAACTCCTTGCGCATTAATGCTCTCAGCCGTCTCATCGCGCCTCCTCCTGATCTTGCAGAAACTCCACCACCTTGCGCAGCAACACGACCAGACAGTCGCGCTCCTCAGGCGTGAACCGTTGGAGGAGCTCCTCAATGCGCTGCCTGATGTAACTATGGAGGGTGTGGTATAACTCCTGACCGGCCGCCGTCAGGGCCACCCGTACGATACGGCGGTCTTGCGGGTCGGGCAACCTCTCGGCATAGCCGCTCTCCACCAGCCAGTCCACCAGGCGGGTAGCCGTACTCAGGGGAACAGCCAGGGCCTCGCTGAGCTCGCTCATCGTCATAGGGTCTCGATGTTGGGAGAGGACAATGCCGATGCGGAGGAAGACATCCCGGTAGTGGAGATCGTAGCTGGCGATGCGCCTGTAGCTGCCCTCAGGGTGCAACTCGGCCAGGTGCTGCTTGAAGCGGGCCAGGTTCTCGGGCAGCATGGTTTTGAGGCCAGGTCTGAGGCGGATGAGGTCCTGAATGATCTCAATAATCCGATCTATATAGGCAGCAGGAACGGGCTCGGTCATCAGTTCCTCCCATGATAGAAACATTCCATAGCGGAAATATTCTACGGCGGAATTCTCGTCCTGTCAAGTAGGATGCTGGTCTTAGTGGTTAAGCGCTATCGGGTTGGGGGCCTCAGCAAATTCTGGGCAATAGCTCTCCGGCAGGCAAATCCACCACCCGTGTCGAGCCGATGAGGGTGCGGGCGGCGACGACGCCCGGATGGTCGGCGACGACCTGACCGATAATGGCAGCGTCTTGGCCGAGGGGATGCCTTCGCATAGTCATAAGAGCTATCTCCGCCTTCTCCGGCGGGATGACCGCGACCAGCTTGCCTTCGTTCGCCACATAGAACGGGTCCAGCCCCAGCATCTCGCAGGCGCTGCGCACCGCCGGACGCACCGGCACCGCCCGTTCGTCGAATAATATGCCGGCCTGCGAGGCGCGGGCGAACTCGTTGAGCGTTGCCGCCAACCCACCCCGCGTCGGGTCGCGCAGGCAGCGCACGTCCGGCACCGCCGCCAGCAGTTCCGCCACCAGCGTGTGCAGGGGGGCGGTGTCGCTCTCAATCGCCGTCTCGAACTCCAGCCCCTCGCGCATGCTCATCACCGCGATGCCGTGGTCGCCCAGCGTCCCGCTCACCAGGATGGCGTCGCCGGGCCGGGCGCGGTCGGGCCCGATCTGGATGCCCGCCGGGACCAGGCCGAGGCCGGATGTGGTGATAAAAACCCCATCGCCGTGGCCCTTGTTGACCACTTTGGTGTCGCCGGTGATGAGCGGCACACCGGCCACCTGCGCAGCGCGGGCCATCGAGGTGGCAATCTGCCCCAGGTCGTTCAGCGCCAGCCCCTCCTCCAATATGAAAGCGGCGCTTAGCGCCAGCGGGCGCGCCCCTACCATTGCCAGATCGTTGATCGTGCCGTTGACCGCCAGTTTGCCGATGTCGCCGCCGGGGAAGAACAGCGGCTGGACGACGAAGGCGTCTGTGGTAAAAGCCAGGCCCGCGTTCTCCGTTCTCAGTTCCAGGCCATCGAGTGGGAGTACGGCGGAGTCGCCGAGCCGCGCCAGGGTCGGGTTGGCGAAGAGAGGCACGAACAGGTGCTCGATCAGTTCGGCCATCATGCGTCCGCCGCTGCCGTGCCCCAGGACGATCTGGGGGTAGTGGCGCAAGGGCACCGGACAGGTAAACGATTCAACTATGTTCATTCAGTTCGCGTCCTATCATGAGTTCCTGCGCCCCGACACGCCCATACCGATAATAAGCTGCACACGCCCCTTCAGACGACACCATGGTCGCACCCAGCGGCGTCTGCGGCGTGCACTCGCGCCCAAAGGCGGGGCACTCGTGCGGCTTGCGCCGGCCCTGGAGAACCAGGCCGCTGATGCACAGGGGCGACTCGCGCACGGCGATGACCCCGGCATCGGGGAAGCGGCGTTCGGCGTCGTACAAGGCGAATTCATCGCGCAGCCGATAGCCGCTCATGGGAATGACGCCGATGCCGCGCCAGGCCCGGTCGCAGGGTTCGAATACGCTCTGGATCATTGCCTGGGCTGCAGGGTTGCCTCGCCGCTGCACCGAGCGGGCATAGGCGTTCTCGACCTCGGCCCGGCCTTCCTCCAGTTGCCGTACGACCATCAGCAGGCCTTCAGCGATGTCCAGCGGCTCGAAGCCGGTGACGACAATGGGCACGTGGTAACGCTGCGCCAGCGGCTCGTACTCGGTCCAGCCCATCACCGTGCACACGTGGCCTGCCGCCAGGAAGGCCTGCACCCGATTGCCCGGTGATTCCAGGATGGCGGTGATCGCCGGCGGGACGGTGACGTGCGAGACGAGCATGGCGAAGTTGGTCAGGCCCTGCTGCCGCGCCTGCCAGACTGCCATGGCGTTGGCCGGCGCGGTCGTCTCGAAGCCGATGGCAAAGAAGACGACGGTTTTGGTTGGATTCTGGCGGGCGACGGCCAGCGCATCGAGCGGCGAATATACGATGCGCACATCGCCGCCCTCGGAGCGAACGCGGAACAGGTCTTTCTCCGAGCCGGGCACGCGCAGCATGTCGCCGTAGGAAGTGAAGATCACGTCCGGGCGTGAGGCAATCGCAATGGCCTTGTCAATCAGCTCCAGCGGAGTGACACATACCGGGCAGCCGGGGCCGTGCACCAGTTCGACCTGCGGTGGCAGCAGCCGGTCCAGCCCGTGGCGGATGATCGAGTGTGTCTGCCCGCCACAGATCTCCATGATGGTCCAGGGCCGGGTGACCGTCCGCGCCAGCGCCCCCAGCACGACACGGACGGCGGCCTCGTCACGGTATTCGTCCAGGTACTTCATCCCGTCTCACCCAGTTCCTGCCCGACTGCGTCAATCTCCCGGAATAACTCCAGCGTGCGCAGCGCCTCGTCTTCGTCCAGCCGGCTGATGGCGAAGCCGACGTGGATGATGACGTAATCGCCGACCTCAGCCTCGGGGACGTAGGCCAGGCAGGCGTCCTTGACCACGCCACCGAAGTCCACTTTGCCCATGCGCATCCCATTCGCTTCCCAAGTCTGTGTGATCTTACCCGGTATCCCCAAACACATCTCCAGTTCTCCTCACTCTAGTCATAGCGTTCATCGGCGTCCCATTCGTATTAAATGCTGCCACGATCGCCTGTCCCAGACTTATCCCGCCGTCATTGGCCGGAACGCAGTGATGGGTATAGACGATGAAGCCGGCTTCGCCCAGCGCCTGGCTCGCGCCGTCGAGCAGCAGCCGGTTCTGGAAGCAGCCGCCGCTGAGCGCGACCTCGTTCAATCCGGTCTGCTCGCGGAGGCGGCGGCAAACCTCTAGGACCGCAGCGACGAGCATGGTGTGGAAGCGAGCGCCGATGACCGCAACCGGCGTCCCCTGCCGCACATCGGCGACCAGGGCCTCAAACAATGGCCGCAGCCGCAGGATGTGGACACCCTCGGCTACATCCAGCGTGAAGGGGTAGGGCCGCACATCCTCAGTGTAGCCATCCAGCGAGACGGCTTCGAGTTCAATCGCGGCCTGGCCCTCGTAAGTGGCTTCGCTGCACACGCCGGTGAGCGCGGACACGGCATCAAACAGCCGGCCACAGGACGAGGTGAGCGGTGTGTTCAGCCCGCGCACCGTCTGCTGCAACACGATACGCCGTTCGGTGGGGCTGTACGCTGCCAGCGTCGGTATGTCGGGCACCTCGCCTAGCAGCGTCTGGCTGTAAGCCAGCGCCAGGCGCCAGGTCTTGTGGATGGCGGCCTCGCCGCCCGGCAGGGGCAGGTATTCCAGGTGTCCGGCACGGCGGAAGCCGGCCAGATCAGCCACCAGAAACTCGCCGCCCCAGATATGTCCATCCGGGCCATAGCCCGTGCCGTCCAGGGCGACGCCGATAACCGGCCCGGCGACGCCATTATCGGCCAGGCAACTGGCGATGTGGGCGTGATGGTGCTGCACCGCGATGGCCCTCCCCCC
>CADDZL010000069.1 GCA_902812335.1 Chloroflexota bacterium | reverse complement strand
CTCGCCGTCACGCAGTATCCCCATGTCGTGCTGAGCGGCGGCCCCGGTGTGCCGGACGGCGTCTACGATCTCCTGGGCTACATGCTCGGCGGGGATATCTATGTTCACCAAGTGCCGCGGGCGATTGAGGTCTGCCGCCCGCAGCTACTTCGCCAGCACCCGGCCCTGGCCGACGTTGGCCTGGTCGAGGGCCATGCCGACGAGTGGCTGCGGCGCCAGGTCGCGCGCTTCGGCGCCGCACTTCCGGTCGCGCCCGTCGGACCCGACACGCTGACGCCGGCCATCCTCTACGCCAGGAGTGCGACCGCTGACGGCCTGCCCCGTCAGCTGGAGGCGCTGCGGCGCTGGGCCGAGGCGAACGGCTACGCCGTCACCGGCGAGTTCTCCGAGGTGGCGAGCGGGTTCGACCCGGAACTCGCGGAACTCGACCGGGCGATCCGGGAGGCGCAGGCGAAGGGCGCGGCCATGATTATGGCCGACCGCACGCGCCTGGCCCGCGATCCCCTCCTGCTCGCCATGCGCGAGACGACCGCGGGCCGCAGGCGAGTTCGCCTTGTGTTCGTTCGCCAGGGCTAATGTGACCGCAGTGTCATAGGGCAGGTGCCGCCGTCCGGGTAACACGGCGGCGAAGAGGCCGATCTGGCGCCACCGAGAGAAGGCGCCGAATCCCGTCCCCCCGCTCATGCGAGTACGTTGATACATCGACCGGCCAGGCGCCGTGACCTGGCTCAGGAGGCTTTATGATCTCTAATAGCGACGCCGTAGCCCCCGTCGCTCTATACGAGCGCAACTCGACCGAAGAGCAGAAGGAGGCGGGCACGATCCAGAACCAGGACAACTTCCTCGCCCGCTATACCGACCTCCACGGACTGCGAGTCTATGACGTCTACAAAGACGAAGGCGTCAGCGGCACGATCCCCTTTGACGAGAGGCCCGACGGCCGCAGGCTCTTGGCGGACGCACGGGCGGGTAAGTTCAAGCAGGTCATCGTCTACCGCGTCGACCGCGCTGCGCGCAGCCTGAAGGTGCTCCTGGACGTATACGAACGGCTGGACGACCTGGGCGTGGCGCTACGCTCCGCAACCGAGCCGATTGACACAGGTACACCGGTCGGTCGATTCGTCTTTCAGTTGATCGGTTCGATGGCCGAATTGGAGCGCTCGACTATCTTGGAACGCACGGCCTCCGGCAAGCGCCGCGCCGCGTCCGAAAGCCGGTGGCTGGGTGGCGTGCCACCTTATGGGTTCAGGGTCGCGGGAGGCCAGTACGCACGCCGGTTGGTCATCTGTGAGCGCGAGGCGGAGGTCATCCGGCGCATCTTCCGCCTCTACCTGGATGGGCTGGGCACTGTCGGCATAGCGGTCTTGTTGAACGCCGAAGGCGTCCCATCCCCTAACGCATCACGCCGCGCCGATAGCGATCTGAAGCTGCCGAAGAGTCGCTGGGCCAAGTCGGAGGATTGGACGCCCAGGTGGACGTTCGGCACGGTCGCGGCGATCTTGAAAGACGAGAGCTACATCGGGCGCTTCCGCCACAGCCGGTCGCATGGCGGCCTGGACGACAGCGTCTGCCCGGCCATCGTCAGCGCCGAGGTATTTGAAGCGGCGCAACGCCGTATGAAAGAAAACTTCATCGAGGCGACCCGAAACGCGAAGCGCTTCTACTTGCTGCGCGGCCAAGTGCGCTGTGGCATATGCCGCAAGGTGATGGTCGGCATCAGCACAACCAAAGGGCGAAAGACGCCGACGAAGTACTACTATTATCGCTGCCCGGACTGCCGCCACGCCGTCCGCGCCGAGCCGCTAGAAGAGCAAACGTGGGCACATATCGAAGCCATCGCCCGCGATCCGCGAGGCGTGATCGCAGACCTGGAGGCGCGCCTGGCGGCGCTACAGGCGCCGGAGAGCGAAGCCCGTGCGGAACAAGAGCGCATCCGGGCGAACCTGGCGCGGATCGACCGCGAAGCGGCGAGTATCCTAGACTACGCCGGCGATCCGGCACGGCGTGAGTGGATCGAGGCGAAGCTCAGCCGCCTGGCCGCCGAGAAGAAGGACCAGGAAGCCAAGCTCCAGCAGGTCTTCGCTCAGGAGCAGGCGCGTCAGGCGCAGGCGCAGGCGTTGATCGCCGTTGAGTTATACTTGAACATACTGAATGGACGCCTGGATCAGATCAAGACGCCGGAGCGGAAGCGCGAATTCGTCAAAGGGTTAGACTGGCGCGTCACGTGCTGGCGCGACAAGCAAACCGGCCAGGTGCAGAAGGAGATATCGTTCCAGCCGCTAGGCCTCGTGCAGGTGCTGGGTTTGGACGGCGGCACCGAAACGGACGAATGGGCGTCCGCGACCGGGCGGCAGCACGGCGCCGTGCTGCCGCCGCTGGTCCTTCCCGCTCCGTAGCGGGCGACCAGACACCCGCGGGCACTTGGCTTCCATGCGAAGGCGGCGCCTGCGGTCAAAGCAAGCGTTCAAACCACGCCACGATGCGCTCTAGCATGTCCTTGACGTGCTGCCGCTCCTGGACGCCGTGCCCCTCCCGCGGGTAGACGATGAGTTGCGTCTCGACGCCTAACTCCTTGAGCGCCCGGAAGAATTCGTAGGCTTGGCCGACGGGCACGTAACGGTCGTCTTCGCCGTGAATGATCAGCGTCGGCGTCTTCACATTCTTCACATAGGTGATGGGCGAGTAGCGCTCAAACGCACCACGCGGTTCGTAGGGGTCCGTCTGCAGCGCCTGCGTATCCCAGGTCGGCAGATTGCTCGTCCCATGAAAACTGAGCCAGTTCGAGATGCCTGCGATCATCACGGCGGCTTTGAAGCGGATGCCCTCTGCCGCGTCGCTGGGCGCGCGCCCCTTCAGGCTGGGTAACTGTAATTGTTTAGTCACGGCCCACGCGGTCATGAAGCCGCCATAGCTCCAGCCGCAAATCCCCAATCGCTCCGGATCGGCAATCCCGGCGGCGATGCAGGCATCCACCCCGGCCAGGATGTCCTGCCAATCGTGGCCGCCCAGGTCGCCCTGGTTGGCTGTAGTGAAAGCTGCGCCCCAGCCGACACTGCCACGCGGATTGGGCAAAAGTACGGCAAAGCCATGTGCGGCCAGCAGTTGGGGCCAGCCGGGGGATAGGTAGAAGCGGTGCCCCCACAGTGCCGCCGGCCCACCATGGACGTAAGTGACCAACGGATAGCGCCGGCCTGGCTCATAGCTCACCGGCTTGATCAGTAGCCCCTGGATGGCCAATCCATCTGGCCCATGCCAGCGCAGCACCTCGGTCTCACCGAGGGCCAGCTCCGCTACCTGTGGATGCAAGTGGGTCAGTTGGTGCCATGCGACCCTCTCACCGGCGCCCAGGCGGCCCAACCACACGTCGCGGGGGTGTGCTGCATCCTCACGCACCACGGCCAGCGTCTGGCCGTCGGCGGACCGGCTGTACTGCTGCCACCAGCGATCGGTCACACCGACCGGTTCCCGCCACAACTGGCGCAGTTCGTTCGTTGCGCGTTCCAGGCGGTACAGGCCAGTCTCACCGTCCTCATAGGCCATCACCAGAAGCGAGCGCCCATCGCCCTCCCAGTCCATCCACGTGGCGCTGATCGGGCGGTCCTCGGTCAAGTTACGTGCCTCGCCTCCTTCGGCTGGGATCACGTAAATGTCGCCCGCGACGACGCCGCGATCGCTCCAGATACAGGAAATGAAAGCGATCTCGTGGCCGTCTGGTGACCACAGCGGCCGGGCCAGTTGTTTATGCGTGGTGTAGATCGTGGTCGGTTGTCCGCCAGCGGCAGGCACCCGCGCCAGCCGGGCGCGATACCAGGCCCATTCCTCTGGCGAATCCGAGACCAAGAGCGCGAAGTGGTTGCCATCGGCTGACCAGTTAAACTCCCAGACCTGGATGGGCCCCGGCGTCACTGTGTGTGTCTCGCTGGAGGCAACATCCACAACCCAGAGTCGGGAGTACTTGGGCCGGGCCTCGAATTCGATGGCATCGTCTTTCTCCTCTTCGCGCTTTTTCTCCTCCTCAGTCTCGGGGTCATTCATAAGATAGGCGATGCTGCGACCGTCTGGCGACCAGGAGAAGGCCGAGACGCTGCCCTTCACCTCGGTCAGAGGGCGCGCCTCACCGCCGGCTGCCGGCAGCAAGTAGATCTGATACCTGTCTTCCTCAACCCGGTCGGAAAGGAAGGCCAAGGTTCGACCGTCGGGCGACCAGCGCGGCAGGATATCGCTGCGCGGGCCTGACGTAAAGGGGCGGGCCTCTCCCCCAGGCGCTTCGACCAGCCACACCTGGCTCTTAATAGTCTTGGCGTCCTTTTCTTTATAGCTGTCACCGACAACGAAAGCAACTAACCGGCCATCGGGCGACACCTGGGCATCAGACACTGATTTCAGTGTCAACAGATCCTCTACCGTCGTCAAGCGCTTCTCCGAGCTCATGAACGGTCCTCCTTGGGGTCTCATTATTAGAGCGCATAGCCGGTCCAGGCTCATCACCGATTCTACACCCGCTTGACTTAGCGGGGAAGTTGTGTTATATTTGCAGTTGCAAGCGTTCGCAATAGCGAAGGAGACAGTCTCCGCTCCGCCAATAGTGGAACAGATAAGGGGGTCAGGTGCATCACCATAGTCTGATTGAGACATTACGCCAACATGGCTACCGGCTCACGCCCCAACGCGAGATGATCCTCGACATCCTCTGCGAAGAGGACGGTCATATGACGGCTGAGGAGATCTATCAGCGCGTCAAGGCCCGTAGCCCCGCAGTCAACCTGGCGACCGTCTACCGCACGCTTGAACTCCTGCACGAATTGCGACTGATCACCTCCGCCGATTTGGGCGATGGCCGGGCCGAGTTCGAGCTGGCCCAGGCCCGGTCCCATCACCATCTTGTCTGCCAGAATTGCGGCTGCACGCTCTCCTTCGATAACCAGCTCCTCGAACCGCTCCGGGCTGCCCTGCGCGACACTTACGGCTTTGAAGCGACCATCGAGCACCTGGTTATCTTCGGCCTGTGCTCAGATTGCGCTCGTGCGCTGAACCAGGCATCGCATGACCACACCGCCGGCCATGCTCTCGCCGTCGCGGCCACGGCAGCGGCTTCCGACAGCAATTGACGTATTCCAGGAGGGTTCCATGTTAACGAGCTACGTTCAATTCAGCCCATCCCTCTCCCAGGCGCAGATGCACATCCCCGATGGCTATCTGAGCCCGCTCACGTCGTTGGTGATGTTCCTGCTCATCCTGCCATTCTGGGTGCGCGGCGCGCGCAGCCTGCGCCAGCGCCTGAGCGGGCGCCTGGTACCGCTCGTGGCACTGTTCGCTGCCTTTTCGTTCGTGATTATGATGTTCAACGTGCCACTCCCCGGCGGCACCACCGGCCATGCCGTCGGCGGCGCACTGGCCGCCATCATTCTGGGCCCGGAGATCGCCTCGCTCGCTATCTCCATCGCGTTGATCATTCAGGCCCTTTTCTTCGGCGACGGAGGCCTCCTGGCGATCGGCGCTAACTGCTTCAACATGGCCGTTGTCCTGCCGTACACCAGTTATGCTATCTATCAGTTCATCGCTCGGAACAGCCCTCTGGATGCAAGACGGCGGCCCCTGGCCGCGATCATCGGCGGTTGGATCGGCTTGAATCTCGCAGCCTTCTTCACCGCCGTCGAGTTCGGCATCCAACCGCTCCTGTTCAAGGCCGCCGATGGCACACCACTGTATGCGCCCTTCCCACTTAGCATCGCCATCCCGGCCATGATGATCCCTCACATGCTCATCGCTTCGGTCGTCGAGGGCTTAGTCACCGGCGCTGTCGTTGCTTATCTACAGCGCGCCAATCCGTCGCTATTGATGCTAAACCTTCAGCCGCAAGCGGTTGCCGAGTCGGTTGATTTCAGGCGAATGCGCCTGCTATGGGTCATTCTGGCGGTGCTTAGCATCCTGACCCCGCTGGGTCTGCTGGCGCCGGGCACCGCCTGGGGCGAGTGGAGTTCCGAGCAGTTGACCCAGATTGATCCAGCGCTCAAAACGATTCCGCAAGGGCTCCGGCAGTTGGAAGGGCTGTGGGGTGCGCCGCTGGCCGAGTACACTATCCCAGGGCTCGGCAATGCCAACCTGGGGTACGTCATCTCGGCTGTAGTAGGCATTGTCCTGATCGGAGTCGTAGCGTGGCTGTTCACTGCCCTGCTGAGCGGCGGACACGGCCCCCGAATGATGAAGGACAATGGTTAGCGATAGCACCTCGGTGCCACGCCGTAAGCGGCACAGCGTCATCGAGCACACCCTGTCTGGCATCACCGGCGCTTTGGAAAACGCCCTTTTCGCCGAGGAGGTCGCCCGCCAGCCGGGGCTGCTCCAGAGCCTCGACGCCCGTGTCAAGGTTCTAGCCGTCGTCGCGCTACTCCTAGCGGTGAGCCTGTCGCGCAACCTGGTTGCGATCTTCGGCCTGTATCTGTTCACCCTGTTCCTGGCCTGGCGTTCGAACGTGCCACTGGGCTTCTTCGTCAAGCGAGTGTGGCTGTTCCTGCCTTTCTTCACCGGCATTGTTGCCCTGCCCGCCCTGTTCATCACGCCTGGCCCGCCGCTACTGGCCGTGCCGCTCGGCCTGACCATCACGCGCACCGGCCTACAGACCGCGCTGTTCCTGCTCCTGCGCGTCGGCACATCCGTGTCCTATGCTGTCCTGCTCATCCTGACTACGCCCTGGAACACCGTTCTCAAGGCGCTGTCGGTCCTGCGTGTGCCCGACGCCTTTATCATCATTCTGGGGATGACCCATCGTTACATCTTCCTGCTGCTGCACACTGCCAACGAGATGTTCCTGGCGCGGCAGAGCCGCGTCGTGAGCCGGACGAGCGGCGCCAGCGAACGTACTGGAATCGCTGCTATCATGAGCGTTTTGTTGGGCAAGTCCTTCTATCTAAGCAATGAGGTCTACCTGGCCATGCTGTCGCGGGGTCTGCGCAGTGCGCCGCGGACAATGGCAACCTTCCGCATGGGCCGGCGCGATTGGGCCTGGGGCTCCGCCCTGATCGCGCTCGCGGTCGTCGCCATCGTCCTGGGAAGGGTACAATGAACGACAACCACAACCGTAACCATAACCGTGATAGCCGGCCTCTTTTTGAGGTGCGTGGCGTATCCTACAGCTACGGTGGCCGTGTCCTGGCTCTGGACAACGTGAGTCTAAATATCTGGCCGGGCGAACGGGTCGCCATCCTTGGCTCAAACGGCAGCGGCAAGAGCACCCTGCTCAAACTCCTTGATGGCCTGTATTTCCCCAGCCAGGGTGAGGTGTGTGCCTTTGGCCGCCCCCTGTCTGAAGCCACTTTTGAGGACGAGGGATTCGCTTTCGACTTCCGCCGCCGCGTCAGCCTGATCTTCCAGGACGCCGATGTCCAGCTCTTTTCACCGACCGTGTGGGACGAGGTGGCCTTCGCTCCACTCCAGCTCGGCCTGGCCCGCGATGAGGTCACAGCTCGCACGCAGGCGGCGCTATCAGCACTGGATATCACCCGGCTACGTGAGCGCACACCCTATCAGCTCAGCGGCGGTGAGAAGCGCAAGGTCGCCATCGCCTCCGCCCTATCACTCGGCCCCGAAGTGTGGCTGATGGATGAGCCGACCACAAGCCTTGATCCACGCAGCCAGAGCTGGCTGGTAGACTTTATCATTCAGGAGGGCGAGGTCGGCCACACGGTCGTGACAGCCACACAGGACCTGAGTATCGTCCCCGACATCGCCGATAGGGTCCTGGTTTTCAGCGAGGACCATCGCCTCGTCGCCGAAGGCACACCTTCGGCCATTCTGGCGGATCGCGACCTGCTGCTGCGCTGCAACCTGATCCACGAACACCGCCATCGCCACCCGGGCCTGGAGCACACCCACCTGCACGCCCATAGCGGCGACCATGCGCATGAGTGATGGCTGATCTGGATAAGGTCAGGCCGGAGGATCAGTTTCTGGATCTAAGCGATTATGCCCGGCCGCTGGCCCGTATTCTGACGCGCGCGCTCATCCCCACGCCGGTGACGCCTATTCAGGTCACGCTGGCATACACGGCCGTTGGCCTGGCTGCGGCGCTTCTGTACGCACAGGGAACCTATGCCGCCGCAGCGCTGGCCGGCGTGCTGCTGCTGGTCAAGAGCACTCTCGATGCAGTAGATGGCTCACTCGCCCGCGCCCGCTCCCGGCCTTCGCGCGTCGGCCGCTTTCTCGACTCGATCCTCGACTTCGTGATCAACGCCGCCGTTTACCTCGGCATCGTCTGGCCGTGGTTTGGTGCAACTGGTGAAGCCGGCCCGTTGCTGCTGGCTGGGGCTGCCCTGCTTTCGGCCACCTGGCAGGGCACAGCTTTCAATTACTATTATGTCAAATACCGCCTGTTGACAGGTGGCGACACGACAAGCCGGCTGGATGAATCGGCCGAAGGCGGCATGCCCTGGGATGACCGGCGCGCGCTGCGCCTTCTGCGGGGGCTCTATGCTGCGATTTACGGCTGGCAGGACCGCTTGATGGCCTGGCTCGACCGCCGCATCACGCCCGGCCAACCGGCCTCAGCCTATACCGACCGACGCTTCCTGACCGCGGTCACCGCCATGGGCCTGGGTACGCAACTGGCTGTTATCGCCCTGTTCTCCTGGCTGGGAAGCCCGATCTGGGCATTAGGTATCTTTGTTATACCATTTAATGTGTGTTTTGGTGGGTTGATGCTCTATCGCTATGCGAAGTATCAAAGGCAGCGAGTGTCTCCACCCTATTGGCAAAGGTAAGGCCGCCGTGTCCCCCCGGCGCCCCTTGCATGACTCGCCACCGGATCTGCAATCATCAATCCCATTGCCGATTGCAGCGATTTGTGGTACATTTGTATCCTATGAATCTCCACTCTACGAGCCGCTTCAGGGTCGCCCTTGCAACCACGCGGTCGGTGACTGAGAACGGAGGGTTATGCTGTGCATGAAACTGAGGATCTACTTGAGATCGCTGCCCCACTTAATGGAAAAGGTGACATCGCCGAGAGTAAAGTTGCCGCGGCTGTACACGAAATCCTGGTCAGCGTAGGTGAAGACCCGCAACGTGAGGGCCTGCGGCGCACGCCCGAGCGCGTTGCACGCATGTACGAAGAACTCCTGGCGGGTTACCGCCAGGACCCGATCGCACTGATCAACGACGCCCTCTTTGATGTCAGTTATGACGAGATGGTACTGGTGAAGGACATCGAGTATTACTCCCTGTGCGAACACCACCTCTTGCCCTTCTATGGTCGCGCTCACGTCGCTTACATCCCGGACGGCAAGGTGTTGGGTCTGTCGAAGATTCCCCGCATAGTTGACCTGTTCGCCCGTCGCCTCCAGGTGCAGGAGCGGATGACGAGCCAGATCGCCGAGTTTCTTAACGAGGTGCTGCATCCCAAGGGGGTCGCCGTCGTGATCGAGGGATCGCACCTGTGCGCCATGATGCGCGGCGTCAGGAAGGCCAATGCCCGCATGGTCACCAGTGCCATGCTCGGCGCGTTCAAGACGGATGCCCGCACCCGCGCCGAACTCCTCGATCACCTGGACCGTCCCTGCGAAGCATAATCTGACCAGGACGGTTCACTCATGGCAGAGGAACGCCAGGTCTACCAACCCTCGCACGAAGCCGACGCGGCCCACCTGCTGCGCCGCAACCGCGAGCTGGCCATCCTGAACACGATCGCCGAGGCGCTCAACCGCTCCGTTGACCTGGAACAGGCCCTCGAAGGGGTCCTGGCTCTTGTGGCCGACCTGCTTGATCTACGCTCCGGCTGGATCTGGCTACTGAATCCAGACGCTGAGGATATCAACCCTGACAGCTTCTATGCGGCCGCGACACGAGAGCTGCCACCGGCACTGGTGAGCAACCCCAAGCGCATGACCGGTGACTGCCTGTGCCTGGACGAGTTCTGCGCCGGCAATCTGCGGGGTGCGGCCAATATCAATGTTCTCGAGTGCACCCGGCTTGCCGGGGCGGTGGCCGGCACCGACGGCCTGCGCTACCATGCCACCATCCCCATTTATGCCCAGGATAAGCCGCTGGGCGTGATGAACGTCGCCGGGCCGGAATGGCGTAGCTTCGACTCCGATGAACTTCAGTTCCTGTACACGATCGGCTACCAGTTGGGGATTGCGGTCGAGCGTTCGCGTCTGTACACTGAGAGCCGCCGCCTCGCAGCCATCGAGGAACGCAACCGCCTGGCCCGCGAGATCCATGATACCCTCGCCCAAGGTCTGACGGCCATTGGCCTCAACCTGGAGGCGGCCGATGCGCTGCTGGACACAGAGCCGGCTCGCGCTCGCCAGAAAATCCGCCGGGCATTGGAGTTGACTCAACTCAATCTGGCGGAAGCGCGTCGGTCCGTTCTCGATCTGCGCGCCGCGCTGCTGGAAGGTCGCACCCTCGCTCAAGCCCTGGCCGATCTGACCTCCGATCTCAGTCGCGAGCACGGCCTGCCGATCACCGTCACGGTTGGGGCTGGTGTCGAGAAGCTCCCGGCCCGCGTCGAGGTCGGCCTGTATCGCATTACCCAGGAGGCGCTCAATAACGTCATCCGCCACGCTCAAGCGCACCGAGTCAACGTCCATCTGACACGTCAGGGTCCTGAAGTGCATCTGACCATCACCGATGACGGCCTGGGTTTCGACCCGGCTCGAGTGCAGCCAGGCGCGGCAGGCGGTTTCGGCCTGATAGGCCTGGGCGAGCGCGCCCGCCTGTTGAATGGGTCACTCTCAATTAAGAGCGCACCCGGTTCCGGCACTCAACTGATCGTGGTGGTGCCCGGTGTATAGACAGACGCTTCTCTGCCGAGAGCCAGGGCTATGATCCGCATCCTCATCTGCGATGACCACCCCGTGGTGCGAGAGGGGTTGGTCGCCATTCTGGAGACGCAGCCCGACTTCCAGATCGTCGGTGTGGCCAGCGATGGCCATCAGGCGGTTGCGCTCGCCCAGGCGCTCCAGCCCGACGTGATCCTGCTTGATCTCGAGATGCCAGGATTAGACGGGCTTGAGGCGTTGCGTGCCATCCGCGTCGGCAACCCGGCCGCTCGTGTGATCGTCTTCACAGCCTATGACACGGACGGGCGCATCCTGGGAGCGATCCAGGCCGGTGTCCGGGGCTATCTATTAAAAGGCGCGCCGCGGGAGGAGCTTTTCCATGCTGTGCGCGTCGTCCATGCTGGCGGCTCACTGCTGGAGCCCGAGGTTGCCTCCAGACTGATCCGCCGGGCCAGCCAGACGCCGCTGCCCGAACCGTTGACCGAACGCGAAACGGAGGTGCTACGCCTGATGGCTCAGGGGTTACAGAACAAGGAGATCGCCAGCCGTCTAATCATCAGCGAGCGGACGGTGAAATTCCACGTCAGCGCCATCCTGGCCAAGCTGGATGCAGGCAACCGCACCGAAGCGGTGGCCCTGGCGCATCAGCTTGGCCTGGTGGACCTGTAGCGGTCGGCATTACAAGTCCACCATGGGTAGCGGTGTAGAGAGGTCCAAGCCCAGGTTCAAGCTATCCGGCCTGGCAACGAACGGGCTGTTGCCGTTTAGCTTGTTCGCGCCAGGGTGGGGATCACAGCAGGAGGGTTGGCTCCGGCCGCCTGAGGCATCAGAGCCACGACCACCAACGTCACGACGAGTGCCAACGTCGAAGCACGTTGCCAGCGATGTGATTGGGTATTCATTCTGTGTTTCGCTTCCTTGGTTGGGTATTGGGCTGCACTGCGTCGCCAGGTGGTTGGTGGGGGCAGCCGCAAGGACCGCACAACTCCTGGCATAATTACGCACTAGGGGCGCAACACGCCGCGCCCCTACAGTGCCCCCGACTGGATTTGAACCAGCACGCCCGAAAGGGCACAGGCCCTCAACCTGCCGCGTATGCCAATTCCGCCACGGGGGCAAGCAAGTAGATTATATCGTACCGCCCCTCGCTTGTCAACTGGCTGCGCTTGGCGTAGAATAGCACCCAGGTGCTCAGAGGATCATCGTAACTAAGGTCAGGAAATGGGGTGGAGTCTGTTCCACCCTTTCTTATGTATGCGCATCGTACTTGACGCTATGGGAGGCGATCATGCCCCCGCTGTGGTCGTAGAGGGCGCAGTTCAAGCAGCCCGCGAGTCTGGACATGAGATCGTCCTTGTGGGCGACGAGGCTCGTGTCCGCCCCCTCCTGGCCCGCCATATAGGCGACGGGTCGCGCAGCGGCCTGCCTATATCATTGGTGCACGCCAGTCAGACTATCGAGATGGAGGAGCATACACTGGCCGTCAAGCAGAAGAAGGATGCCTCGCTCAACGTCGGCATGCGGCTCGTGCGCGACGGCCAGGCCGATGCCTTGGTCTCAGCCGGCAATTCCGGCGCAGTCATGGCGGCCGCGCTCTTTCAGTTAGGGCGCATCCACGGCATTGGCCGCCCAGCCCTTGCCCTTGTCTATCCTGCCGCACCGAACCGTTGCGTTCTCCTCGATATTGGCGCGGTCACGGATCCGAAGCCGGAGATGCTGATGCAGAACGCCCTGATGGGCGCGGCCTATGCTGAATGCGTTCTGCACATCGCCCGTCCGCGTGTTGGCATCGTCTCCAACGGCGAGGAGGCCGACAAAGGCAGCGAACTGGTGCGGGATGCCTACAAGTTGCTCACCGCCAGTCCGCTTAACTTCGTGGGCAACGTCGAAGGCAAAGACATTGGTCGGGGCGTGGCCGATGTCGTCGTCACCGACGGTTTCACCGGCAATGTCATCATCAAGCTCTCAGAGGGGCTGGTCTCCTTTCTGGCGCGATATATCCGGCAAGAGTTCACCAGGGGGGTGCTGAACAAGCTGGGGCTGGCGTTATTGCTGCCAGGGGCTGTGATGATGCTGCCAGGCGCGCTTCTCCTCCTACCCAGCCTGCGCCGCCTGATGCGCAAGGTGGACTACGCTGAATACGGAGGGGCGCTGCTACTGGGCGTAGAGGGTGTGGTGGTCATCGCACATGGCCGCTCGAACGCCAGGGCGATCGCTAACGCCGTGCGGCTGGCTGCCCAAGCAGTTCAGGGCAACGTGCCCGGCGCGATCAAGGTCGGGCTTGATCGCTTATCTGCTTCAAGATATCAGCCATCAGCAACCCGTGGCGATGAGCTACGCAAGTCATCCTTTGTCACCGGCTGACCGCTGACGACGTGTGGAGTGACATGCAACTGGAAAGAACACAATACAGGCAGGACAATCATAGTCGGCCCCGCGTCGTCATCACGGGCATGGGCGCCATCACGCCGCTGGGCCTGACCGTGCCGGAGTTGTGGCAAGGGCTTCTGGCCGGGCGTTCCGGCGTCAGGCCGATCACCCACTTTGACGCCAGCCCCTTCCCCTCCCGCATCGCCGGGACCGTACTGAACTTCGATCCCACCCGCTACCTGGCCCCCAAAGAGGCACGGCGCATGGCACGCGTATCCCAATTCGCGATCGCGGCGGCTCAGGAGGCTATGGCCGACGCCCAGCTAAGTCCGGAGACCGTAGACCCCGAACGCCTGGGCGTCGTGGTGGGGACAGGAATGGGGGGGTTTGAGCGGATTGACGAGGGGATGGTGGCCTTGCGCACCCGAGGCCCGGCGCGCGTGAGCCCCTTCGCGCTGGCCGCCGGGCTGCCCAATATGCCGGCGCACCACGTCAGCGTGATGGCCTCAGCAATGGGGCCGATCAGCGCCTGTGTCACGGCGTGCGCAGCGGGGACACAGGCAGTCGGCGAGGCCACCGAGTTCATCCGACGCGGCGTGGCCGACATCGTCATTTGCGGCGGTGTCGAGGGACTGGTGTTCGAGGGCTCGCTGGCTGGCTTCTGCGCGATGCGAGCACTGTCGGTACGGAACGATGAACCAGAACGGGCCAGTCGCCCCTTCGATGCCGGGCGCGATGGCTTTATCCTGAGTGAAGGCTGCGGGATCCTGGTCGTCGAGCGCCTGGAGCATGCCCTGGCGCGGGGGGCCTCCATCTATGCTGAGGTGCTCGGCCATGCCTCCTCATCAGACGCCTACCATATCGCCGCGCCTGCCCCCGATGGTCAGGGCGCGGTCCGGGCTATGCGCTGGGCGCTGCAGGACGCGGGGCTGAGCCCGGAGCAGGTGGACTACATCAATGCTCACGGCACTTCAACGCCGGTGAACGACGCAGTTGAAACCTACGCTATCAAGACGCTGTTTGGCGAGCGGGCCTATGAGGTGCCGATCAGTTCGACGAAATCCATGCTCGGCCATACCATGGGCGCCGCCGGCGCAATTGAGGCGATTGTATCCGCGCTAACTATCCAGCACGGCATCATTCATCCCACGATCAACTACGAGACGCCTGACCCGGCCTGCGACCTGGATTACGTGCCCAACGAACCGCGCCGCGCCGATGTGCGGGTGGTGCTGTCTAATTCCTTCGGTCTGGGCGGCCAGAACGCATGTCTCGTCATCGCCCGCCTGGACCTGTAAGGGCCATACACTACGCGCTCACCGTCGCCGCCGGGTGCCACTGAGGATGAGGACGTAATACAGCAGCGTGGACAGTGCTTGTGCTACCGCCGCAACATAGGTGAGTGCGGCCGCGTTCAGGAC
>CADDZL010000068.1 GCA_902812335.1 Chloroflexota bacterium | reverse complement strand
CCCCCCAACCCTGACCCCCTCAAGCCGGTCCTACCAATATCCCATTGGCACAGGCCCTCTACTGCCCTACAATGCGTGCAAATGACCCCGGCTGCCAGGCTTCAGTCACGCCGGCACCGCGATCCGGCCTGGCCGGGAGGCTGCGGGGGCTGCTGGCGGCCTGGTGCTGAGAGGAACAGGCTGAGACCCCACGAGGGGGGAGCAAACGATGGCGGGCTTTGATGACTCGAGGGTAATGCAGGAATATGATGCCGCACTCGACTCGGCGCTGACGGAACTGTTGCTAACTTTACCACCGGACGACCTCGCCGACTTCAGCCAATGGCTGTGGGAGGTCGTTACTCAGGTGCCAACCGCACCCCTTCCTTGCGGCGTGGTAGTCAGCTACGATTGGGCCCAGTTCGGGCCACCCCTCTGGCCTTGAGTCAGTCCACGCGCCAACACGCTACGTAGTGCCCATTCCCTATATCGCGGAACTCCGGCTCATGGCGGCTGCAATGTTCCAACGCCACCGGGCAGCGCGGATGGAAGCGGCAGCCGCTGGGCGGGTTCAGTGGGCTGGGCACATCCCCTTTCAGAATGATCCGCTCCCGTCGCAGGCTGGGGTCGGGGATGGGGATAGCCGACATCAGCGCCTGAGTATACGGATGCAGCGGGTTGCGGTAGAGTTCATCCCGGTCGGCCAGTTCCACCATCTTCCCCAGGTACATGACCGCCACGCGGTCGCTAATATGCTCGACGACGCTCAGGTTGTGGGCAATGAAGAGATATGTCAGGCCAAACTCGTGCTGTAGATCGCGCAGAATGTTGAGCACCTGTGATTGGATGGAGACATCCAACGCCGATACCGGCTCGTCGCATACGATGAACCGCGGTCGGAGCGCCAGGGCACGGGCGATGCCGATGCGCTGGCGTTGGCCACCGGAGAACTCGTGAGGATAGCGGCGGGCATGGTCTGGGCTAAGCCCCACCTTGTCCAGCGTCTGGATCACGATCTCATGGCGCTGCCTGCGGTCGCGCACACCGTGTACCAGTAGACCCTCGCCGATGCTATCGCCCACCGGCATGCGTGGGTCCAGCGAAGAAAAGGGGTCCTGGAAGATGATCTGCATATCGCGGCGGGCCTTCTTCAGTTCGGTAGGGTTCAGGGCGAATACGTCCTGCCCGGCGAAGATCACCTGACCGGCGGTGGCCGGGATCAGCCGCAGGATGGTACGGCCCACCGTCGTCTTGCCGCAGCCACTCTCACCCACCAGCCCAAGCGTCTCGCCGGCCTTAATGGTGAAGCTGACATCGTCCACCGCCTGCACCCAGCCCTGCACCCGCTGCAAGAGCCCGCCCCGCACCGCGAAGTACTTCTTGAGATGCCTGACTTCAACTAGCGTCTCGCCCTGGTGAGAACCATCGGATGAACCCTCTTGACGCATGGCTTCTCCTCCAGACTACTCGTACAGCCAGCACCGCACCGTGTGCCCCGGCGCGATCGGTTTGAGTTCCGGCTCCTGCACGGTGCAGATCTCCAGGTGGTTCTCAATGCGGGCACGGCAGCGGGGGGCGAAGCGACAACCGGGCGGCAGGTTGATGAGATTGGGCACCGAACCGGGGATCACCTCCAGCTTGTCCTTGACCATGCCCAGAACAGGGATCGAGCCAATGAGCCCTTGCGTATAGGGATGCTTGGGGTCCTGAAATAGCGTCTTGACATCGGTCTCCTCGACGATACGGCCAGCATACATGACCGCTACCCGGCTGACCATTTCGGCCACGATGCCCAGGTCATGGGTGATCAGGATGATGGAGACCTCCATCTTATCGCGCAAGCCGCGCATCAGATCCAGGATCTGCGCCTGGATGGTAACGTCCAGCGCTGTAGTCGGCTCGTCGGCGATGAGCAGTTGAGGGACGCACGCCAGCGCCATGGCGATCATCACACGCTGGGCCATGCCGCCGGATAGCTCATGCGGATAAGAATGGGCGCGGCGGGGCGCGTCCGGGATGCCCACCATACGCAGCAGCTCGATCGCCCGTTCCCAGCCGGCTGCTCTGCCCAGGCTGCGGTGGATATCCAGGGCCTCGGCGATCTGGTCGCCGACTTTGAAGACGGGATTCAGGCAACTCTGCGGCTGTTGGAAGATCATCGAGATGCGGTTGCCGCGGATTTGCACCATCTCGCTCTCCGGTAGGTCGAGCAGGTTCTGCCCATCAAACACGATCTCGCCCTCGACGATCTTACCCGGTCTGGCGATCAGTCGCATGATCGAGAGCGAGGTCACGCTCTTGCCACAGCCGCTCTCGCCCACCAGCCCAACGGTCTCGCCGCGATTGACATGGAAGTCCACCCCATCCACCGCCTTAACCACACCGTCCTCGGTGTAGAAATAGGTCTTCAGGTTGCGCACATCCAGCAGGCGATCGTTTCCGCCATTGCGACCCCGCGTCTGGTTGCTGCTCATCTTATCCTCTGCTTATTCTCACTCAACCCTAACCCCCAACCCCCTTCCCTGAGAGAGAAGGGGCTATCACTGCTCCCCTCGTACGGCAGACGTTGGAGGAAGGTCAACTCTGGGCTCCCACTGGCCAATCGTCAGGATTATACCACAACGAAACAGACAGGGGGATGCGGCTGGTGCACATCTGGCAGGTGCCCATACGAGAGCCGATGCGGGGCCAGAGCGGGTTCCGGCGCAACGGTTCAGTGGGCTCGATAAGGGGATGTAAGTGACGCAGAGCCAATCAATACACGCGACCCAGAGGAGCAAACCCTAGCAAGACGACCCACTTCTGTTCGAGCAACATAGCCTGGTCGGAACTGAGAGGCGCAGCCCAGAGACGGTTGAGTAGCGACGATAACCGCGCCGCTGCCACGAGCCAGGCCGGACCCCGCTGCTGTGACCGCCCGGCCACAGCACGGCGGCGCAAACCCGGCCCTCCGATGAGATCGCGCCGTAGATGCCACCACAGGTCCGGGGGCGGGGTTGCCCCAGCGACCGATTGCTGCAAGGCGCGCCGGATCAGCCAATCCAGCTCATCTTCTTCTGGCATTGGCATCCTGTCACGTATATTCATAAATGACCTCCGGCACGCCCGCCCCACTGGTCAGATGGCGGCGTAAGTTCTCACGGGCATAGTGCAGGCGCGACTTGACCGTGCCCACCGGGCATTCCAGAATGTCTGCGATCTCCTTCAAGCTCAGATCGTTCAAGTAGTGCAGTACCACGACGACCCTCTGGCTGAAACCGAGACTCTCAATGGCCGAGTGGATAGCGCGTTCCATATCGCCATTCTCGGCAGCCCGTTCTGGCGAAAGCCGGCTGGGGCTGACCAATTGATCTACCACATCCTCCAGGGGCAAGCGCCAGCGGTTGCGCCGGGTCGCCCAGGTGTAGCTCAGATTGACCGTGACGCGATATAACCAAGGCTTGAGCGGCAACCACGGATCAATGTAGGCAGCGTAGGCATGAACCCTCAAGAAACAATCCTGCAAGATGTCCTCGGCGGCTTCTGGATCTCGGGTAATGGCCAGCGCTGTCCGATAGACCAGGGTCTTGTAGCGGGCATAGAGAGCGCCCAGCGCATCCAGATCGCCGGTCTGCAGGCGGATGATCAGTTCCCTATCCTCCGGCCCATCCGTCATCGGCTCTGCCCCCGTGACCCCCTGCCCTGTACTTATAGATACCTGAGAGTGGTTCAAAAGGTTCAACCTCCAGCCCGATCATCACCCCAGTGAACCCAATCTTAAGCGATTCCGCCTAGAATGCAAATCCGCTCCATCATCTATCTGCGGTGCAGTTGCTCGCAACGGCCACAGGGGCTACAATGCCCGGCCATGAGCACCGATCTGCGTGACCGCTTGCGCCGGCTGGGGCTGGGCCATGAGCCCGAATCGGCCCGGCCGGGCCTGACACGCTCCTCCTCTCAGCCGAGCGGGGCGCGACAAGCTCAGCGCGGACCGGGCATTGAGGACGTGGTCGCCGGTCATTTTCAAGAGACCGAGCACGGCGTCATCTTTGTCAGTGAGGCCGCTTATCCGCTGGGGCACGTGCGCGGCGGCCTGCCCCTGGCCGACTTCCTGGGCCATCCGCCCCATCTGGCAGCACAATTAGCGCGCGACAGCACGTTCGCCCGCGCCGACCTCGCCCGCACCGCCTTCCTCGACACCGAGACCTCCGGCCTGGGCATCGCCGGCGGCTATTTCGCTTTTCTGGTCGGCATCGGCGTCTTCGAGGGTGATACCTTCCGTCTGCGCCAGTATTTCATGCGCCACCCCGGTGAGGAGCCGGCACTCCTGGCCGCAGTGGCCGACGACCTGGCGCAGCGCCAGGCGCTGATCACGTTCAATGGCCGGGTATTCGACGTGCCTCTGTTGGAATCGCGCTATATCCTGTCGCGGCGACGGCCACCGGCGCTCAGCAGCCGCCCCCATCTCGACCTGCTCCATCCGGCGCGGCGCTTGTGGCGCGAACGGCTGGAGTCATGTGCGCTGAGCGCACTGGAAACCAGCGTATTGGGCATCCAGCGCGATGAGGCCGATGTTCCGAGCTGGCAGATCCCTTACCTTTACTTCGATTACCTGCGCAGTGGCGATGCCCGCCCTATGCGCCGTGTGATCTACCACAATGGACAAGACATCCTCTCGATGGTCACGCTGGCGGCCAGGCTATGCCGGAATTTCGGCAACCCCTGGGCCGAGCCGATGGACCGGCGCGACCTGCTCAGCCTGGCGCGCTGGTATAATGACCTGGGGCTGGTGGCCGAGGCTGAACGCGCCTATCGCACGCTGCTCGCCGCCGATGGCCGTAATGGCATCCCCCTGCCCTTGCCGTTACGGGTGGCCGCGCTGCGCGGGCTGGCGCTGGTGCTCAAGCATCAGGAACGCCGGGCCGAGGCCGTGCCGCTGTGGGAAGAGCTGAGCGTGTTGGCGCACAACGACGCCCTGGCCTATATTGAACTGGCGAAGACCTTTGAGTGGCACGTGCACGACCTGGAGCGAGCGGCGGCCTGGGCGCGGCGGGGGCTGGCGGCAGTGAGGAGTTGGCCAGCCGGAGCGGATCGCCAGACAGCCCTGGCCGACCTGGAACACCGGCTGGCACGACTGGAACGCAAGCTAGCCGGTGCGCCGGTCGGCGATGAGCGCGAGGATTAGGTGGTGAACAGCCCCTCGACGATCAGCGCAGGCACACCCTCGAAGAACCTGGCTCCGGCCGGTGGCCGCTGTTCGGCGGCAATGAATAGCATATCAGGCTGAACCGGCTTGGCGATCCCCGGCAGATGAACCTCGAAGGGGGATGTAAAGACGATCCCACTCCCAAACGACATGATCTCAGATGCAATCTGCTGAACAGCATACTGATGGGCGAAATCGGGCGCATTCGTCACATAGAGTACCCCTTCGATGATTTCGTAGCGCCGCCCATCGTCCGGCAGGCGCAGATAATCCCCGTAAGTCCAATCGCCTTGCCGTGGCCAGCCCTGGCCACCATCGGGAGGGGGTAGCGGTGAAGGTAAGCCACGAACGCGCTTCGCAATAGGGACCTCCAAAGCCATGACAGCAACTCCTTTCCCGCGGCAATCATAGCCCAGGCTAAGTCAGGTGCAAGGCCGGCGCTGGTTGCGTTGCCCCCCCCTGGGGCATCTTGACAAGCCATTGCCAGAGGGCTATAATGAGCACAAATCGGCAAGCGGGTGTAGCGCAGCGGTAGCGCAACTGCTTCCCAAGCAGTGAGTCGCGGGTTCGAATCCCGTCACCCGCTCTTCGCCTCGTACTGGGGCCGGTATCTGCGACAAAGAAGGGAACGACTCATTTATCACAGTTCAGGCAGTTGTAACCAACTGCACTCGTGGCCGTGACATGTCGCCGGGGTTAGGCAGCGGCTTGGTCGGCTCACCAAGCCTCATGGCTACGTAACACGCATCGCAGAGATACCAACGCCGCCCGTTACCGTCAGCCCATATACGCGTCCACCGCTCCGCTTTGCATCGGTCGCACTCGCCCATATTACCCTCCTCGAATCAAACAGCCATATAGACCAATCAGATCATGCCTGACATGGTATCATCTCACTCGTTCTTTTTCCATCCCCCAATTCTCCCCCTCTCCTGACGTGGTGCAGTCCTTGGGGCAAAAGAAGGGGACGCCTGGGGTCCATCGCTTCGGCGCATCCCCGATCAAGGTTGTATGATATTAAAGGTGAGGCAAAGAAGAGACCGTAATGAAGCGCATCGAGGTTGAGTCCAGCATGATCCGCTCCGTCGGCTACGACGCCGACAGCCGCACGTTGGAGATCGAGTTCAACAGTGGCGGTATCTATCAATACTTCAACATGCCGCCGGAGGAATATGAAGGCCTCATGAAAGCTGAGTCGCATGGGCGCTACTTCCTGGCACACATCCGGGACGCGTATGATTACAGGCGCGGCAGCCGCCCGCAGCGGCGATGGGCGGTAACGCGACCGTCCTCCGTCCGACGTGTCAGAAATTGACACACCTGCTGCGGCTGGGGTACAATACGCAGGCTGAGAAAACACCATGACGCGCACGCTCAGCCGGGCGGAACGGCTCGGCACCATCGAACGCCTGCTCTACAATGCCCCCGACGGCCTGAGCGCCGTCGAGATCGCCCAGCGCACCGGCGTCGGCCGGCGCACGGTCTACCGCGACCTCGACCTGCTCAGCGAGGGCGGCGTGCCCATCTGGCAGGGCGAGGGCCGCTTCGGCATCATCCGCGACCGTTACCTGACGACGGTCAGGCTCAACTTTCACGAAGCGGTGGCCCTGTTCATCGCCGCCCGCCTGCTCACACGCTATGCCGACGAGCACGACCCACACATCGTCTCGGCCCTGACCAAGCTGGCGACGGCGCTGCCTGAGCCGCTTTCGCTGCACATCGCCCGCACCGCCGCCTACGTCCAGAGCCGACCGCTCGACAACCGCTCCCTGGCTGTGCTTGAAGGCATCACCTCGGCCTGGGCCAGGCAGCGCAAGGTGCGGCTATGGTACCGCTCCCCGCGCACCGGCCAGGTGCGACCCCGCGACTTCGCTCCTTACTTCGTCGAGCCCTCGGGCGTCGGCGCAGGTTGCTATGTCATCGGCCTGGATGACCAATCGGGCGAGCTGCGCACATTTAAGCTCGAGCGGCTGGAACGGGTTGAGATCCTGGACGAGCGCTACGATATCCCGGCCGATTTCGACCCCATCCAGCACCTGGCACCGAGCTGGGGCATCATGGCCGGGCCAGAGGTCCACCGGGTGACGTTGCGCTTCTCGCCCGAGGCCGCACCGCTGGTGCGCGAACGCTCGTGGCATCGTTCGCAGCAGGTGACCCCTCAGGCCGATGGCGGCTGCCTGTTCACCGTCGAGGTCAGCCAGCCGCGCGAGATGGTGCCCTGGATCCGCAGTTGGGGAGCCGAGGTCGAGGTATTGGAGCCGCCTGAGTTACGCCAGACGCTGATGGAGGAGGCCCGCCGCCTGGCGGAACGCTATATTTCCGCTGGCCCCACGGGCCACTCCGGCGCTCCTCATTCCGGGCATTCGTGACCCATCAGGTCCAGCCACTCGAGCACCTCGCCCGGCATATCGCCGGTCACATGCCCGATATGGGCCGCGCGCGGCGCACCGTAGTGGTCGAGAACGATCACGCCCGGCCCGGCTGCGCCCAGGAGCGGCGCGTAGCGCGCCGCCACCGCGCCGCCGGCATCGGCCAGAATCGGGAAAGGCGGGCTGAGCATCTCTATCGCCCCACCCGCGCCGCCGACATCTTGCGGGAACACAGCTAACACCTCAGCCTCGTGCTCGTGGATGGCAGGATAAGCGGCAGCCAGCGCGCTCAGGCTCGCCAGGCAGGCTGCGCAGTCCGCGCCGTGTCCGAAGAACAGGACCAGGCCGGCGTGCTGGCGATAGTCCTCGCGGCGCACCAGGTGGCCCCGTTGCGAGAGCAGCGCAAACTCCGGCGCCGGTTGTTCGCCGACCTCGGCAGCGAATGTTTTCCAACCCATGAACGCAATGGTAACCTGCCGAAGGGTTGGCGTCAAGGGTGGTCTACTTTTGATCTAATGCAGACTCATGCTATAATCCCTCTCGGTCGCATGCGACAAAATGCTCTCCGCTGCACCCTGTGCCATATCAGGTCGCTTTCGTCACAAGCCGAGGCGCTGTGGCTCACATCGAAACGAGGTAGAGGACGATGGCAAACCCGGAGGGTCACGTTCTCGTCATTGGCGCTGCCAGCCTAGACATCAAAGTCCGGCCCAAAGGGCCACCCATCCCCGACACCTCCAACCCGGCCGATATTCGCGTCAGCCTGGGGGGTGCAGCCCGCAACATCGCCGAGAACCTGGCGCGGCTGGGCCAACGCACTGTCCTCCTCAGCGCCGTCGGAGCCGATGAGTCCGGCCGGCGTATCCTCGATCAGGCCGCTCAGGCCGGGATCGATACCCAACACATAGCGGTCCGGCCGGGCCGCCGCACCGGCACCTATCTGGTCGTCCTGGACGAGTCCGGCAGGCCCACATTGGCATTCGACGATATGGATGTCATCACCACCTTGACGCCCCGCTATCTGGTGCAACGCCGGGCCCTCTTCCGCGACGCCGCGATGGCCGTGATCGATGCTAACCTATCGCCGGCAGCGCTACGAGCGCTCTTTCGCCTGGCGAGGGAATACGATCTGCCTGTATGCGCCGACCCGACTTCGGCGGTGCTTGCGTCCCGCTTGTGCCCACATTTGAGCGCGCTTCGGCTCATCACACCCAACGTCACCGAGGCCGAGGTCCTGCTGGATAACGGCACCCATATCAGCGGCTCCGATCCCGAAGCTACGCTACACGCCGCCAGACGCCTGGTGCAGATGGGGGTTGGCCTAGCGGTGATCACGCGAGCGGAGATCGGCCTGACTTACGCGACCGCCGACGCCAGCGGGCACATCCCGGCGATCCAGACCGAAGTGGTTGATGCGACCGGTGCCGGCGACGCGCTGACGGCGGCGACCATCTTCGCCCTGCTTAACGGCATCCCGGTAGATGAAGCCCTGCGCCTGGGGGTCTCCGCCGCCACGCTCACGTTGCGCTCGGCGGAGACGGTTGTGCCGGACTTAAGCCTGGAACTTCTCTATGATCAGCTTGTTATTTGACCCCATTTGTATCGCCCTGGCTGTCTGTGGTATAATCCAAATAACGAGAATGGGAGGCCTGGTGGCGGACGGGAGGAGACTATGGTTGAGGTAACTATTGACAGCATCCGTGTCAGTCTGATGTCACAACATCGCGTCGTCATCCTGAAAGACGTGGATAGTGAGCGCTATCTGCCCATTTGGATCGGGCCTTGTGAAGCGGACGCCATCACTGTGGAACTCCAGGAGGTCGAAGTCGCCCGTCCGCTCACCCACGACCTGCTGAAGACCCTCATCACCGAAATGGGGGCAACAGTATCGCATATCCTGGTTAACGACCTGCGCGATGACGTCTTCTACGCCCGCATTGTGGTGGATGTGAACGGCCGCCGCCTGGAAATTGACTCGCGGCCCAGCGATGCGATCGCTCTGGCGGTGCGCGTGCGCGTGCCCATCTTCGTCGAGGACGAGGTGATGGACAAAGCGGCCATCACACCGGAGGAAGAGGTCGAGGCCGATAGCCCTGCCAGCAGCGATGAGCGCCTGGATGTTTTCAAAGACTTCGTAGATACGCTGAACCTGGACGATCTGGAAGGCGAGGAATAGTAAGCTGACCAACCCCGCCTGCCAGGGCGGGAAGCGCGGTGCCGGAGACGCGCTCAATGTAAGTGCCGTCCCACGCCACACGGCGCTGGGACAGGAGGGGGAGACATGAGCGACGGGCAGCCCAGTGCGGCCCGACCGGACCGCAGTGTGCCACATTCAGTTGAAGCCGAGGAAGCTGTCCTCGGCTCCATTCTCATCAACCCCGAAGCTCTCTTCGACGTTGCACCCTTCCTGCACCCCGAAGACTTCTACATCGTCCGCAACGGCTGGATCTGGGACGCTATCCTGACTCTGCATGACCGGCGCGAGCCGGTGGACTTCCTCACCGTGGTCGAGGAACTCGAACGGCGCGGCCAGCTCGAGGAGGTGGGCGGCAGCGCTTATATCACCTCACTCATCAACGCCGTCCCCACCCCTATTCACGCCGAGGCCTACGGCCGCATCGTCGAGCGCACCGCCCTGCGCCGCCGCCTGATCAACGCTGCCGGCGAGATCGCCAAGATCGCCTACGAGGATGCCGGCGAAGTGGATGAGGTGATTGACCGCGCCGAGGCAACGCTCTTCGGCGTGACCGAACGCCGCCTGGCCAAGGAACTCGTCCCCATCAAGCAGGTCATCAGCGAATATTACGACCGCATTCAGTATCTCTACGACCATCGCGGCGAGATGATCGGCGTGCCGACCAGCTTCATTGACCTGGATAAGCTGCTGGGCGGCTTGCAGAAGTCCGATCTGATCATCGTCGCCGGCCGACCGGGAAGTGGCAAGACCTCGCTCGTCCTGACGATCGCCCTCAACGCAGCCCGCAAATTCGGTCAACGGGTCGCACTCTTCAGCCTGGAGATGTCGGCTGAACAACTGGTGCAACGCCTGGTCGCCGCTGAGACCGGCATTGACAGCCAGCGGCTGCGCCTGGGCGATTTGAAAGAGGATGAATGGCCACGCTTCGTCCAGGCGACCAGCCGTCTGGCCGAGACGCGCATCTTTATTGACGACACACCCTCGATCTCCGCGCTGCAATTGCGCACCAAGTGCCGGCGGCTCTACGCTGAATACGGAATTGACCTGATCATCGTGGACTATCTGCAGCTCATGTCGGGCGACTTCCGCTCCGAGAACCGCGTCCAGGAAATTTCGTATATTTCACGTAGCCTGAAGGCCCTGGCGCGCGAGTTGAACGTGCCCGTCCTGGCCGCCGCCCAGCTCTCCCGCGCCGTCGAACAGCGCCAGGACAAGCGACCGGTGTTGTCGGACCTGAGGGAGTCTGGCTGCCTCACCGGCGATACGCCCGTCTATCTGCCCGATAGTGGCCACTATGTTCCTATTCAGGAGATGACGGACAAAACCGGTTTTCGGGTCATGAGCGTCAATACGCAAAGCTGGAAGCTGGAACCTGCCGTGGTGACCCGTGCGTTCTGCACTGGTGTCAAACCGGTGTACCGTCTCACCACCCGCTTGGGACGCACAGTCCGGGCGACAGCCAATCACAAGTTCCTCACCATTCACGGGTGGAAATGCCTCGGTGGGCTAGGAGAGGACGAGCGCATTGCTCTGCCGCGCTCTCTGCAGGGGCCATGTTCTCGATCCATGAGCGATGTTTACTGGGATGAGATCGTCTCAATTGAGGCCGAGGGTGAAGCCGAAGTCTATGATCTGACGGTGCCTGGCCCGCACAATTTCGTAGCAGGCGATATTATTGTCCACAATTCTATTGAGCAGGACTCGGATGTCGTCATGTTCATTTACCGGGAGGACCTGTACGACCCCGATACCGAGCGTAAGAACATCGCCGAGATCCACGTCGCCAAGCATCGCAACGGCCCTACCGGCACGGTGGAGCTGTTCTTCCGCAGTCAACTGACGCAGTTCACCAACCTGATGACGCGGGAGGTGAGTCTTTAGTGAAAGGCTTCAGCGGCTTCCCCGCGGGCAAACTGCGCTCCACCCCTCTACCCAGCCTGTTCTTCAGCGAACTCTTGCCGACCATTGACGATCTGGCTGAGTTGAAGGTCACATTATATACTTTCTGGGTACTTCACCGGCGTCACGGCCGGCCGCTCTACCTGCGCCGGTTGGATTTCCTGGACGATGAGCTGTTCATGAGCGGGTTGGGGCCGACGCGCCGGGCGGCTGAGGAGGCCCTGGAGGCAGCGCTGGAGCGGGCTGTCACACGGGGGACGCTGTTGCGTGCCTCGGCGCAAAGCAGCGCGGGCGTCGAGGAATTGTACTTTCTGAACACGGATAGAGGCCGGGCGGCGGCCGAACTGGTGGCACGGGAGGGCTGGCAGCCACCGGAAGAGGGCGAGCCACGCCTCCATCTGGTGTTGGAACGACCGAATATCTTTACGCTCTACGAGCAGAATATCGGCATGTTGACGCCGCTGATCGCCGACGAACTCCGCGACGCCGAGTTGTCCTACCCAGCCGGCTGGATCGAGGAGGCCATAGCGCTGGCGGTGAAAAACAACGTGCGTAAGTGGCGCTACGTCCTGAGCATCCTGGAGCGGTGGCGCAGCGAGGGCAAGGACGATGGAACCGGTCGAGGAGATTCTGCCAAGGATCGTCGCCGATACATCGAGGGCGAATTCGGCGAATTCATCGAGCACTGAGCCCTCTGCCGAAGAAGGCGGGACCCCCTGCCCCATCTGCGGTGGGATGGGCTATGTGCGCGAGGATGTGCCGGTGGGGCATCCCAACTTCGGCAAGGCTATCCCCTGCCCACACCGTCTGGCCGAGATCGAGGCGGAGCGGGTGCGGCTGCTGCGAACCCTGTCCAACCTCGATGCGCTGGCGCGGCTCACGTTTGATACCTTCCTGCCCGAAGGCTACGGCCTGAACGCCGAGAAGCGTGACAACCTGCGCCGCGCCTTTGAGCAGGCCAGGAAATATGCCGAAGACCCGCAGGGCTGGCTACTCATGCGCGGTGGCTACGGCTGCGGCAAAACCCACCTGGCGGCAGCCATCGCCAACTACCGCGTCGAACACGGCCAACCTGCCCTCTTCATCGCCGTCCCCGACCTGCTCGACTATCTGCGAGCCACCTTCAGCCCAACTTCTGAGGTCAGCTACGACGAACGCTTTGAGTTGATCCGCAGCACGCCGCTGCTCATCCTGGACGATTTAGGCACCGAGAGCGCCACGGCCTGGGCCCAGGAGAAGCTCTTCCAGATCATCAATTACCGCTACAATGCCCGCCTGCCCACCGTCATCACCACCAACCACGAACTGGAGGAGATCGATCTGCGCCTGCGCAGCCGGATCGTGGACCCCGACCTGACACGGATCATCGCCATCAGGGCACCTGACTTCCGCCGCACAGGTGTGGACCCGGCCCAATCGGAGCTGTCCAGCCTGGCTTTGCACAGCGACCAGACTTTTGAATCCTTTGACCTGCGTCAGAATGAACTGCCCCGTGAGGAGCGCGATAGCCTGGCGGCTGCCTTCACCCAGGCACGACGCTTTGCCGAGAACCCGCAGGACTGGCTCGTGCTCATCGGCACCTATGGCTGTGGCAAGACCCATCTGGCGGCTGCGATTGCCAACTACCGCCAGCGCCAGGGCTATCCGGTGCTATTCATCACCGTGCCCGACCTGCTCGACCACCTGCGCGCCACCTATAGCCCGCAGAGCCTGGTCTCCTATGACAAGCGCTTTGAAGAGGTGCGGACAGTGCCACTGCTTATCCTGGATGACCTGGGCACCGAGAGCGCCACGCCGTGGGCGCGCGAGAAGCTCTTCCAGATCATCAACTACCGCTATGCTGCCCGGCTTCCGACCGTGATCACCAGTGCCCTGGAGGTGGAGGAGATTGACCCCCGCCTGTCCACCCGCATCCGCGACGTTTCGCGCTGCCGTATCCACGCCATCCTGGCACCGGCCTATCGTGGCAGCGCCGGAGCCAAGCAGAGATCACCGGCCCCCCGCCCGCGCAAAACCTAGTTGATAGAGGAGGTGGAGATGTCCACTGCGCTTGCTGCGAGAAGCCGGGCTACGCCAGAGGGAATTTGCGCTGGGCGTACTGGTCGTGGCGGTCGTCTGCGTCCCGTCGCTCACCATCGTGCTGGCCGCCATCGGCGGCGCGGTCTATGCCGCCATCAATCCGGGCCGCCGAAGCACACCGACGGCATTGTGAAGGCGGCCCTATAAGCCACGTTACCCGCCCATCGTATGCCTCTCGTCGCCCTGACCGCCGCCTGGCTGGCCGGGATCGGCCTGGCCTCTCTTTTCTCACCGCCTCGCGCTTTCCTGGCCACTCTGACGCTCATCCCGTTGCTCGGCCTGGTGCTCTGGCGGCATGAGCCTGAGCCCAGGCTGGTCTTTGCCTGTGGGTTGTTCGCGCTCCTCGGTGTACTGCGCTATCCGTCATCCTTTGCCCAGACTGATTCATTAGCGCCTTACATCGGGGTGGATCGCGCCGCTATTGAAGGAGTCGTAGTGGCGGAGCCTGAGGCCTACAATGACTATACGAATGTTCGCCTCCATATCGAGCGGCTGACACTCCCCGATGGCACGAGCTATGCCCTAAAAAGCGATGCCCTCGCCCGACTGCCACCCTTCGCGCCCTTCACCTATGGCGATCGCCTGCTTATCACCGGCACGCTGACCGCCCCGCCCGTCTTCGCCGATTTCGATTATCGCGATTACCTGGCGCAACGTGGCATTAGCGCACTGCTGCAAGCCAGCGGCACAGCCCTCATCGCCCGCAATCAGGGCAATCCGTTCTATATGGCTCTATTCGCGTTGAAGGCCCGTGCCCGCAACGCCATTGCCGCCAGCCTGGCCGAGCCTCAGGCCAGCGTGCTCCAGGGCATCCTGCTCGGTGACCGTCCGGCATCTCAACCGCTCTCGAGGACGCCTTCAACCGCACGGGCACCAGCCACATTCTGGTCATCTCCGGCTATAACCTGACCATCGTGGCAG
>CADDZL010000067.1 GCA_902812335.1 Chloroflexota bacterium | reverse complement strand
GGTGGCCATCCGGCCCTGGTGTTAGGCCGTAGCGCGCCGCGCCCGCCGCCGGTGGTGCAGCGGCTGGACGGGAGCACGGGGCTGTTGTACTACGGGGCGCGCTATTACGACCCGGCGCTCATGCGCTTCATCCAGCCCGACACGCTCGTGCCCCAGCCGGGCAACCCCCAGAGCCTCAACCGCTATGCCTATACCCTCAACAACCCCCTCAAGTACACCGACCCGACGGGGCATGTCGAGGACTCCTGGGGTGACATAGGTGGGGGTAATCCTGGGGCGTGGGCAATTAACCCCTATGGCTGGGAGCCACAAGACCCATTCGCCAGCCCACTTGAGGTTAATGCCGCGGAAGGTGCACAAGCTCAGGCCGCAGCCGAGTCCGAACTTGCAGTTGCCGCTAAGGCTGAGGTCTGGGGGACGGTGGACCAGAATGTTGACATTGGAGGGGTTGTTAGGGCAGCAGAGGGCGGCGGTGAGGGAGGTGCAGAGGTTGGCGTGGGCCCGGCCATAGGCGGGGGAGGAGGCATGGCACTAGGGGGCCGCTCCAGCGGCCCAGGTTCGACCGGTGGCCCGGAAGGTGACGCCTCGGCCGGCTGCCCGGCTGGCACTACCTCAGGTGGTCGCTCACCCGACGGTTGATCGGACGGTGGCGGTTCGCTTCCTTCCGGGATGACATTGCTCATAATGCCTCCTCTGTCAGTGATCAGTTCACGCTAAATAATCGCGCAACTGTCGGCTGCGCGTGGGGTGGCGCAGCTTGCGCAAGGCTTTGGCCTCGATCTGCCGGATGCGCTCGCGCGTCACGCCAAAGTATTGCCCCACCTCTTCCAGCGTGTGATCCTGCCCATCCTTCAGGCCGAAACGCATCTCTAGCACATCACGCTCACGCTCGCTCAAGAACCCCAGGACGCTGCGCACCTGCTCTTTGAGCAACTGCTTCGAGGCCGCATCCACCGGGCCGGGGATAGTCTCGTCTTCGATGAAATCACCCAGGAGCGATGATTCCTCCTGCCCGACCGGCATCTCCAGCGACATCGGCTCCTGCGAGATGCGGATGATGCGCCGCACCTTGGCCGCCGCCCGGCGCCACTTGCGGTCCAGGGCCGGGTCCACACGCTCACCCCGCGCCTGCGCGCTCAGGATCTGCTGCACTTCCTCCGGCAAAAGCAGGTCCATCTCCAGCGCGAGCTCCTCAGAGGTCGGTTCGCGCCCCAGTTCCTGCACCAGCCGCCGCTGGATGCGCATCAGGCGATTGATCGTCTCGACCATGTGCACCGGGATGCGGATGGTGCGGGCCTGGTCGGCGATGGCCCGACTGATCGCCTGACGGATCCACCAGGTGGCGTAGGTCGAGAACTTGTAGCCTTTGGTGTGGTCGAACTTCTCGACGGCCCGCAGCAGGCCGATGTTGCCCTCCTGGATCAGGTCGAGGAAGGAGATGCCCCGCCCCATATAGCGCTTGGCGACGCTGACCACCAGGCGCAGATTGGCGCGGATGAGCGCCTTTTTGGCTTCTTCAGCGCGCTGAGCCACGCCAGTGAAGGAGGTGGCGATGGCCTCCTCGCCCGGCAGATGGGTCAGGCACTCTTCCAGAGGCGGCAGGGCCCCTTCGGCCGCGAAGCGCTCATACAGCCACTCCAGCGTCGGGTCCGGCATGAGGTATAGGACCATGTAGACATTGAAGACCTGAACCGCCAGCCGGCTCCAGTCCTCGTCCTGACCCCGCCACTCGCCGCCGTGCTCGAGATAATCGCGCAGATAAGAGGCAGCTTTCTCAGGCCAGACCCACTGTAGGGATTCGGCTTCGCGCAACATGCGCAGCAGGTCCGGCGGGTTCAGCCGCAACCGGTCGCAGATCGTGATGGTCGCCTCCCAGGCGCGCAGTAATTCCGGATACAGCTCGCCGATAGTCTCGGCTCCTGTCGGTACCCGCTTGAGGTGTTGGAGCAGCCGATCCACGAGCGCCTTGAGATGATTGGCGGCCGCCATCTGCGTCGAGAGCCAGATCTCCTCATTGGGGTCGAGCAGGCGGACCTGGCCGATCTCCTTGAGGTACTGGCGCACCGGGTCATCGGCCAGTTCGGCCCCGGTCAGCAATTCATCGTCGGTGAGCTCGCTTTCCTCGGCCTCGATCTCTTCCAGTTCCTCTTCGCCTGGCTCGATGGCCTCGTCGAGTTCCTCCAGTTCCTCCTCACCCAACTCGACGTACTCGTCCTCGGTGGTCTCGTCGCCCACATCGAGCGTATCATCGTATAGCTCGAGTGGCTCATCGGCCTCGGTCCCAGCTTCCGACCTCAGGCCGGCGCCGGGATCGGCCTCGGTAGCCCGCCTGGGCTGATTCCTTTTGTTATTCACGAACTCGCTGCGCTTCACCATTCTGTCCCTGCTCTGGTCAGTTCGTTTCGATCCGATTAAGCCTATCCGCTTCTCCCAGCCTGTCGCCACTCCGCCCGTACTGCACCCGGGCCAGGCGCAGGAGCATGGCACTGATGGATTGGGTCATCTCGTGATACTCGCGCAGCGCCTCACGGTCGTTCTGGGCGCTTGCGTCCTCCTGGAGAAAGCGAAGTTCCTCAAGGCGTGCTCTCAGGCGGCGCTCGCGCAGGCGCAAGGCTGCGGCCAGCGCATCGCGGGCCGCCTTCTCGTCATCTGCTATCGTAGCAGGCGCTTCGGCCCACAGTTTCTCAAGGTGCGGGTGCAAGGTTGGGTCCAGGTGGTCCCATAGTGCCTCAGGCGTGGTCGCGCCGGCCCGTAGCGCCTGAAACACTTCCCGATGCTCGATGAGATTGAAATCGTCGGGCGCAAGCAGGTCAAGCTGCGCCCGACGAAAAGCCTGATCCACAGCCGCGATCAGGGCCGGTGTTCGCAGCAACACCGCCAGGCAATAAGCGTCAACCCGCTCCGCCGGGCGCGTCGGGCTGGTGTCGGTCACCGGCGCTGGGGTTACAGCGGCTTCAGCGGCTGCCCGGCTGCGGCGCGGTGGACCGGCCGGGCGCAGATTCTGCAGCAGGTTCCTCTCCTCTACGCGCAACATCCTGGCCAGACGCTGAAGGTAAGCGCCCCGCTCGACCGGGTCGGCTACCTCACCGATCAGCGGCAATACCTGCCGCGCCACCTCCGCCTTGACCTTCGGGTCATCCAGGTCCTGACCAGCCGTCAGTGCGCCGATAACATAGTCTACAATCGGCTCGGCCGTTTGTACCAGTTGCGCCCAGGCGGCCGGATCGGCGCGGATCAGGTCGTCCGGGTCCTGGCCCGCCGGTAAGCGCACGACGCGGATGTCGGCTTGCAGGCGGCCCTCGAAGCGCACCAGCCCGCGTGGGTCGAACACCGGCTGCCAGTCGCGATCCAGTGTGGTGCGGGCGACATCCAGGCCGCGCAGCGTTGCACTGGCACCGGCGACATCCGGGTCGAGTGCCAGGATCAAGCGGTGGGTATAGCGCTTGAGCAGGCGCAACTGGGCCTCGGTCAAAGCTGTGCCCATCTGGGCGACGACGTTGGCAAAACCGGCCTGGTGTGCCTGCATGACGTCCATATAGCCCTCGACGATGACTGCCTGGCCGGCCTCGTGGATGGCACGCCGGGCCAGGTCGAGCCCAAACAGCGTCGCGCTCTTGTCGAATAACGGCGTCTGAGGCGAGTTTAGATACTTGGGCTGGGCGTCGCCGAAAGCGCGCGCGCCGAAGCCGATGACCTGCCCCTGTACATCGCGAATGGGAATGATCAGGCGACCACGGAAGCGGTCGAAGGCAGCGGAGCCATCTTCGCGTTGCGATAGCAGGCCGGCTTCGACCAATTCTTCAACTTGAAACCCCTTGCCGGTCAAATAGTTACGCGCCGCATCCCAGGAATCCAGGGCGTAGCCGAGCTGGAAACGCTCAACGGTTTCGGCGTGCAGGCCCCGTTTGGCGACGTACTCGCGGGCGTGGGCAGCTTCGGGCGCTTGGAGCAGCAGATGATTGTAGTAGGTCGCCTCCGCCGTCAGAGCCTCGCGCAAGCGGCCGGTGGTCTCGGCCCGGGCGGCTTCGGCCGGGCTGGGCGGATGCAGTTCAACCCCGGCGCGGGCGGCCAGGTATTGCAGCGCCTCGCGGAATTCCCAGCCCTCGCGCTTCATGATGAAGTTGAAAATGTCGCCGCCGGTGCTGCACGCGCCGAAGCAATGCCAGCCCTGCGTCTCCGGGAAGACCACGAAGGAGGGCGTGCGCGTATTGGGGTGGAAGGGGCAGAAACCGATGAAGTTGCGCCCCGATTTGCGCAGCTTGACCGTCTCGCCCACGAGATCCACAATGTCAATCCGGCTTTTGATCTCCTCGACGACGCTCATGCGGCTACTTGATCCCGGGATGATGGGCTCTGACTCAACTGCTTCAGAGAGGCATTATAGCCACTTGAACCGACCCACGCAACCACCTCGATTTTGCAATGGGGGCATCACGGGGGCGGCGAGACTTCGAAGCGGGCGTCAAAACCGCGCTGAAAGCACAGTAGCGGATAGAGAAGCCCAGTACCTGGCTGAAAGCCAGGTGCTATCCCCCAATTTGGTTAGAGGAGCCGCCCTGGAGGCACGCCCCGGCCATCTGCTGGCAGCGCAGTGCCGGCGAACTTGGGAAGATGCGCCATGATTTTCTGTGCCAGTTCCTGGTACTGGCCGGACACCAGGTTATTGCGATCGCTGAGAACCAGCGGCAGACCGCGCTGTATAGCCTGGAACATGGGCTCTGGGGCCGGCGTGATCACCTGGCTCACGGGCCAGTGCAGACTGTCTTCCACCGTCTGGAACGGCAACGTCAGGCTGGATGGACTACGGTTGATCACGGCCAGGTCCAGGTGATTGGCACCACCCGCCACCGACCTGAGTGCCTCCATGGTCTCCTGCGTGATGGCAAGCGTGAGGGGGTTGGGGTCGAGTGTCAGGATCAGATGGTCGGCCATGTTGATCAGCGTGCGGTTGACAGCAGTCAAACCCACACCGAGGTCGAGGAACACCATGTCAGCCATGCGGCGCAGGTGGCGCAGGATCACTTCGGCCAGTTCAGGGGTCCAATTCGGGGCGTTTTCATCAAGTACCGGCGGGGTCAGCAGAAGGCGGAGGCCACTGCTGTGGGCGGCGAGCCGGTTCTCCACCAGGCGGGCGTCGATTTGTTCAGGCGGGGTGCGCAGTAGCACCGCGATCCCCTCCACGCGGGGCATACTCAACATCAAACTGGCCGCACCCCGACCGTGGCACATTTCGGCCAGGATGGTGCGCACGCCGCCGCTCGCGCTAACGCAACTGACGGCTACGTTGACAGCCAGCGTGGTCGTCCCCAGGCCACCTTTCGCGCCCAGGATAGCGACGACATAGGCCGGGCGCGCCAGGGCGGCGCGCAGGGCGGCGGTGCGGTTGAGCAGGGCATTGACACGGGCGATTAGCTCTCCCTGGTGGATGGGCTTGCTCATGAACTCGTCACCACCGGCCTCGAAGCCGGCGATGCGATCGCTGACCTCGGTCTTGGCGGTCAGAAAGATCACGGGGATATGGCTGAGGTGGGGATCGGCGCGGAGCTGGCGGCAAACCTCATAGCCGTCCATGCCCGGCATCATGACATCCAACAGGATCAGGTCCGGAGTGCACTCAGCCGACTTGACCAGGGCTTCACGGCCGCTTGAGGCGGTCACGATATCAAAGCCCTGTTGGCTGAGCATGAACCCGATGAGCATTCCTGCGTCGGGCTCATCATCGACGATCAGGATTCTCTCGGCCATTTCCTGACTATGATGGTTAGGGTACCCGTATTAAGAATAGATTATCAGATCGCGCGTACCTGATCAATAGCCTGCAAGTCCTAGCAGTAAAGACACTCATTCCGTGATCTACAAGATCAGCATGGCATCCCCGAAGCTGTAGAAGCGGTAGCCCCGCTGGATCGCCTCCTGGTAGGCCCGCAGGATAAACTCTCGCCCGGCGAATGCCGATACCAGCATGAGGAGGGTTGAACGGGGCAGGTGGAAATTGGTGATGAGGGCGTCCACGGCGCGAAAGCGGAAGCCGGGGTAAATGAAGAGGTCAGTTGGGCCCTCGAAGGCGGCGACCGATTGCCAGGGGCAGGTCTCATCCTCGCCCGGCAACGAACTGCGGCGGGCGGCGGTTTCGAGCGTGCGCACGACGGTCGTGCCCACAGCTACAACGCGCCCACCGGCCAGCCTGGTCCGGTTGATCTGCTCGGCGGTCTCGACCGGCAGCCGCGCCCATTCAGTGTGGATGCGATGGGCCTCGACTTGCTCCTCGGTCACCGGACGAAAGGTGTCCGGGCCGATGTGTAGAGTGACATAAGCGAAGCTGACGCCTTGCTGGCGCAGGCGCACCATCAGCTCTGGGGTGAAGTGGAGGCCGGCGGTGGGTGCAGCGACGGCTCCTTCGTTGCGAGCGTAGATCGTCTGGTAGCGTTCAGGATCGCGCAGTGGTTTGTGGATGTAGGGCGGCAGCGGGATGGTTCCTAGATTGGCCAGCAGGGAGGAGATCGGCCGGTCAAAGGCGATGACCCGTTCGCCGGCCTCGCCGGTTTCGATCACCTCGCCCACCGGATCGGTGGGCAACGGTCCAGCATCTGGCTGATAGCTGGCGGCCGGTTTAAGCTGGAGGCGTGTTCCCACATGGATGCCCCGGCCTTTGACGAGCACCTCCCAGATGGACGGCGCACGGGGGCGCAGCAGGAGCAACTCGACCCGCCCTCCTGTCGGCAGCTTGCGCCCGAACAGGCGCGCCGGGATGACGCGGGTGTCGTTCAGGACAAGCAGATCGCCCGGCCGGAGATAGCTGCCGATGTCGCGGAAGATGCAGTGCTCGATGCCGGCATCGGCCCGGTTCAGGACCATCAGCCTGGCCGCATCACGGGGCTCGATGGGCGTCTGGGCGATGCGATCGGGCGGCAGATCGTAGTCGAAATCGCGGGTGTCCATCAGCGCCTGAGGCGGAGGATCAGGTTCAGCAGCAGGGTCAACAGCAGGCTGAGGACGATGGAGGTGGCCAGCGGGAAGAAGCAAGAGAAACCGTCACGTTCAATGCGGATGTCGCCAGGGAGCCGGCCCAGCCAGGGCACGCGGCCTGCCAGCAGAATAAGCCCGCCCAGGAGGGCGATGCCCAGCCCCAAGATCAGGAGCATGCGTCCGAAGCTGCTCAGGTCGGGCATAGGCTATAACAGCAGCGGCTGATCTGAGTCTGGGTAGGGAATACCCAGGTGCTCATAGGCAGCGCGGGTGGCGACACGGCCACGCGGCGAGCGGTCGAGGAAGCCCAACTGGAGCAGGTAAGGTTCGACTACGTCCATGATCGTGTCGGCTTCCTCACTGATGGCGGCGGAGATGGTCTCGAGCCCGACTGGTCCGCCGCCGAACTTCTCGATGATGGCGCGCAGCACGCGCCGGTCAATATCGTCCAGCCCCAATTCATCTACATCGAGCAGCAACAGGGCATCGGCGGCGATCTGGCCGGTGATGGCACCGCCGGCACGTACCTGGGCGAAGTCACGCACGCGGCGCAGCAGGCGGATGGCGACGCGGGGCGTGCCGCGCGCCCGCCGGGCGATCTCGGCGATGCCGTCCGGGTCAATGGGCACCTCCAGTAGCCGGGCAGCACGCTCGACGATAGCCTGCATGGCGGGCAGATCATAGAAGTCGAGACGATAAACGGCGCCGAAGCGGGCCCGCAGCGGCGCAGTAAGCAGCGCCAGGCGGGTCGTCGCGCCGATGACGGTGAAGTGGGGCAGGTTGAGGCGGATGGTGCGCGCGCCTGGGCCTTTGCCGACGATGATGTCGAGGACAAAGTCCTCCATGGCCGGATAGAGGATCTCCTCAACGGCATGGCCCAGGCGGTGGATCTCATCAATGAACAACACATCGCCACGGCGCAGGCTGGTGAGGATAGCCGCCAGGTCGCCGGCGCGCTCGATCACCGGGCCGGCGGTGGGCCGGATGTTGACGCCCATCTCACTGGCGATGACGTAGGCAAAACTGGTTTTGCCCAGGCCTGGCGGTCCATAGAAGAGGATATGGTCAATGGCCTCGCCGCGTGCCTTGGCGGCCTGGATCAGGATCGCCAGGTTCTCTTTGACGCGGTCCTGGCCGAGCATGTCGGGCAGGCGGCGGGGGCGCAGGGCCGTGTCGAGCCTGACGTCATCGCCTTTCTGGCGCGGTGAGATAATACGATCGGTCATCAGGTTAATCAGCCATTAAGTCCGTTGAGTGCTGCTGCACGGAACATCTGTGCTGAGGCTATTATACCTGAAAAGCGCATGGAAGAGTAGTCGTTTTGACATCTATCCCCAAAGGCCCTATAATCGGAGGCCCATGAACGGCGTCTACGTATCCCACCACCCGTTGGTCCAGCACAAACTGGTCAGGTTGCGTGATATGAAGACGGAGCCCAAGAAATTCCGGGAGCTCATCCGTGAACTGGCGATGTTGATGGCCTATGAGGCCACGGCCGACCTGGCGCTGGAGCCGGTCGTGGTGACCACGCCGATGGGGCGGGCGCAAGGTCATCTCCTCAAGGAGAAGATCGGCCTGGTGCCCATCCTGCGGGCCGGGCTGGGCATGGTGGACGGTGTGTGGGAGATGATGCCCTCGGCTGAGGTCTGGCATATCGGCTTGTACCGCGATGAGCGCACGCTGCGGCCGGTGGAGTATTACAACAAGCTGCCTGTCTCCCCCACAGTGCAGGTGTGCCTGATCCTCGACCCGATGCTGGCAACCGGCGGATCGGCGGTGGCGACGGTGGACATTCTCAAGCGCTGGGGGGCGCAGCGCATCAAGTTCGTCGGCCTGATTGCAGCGCCGGAGGGAGTCAAGCGGCTGACAGAAGCCCATCCCGACGTGCCCATCCACGTGGCGGCGATTGACGACCACCTGAACGAGATCGGCTACATCGTGCCGGGCCTGGGCGACGCCGGCGACCGCCAATTCGGCACGGCTTAGGTCTCTTCTCCCAAGGTCGGCACCTGCCCCCGCGCCCAAGTGAGTGAGGCCCAGGCTGTCAGCAGGCTGAGCACCAATCCCAGGCTCAGGCCAGCCAGCCAGCCCAGGCCGGCCGGCGCCCCCAGCACTGCCAGCATAAACGGTATACCCAGGAAGAGCAGCAGGTTAACCAGACCGTAGACCCCGCCGATCACGGGGCCCAGACAGCCAGTCCAGCCGCCTATCATCTGTCGCGGGCTCTCCCAGGCGAGATTGGCCCCGGCAACGCCAAACGCCAGGCTAAGTCCGGTCAGCCCCGCGCCACTGAACGTCAGTGCCAGCCAGCCACAGGCAAATAGCCCCGGCTTCACCCCTTGTAGGAGGCCTGCAACCGTCAAGAAAAGTGTCGTCAGAATCAGAAACGGCAGGTAGGCTACCAGGAACTTGGCTGCCAGCAATCTACCGGCGGATAGCGGCGCAGTCTTGAGCAGCCAGTAGTTGCGCCCTTCACTACTGATCGCCATGAAGCCCAGCCGATTGAGCACGGACCAGCCCACGAACAGTGTGATAGCCACCGTAGCGTAGAATTGCAGATCGGTCAGTCTGCCCAGTGCCTGGGGTAAGATAACCGTGCGCAGCGAGCGGCCTGTGGTGAGCAGGCTGAACAGGTAGAGGACTCCCAGGATAAGCGGGGTGATCAACTGAGAAAGTTGCCGCAGGTCACGCGGGATGACACGCAGGTCTTTGAGCACGACTGCCCACATGGGTGGCGGTACTAACGCAGGTCGCCGGGCGGGCTGTTGTACCGCACTGTTGAGGGTGCGGCCTGGGCGCTGGGGTGCTTCCGCCCGCGTTCTGGCCCAACCGGTGTAGTACAGACGCTCGGCGCCGATCAGGCTCACGCCGAAGGCAGCCAGGCATACGCCCGCGAACAGCACGAGGTCTCCCAGCCATACGGCCCAGGTGCCCTCACCGGCTGCGATCAGGCTATGACCGGCCCAGGCCAGCGGCGACCAGGGCACATCCAGCCGTGCCAGCGTATCCCTCATGAGGTTCAAGGATTGCAGCCCGGCCCCCCGGCCGCTACCACGGATGAGCCACTGGCTCTGCGAGCACAGCAGGCTGCCGACGCCGACGATCAGGCCAAGCACCTCGGCCACCCGGCGGGCCGGCACCGCCCGGACGATCGTCATGACCACGAGCGCACTCAAGCCAGCCGCCGCCAGGCTGGTCAGTGCCAGCACCAGTGGCAGAGAGATGTAGTAGGCCCAGGTATAGCCCAGGGATGCACCCCAACCGGCCATAAAGGGCGCACTGAGCAGGAGCATGAGCAGAAAGCCGGGCAGCGTTGCCTGGATCAGCTTGGCGGCGAAGACTGCCCACATAGGCAGGGGCGCGCTGAGCAGCAATTCCAGGTCGCTTCTCAGGTATAGCTCCTGGAGTACTGTGCCGAAGCCGGTCGTGAACGCCAGCAAGAACGCGCCGGTGGCGAAGGCGGTCGGCAGCGCGTTCAGCCCGATCTGGCCGAAGGGCACCTTACTCAGTAGGATGAAGCCTGCGCCCATGGCGGTGAGTATCACCAGGGCCAGGATGGCCCAGCCGATGCGACGGCGGCGCGAGGCGCGACGGATGCTATTCCAGGTGATGTGCCAGCGGGCGCGCAGCAGCTTCCAGACGAGGTGGTAAGAGCTGAATGGGGAGGGGGCGAAAGCGCGTAAGGCAGTCACGCCAGGATCTCGGCGATAGCGGCATACTCAGCGCCGCCGGTGAGAGCCAGGAAGATATCTTCCAGGCTGCTGGCACCGTTGGTGCCGTGGCGCAATTCGTCCATCGTGCCTACGGCGATCAGCCGGCCGCGGTCAATGATGCCCACGCGGTCGCACATGCGCTCGGCGATCTCCAGAATGTGGGTAGACATGAACACGGCGGCACCGCGCTGGCTGAGCTGGCGCAGAATGTCCTTGATGAGCCGGGCGCTCTTGGGGTCAAGGCCGACGGTGGGCTCGTCGAGGATCAGGACGGGCGGATCGTGGATCAGGGCGCCGGCCAGGGCAGCCTTCTGACGCATCCCATGTGAGTAGCTCTCGATCAGATCATCGGCACGTTCGTCGAGGTCGAACAGGCGCAGCAGTTCCTCAGCTCGCCGCCGGGCGCGGGCCGGCTCCAGGCTGTACAGGTCGGCTTTGAATTGGAGGAACTCACGCCCGGTTAGCTTGTCGTATAGGGTGGGCTCGTCGGGGACGAAGCCGATGGCGGCCTTGGCCTGGAGGGGTTGGCGCTGGACATCGTAGCCGGCGACGCGGGCGGTGCCGGCGGATGGCTGGAGCAGACCCACCAACATACGAATCGTTGTAGTCTTGCCAGCACCGTTCGGCCCGAGGAAGCCAAAAATCTCGCCCCGGCGCACGTTCAAGTTGAGGTTGTGCACGGCCTCGACCGCGCCGAAGCGCCGCGTCAGGCCGATCATTTCGATGAGGCTATCGTTGTTCACAACGTCTCTGTCAAAGATGCCCGATGGGCAGCGGAAGCATTGTAGCCCATAGTGGGTGAGGTCACAAGTTGTCTCACCCTCAACTTGCTATCTTGACTCCTGGGCTGTGTAGCGTCTGGTAAACAAAGCCCGACTCGCAATCTGTCGAGTCGGGCTTCACTATGTGGGTCACTGCCGATGCGTATCAGACTACTTTTTAATCGCATCACCGGCTGGCGAGACCACGTACCAGATTTGCTTGATGCCCTGGCCCTTGGTATCGCCCGGCTGGGCATCGTTCGCGAAGTAGTACAGCGGATGACCGTTGTAAGTGACCTGGGTGGTGCCGTCGGTGCGTTGGGTGGTGCCCAGCAAAGAGGCATTGACCCCGCCCCCGGCCGTGGGCTGACCCTGGGTCAGTAAAGGCGGCCAGGACTTGGCGCAGGCATCGTAGCAGGTGCTGGTGGTGCTGGTGTCGTTCAAGAACATGTAAAGAGTGCGCCCCTGATCGTCAGCGAGGAATTGGCCGAGGGTGGCGTTCTGCGTGACCTTGAGCGCGGCCGGCCTGGACGGCGTCGGTTGGGGCGCCGGCATTGTAGTCGGCGGGACGGTGGTGGGGGCGGTTGTCGGCGGCACAGGCGTGGCTGCGGCAGGAGCCCCACCACAGGCTGCCAGCACGATGCTCATGACCAGGAGTACACCGGCACTTAGAGAGACTTTGGACTTCATATGTTCTTCTTCCACTCCTTTCAAAGGTAAGCTCCGGCAGGATCCCCTGTCCTGCTATCATGGGGATTTACGTCTGCGCGGTGCGTTTTGGATCTGATAGAGGGGGGCGGGATTTAGAATTGGGTGCCTAGCACGCGCGGGCCGGTGGGAGCCGGGCTGCCGCCGCTCGGTTCAATGGTCACACCCAGCCCGGTGAACTCTGAAAAGGGCCGCGGTGAGGCGATCACGTGGGACACAAACGGCTGGCCCGGCTCAGGCCGGAATAGCCCCCCGCTCAGCCGGTGACCGTCCGGCTGGATCAGCCAGACCTGGTAGGTGTGCGCCGGGTCAAGCGGGTCCAGCCCCCAGGCAAACAGGGCAGCGGTGTTCATTTCAGGATTGAGGATCAATGTGCCGGCTGCTCGCGTACCCGTCAGGCTGAGGGTACGTCCGCCGGGGTAGGCCACCACTGCCAGGGCGGACTGGTTGGCCTGGAGTTGTTGTGTGAGGAGGGCCTGCTGGCTTTGCAGGCTACGTACCTGTATCGCGAGTGCGAGGTTCAAGAGCAGAAGTGCTACCAGGACGAAACCGAAACCTACTTGCCATAGCGGCCGGGTGGGCCGACCGGCGCTGGCTGACGGCGCTCTGCTCGAGGCCAGGCGGGCGATCAGGCGGGCGCGGACGCGGGGCGGCGGCGACTTGGGCGGCAAGGCCAGGAGGAGGCCATCGCTCACGGCGCGATATTGCTTCAGAGCTGCCCGGCACTCCGGACAGGTGTCCAGATGCGCTTCCAGCATGGGGATCTCCTCTGGATCGAGCGCGTCTAGAGCGTAGGCCGGAAGCATCTCCCGAAAGGGCTCGTGGTTTCCGTTCGTCACTGACATCTGCCAGAACTCAGTATACCTCCGGTGATCATACGCCGGCAGGGCCAGCCGCGGATTCCTCGTCCGGAATCTCCTCAGCTAGCCATTGCCGGCGTAGCTTCTCCATCCCCAGGCGCAAGCGTGTCTTCACCGTGCCCACAGGCCAGCCCAGGTACTCGGCGATCTGGCTGTGGCTGAGGCCTTGATAGTAGGCCAGTTCGATGACCTGGCGCTGCTCGAGCGGCAGGGCCTGGACGGCGAAGTGAAGGCTCTGCCAGCGAGCTTCTTCCGAAGTGGACTTGTCGTCCGGCAGCTTCTTCCAGACCTCCTCCGGTTCGGTAGCATCCGATAGTAGGGGGCGGCGTTGCTCCAGTCGCAAGCGGTCGAGGGCAGCATATCTGGCGATGGTGAGTAGCCAGGCCGCGAAAGGGCCACGGCTTGCGATATAGGTCTGTGCGCGTGCCCAGAGCTTGAGAAAGACATCCTGGGTGATCTCCTCGGCCGCCATGGAGTCGCCTAACATGCGCAATGCCAGGGCGTATACCCGACTGGCATACCGGTCGTAGAGGGAGAGAAAAGCTTGTTGCTCTCCGTTGGCTACCTGCTTGGCCAGGCCCTCATCGGAGACGGAAGACACAGGCAAATCCTCGACGACATGCTGCGGCAATTATAGACAGGATCGGTGGGAAGGGAAACCATAGCGCCCGGAGCTTAAGCTCCGGGCTGGGAGAGCCAAGCCCTGCGGGCCAACCTCTCCCCTTGCCCCTCCCCTGTCAGGGGAGGGGTCTTCCTCAGCCCCGCGGCGTTGAACTGAGGTTTGTCTCATGCAGATGCATGTGCTAACATTACACCATGCCTGCCCGCCGGCCTGCGCGCATTGTCTTTATGGGGACCCCTGCCTTTGCTCTGCCCACGCTTGAGGCGCTGGTCCGCGAGCACAATGTGGTCGGGGTCGTGACTCAGCCGGACCGTGAAGCCGGGCGCGGGCGTGCGCTCACGCCGCCGCCGGTGAAGATCGCCGCGCTGGCGCATGGCTTGCCCGTCATCCAGCCCAAGACACTGCGCGATCCCGCCGCTGTGGCGCAACTTCGCGCCTGGGCGCCAGAGGTCGTCATCGTGGCGGCCTTTGGTCAGCTCTTGCGGGCGGACGTGCTGGCGATCCCCCCGTATAGCTGCTTGAATGTCCACGCCTCGCTTTTGCCGAAGTATCGTGGCGCAGCCCCTGTCCCGGCCGCCATTCTCGCGGGCGATGCGGTGACCGGTGTGACGATCATGCAAATTGACCCTGGCCTGGATACCGGACCCATTCTGGCGCAACGCCCTGAGCCGATCCGCCCGGATGATACGACCGGCACGCTCTCTGAGCGTCTGGCACGGCTGGGCGCAGACCTGCTGATTGAAGTCCTGCCTGGCTGGCTGGCAGGGGAGATTCGGCCGGTGCCGCAGGATGACGCAGCCGCGACGCTGGCTCCGCAGCTTCGCAAGGAGGATGGCCGGCTCGATTGGACCCGGCCGGCGGTCGAGTTGGAACGCCGGGTGCGCGCGTTCTCGCCCTGGCCGGGAGCCTTTACGACGCTGGGAGGCCTGGTCCTGCATGTCCGGTCGGCTGCATTGGCAGAACACGGCGCGTCAGGAGAGCCGGGGCGGGTCATTCTGCTCGACCAGGGGCGCATTGGCGTCGTCACTGGCAGAGGCGTGTTGGAGTTGAAGGAAGTGCAACTGGCAGGGAGACGGGCCTTAGCGGCGGCCGAGTTCGCGCGTGGGCGGCGCGATTTCATTGGTGCGCTCCTGGGGACGTAGCCCAACTCTCACGTGAACATCCTGGTTTTCGGCGCGGGTGCGGTGGGAGGGTTGGTCGGCGGGCGGCTGGCCCTGGCCGGGCAGCACG
>CADDZL010000066.1 GCA_902812335.1 Chloroflexota bacterium | reverse complement strand
CGGCAGCCGCGTCGCGCACCAGGACGAGGACCTGGAAGAACAGGAACAGGGTGATCAGGACGATGCGCGAGAACTCGCCGGCGTGAAAGAGAACGAAGATGACCGGCAGGAAGACGATCTTGGGGATAGGGTAGACCACGTAGATGAGGGGGGCGAAGACGCGGTCGAGCGCCTTGATCTGGCCCAGGCCCAGCCCGGCGGGGACGGCCAGGGCCACGGCCAGGGCCACGCTCGCCACCACCCGGCCCGCGCTGACCAGGATGTGCCGCCCCAGCTCGCCGGGCAACTGCTGGAAGAAGACCAGGAGCACCTGTCCCGGCGGCGGCAGGATCGGCTGCCGCAAGGCCCAGGCCAGCAATTGCCACAGGACGAGTAAAGCTAAGACTCCTAAAAGTGCGTCACGGCGGTTCATAGGTCATAGCGCCCGCCATCGGATAGAATCCGACGGCTACTCGGATCAAACCCGCTTCGCGGGTTTTCAAGAAGTAGCCGCCGATTCGAAATCGGCGGCGGGTTACTCTGCGGTTCGTTCCAGCGTTTCAATGAGGGTTCCTAACCTATGATGCTCTTTCTGGTTCTTGATATAATCAGCCAGTTTGGGTATCTCCGCCCTGCGAACGGTGATCACTCCATAACCATCTTGCCAATAGAGCGTTGCGTCCAGCCCACTGACCTTGTTAATATAGTGGGAGGATGCACCCTTCAGATTCTTGGCCACATCCGCCACCAGCATGGTCGGCGTCAGCCCAACCAGAACGTGCAAGTGATTCTCCGCGCCATTCACAGCATAAAGCACGTATCCCAATTCCTTGCATTGGGCACCAATATACGGAAATGCTCCAGACCCATGATCCCCAGGCAAAAGGCCACGTTCTTGCGCACGTAGGCGCTGTCGTCGTGCAACAGCGCCCCCATCAGGCCGACCACCTGTTCAGGATGGCGGCGACCATAGCGCATCAGGGCATTGGTCGGCACGCGGCGGACATTCTCATCGGGGTCATGCACCCACCGGCTCATCAGCTCAAACAGGAAGTCCCCCGGCGTCGGCCCCAGGCCATCGTCCAGGGCGTTGGCGATGAACTCCCTGACCCCCAGTGGCCGTCCGCCGCCAGGCGATATGCCAGACCCACAATGTCCTGCGGGCGACTCTGGCCGATCTGGCCGAGCAACAGGCAGGCCAGGCAGCGCAGATCGATCATCTCGTCGCTGGCCAGCCGCTCGACCCAGGCCAGGCCCTCAGCGTCCCGTTTCGCCAGGGCCTGCCCCAGGGATGCTGCGATGCTGCCATAGCCGACCGCCCCGCCCAGAATGCCGAAGTCCTTCGCGCGCCCGTCCTGGCGCAGGCCGTTCCGCGCTGCCAGGGCCTTGTAATCCGCGATAGCGGCCTCGAAGGCCGGGCGGTCTCCCGCTTCAGCGGCACGCAGTAACGCGCTTCCGATGTCGGTATTTGCCTCGCCCATTTGGCGCTTATCCCTCCCCCAACTGCGTCCGCAACTCGTTACACTTCGCCAGGAAGGCCGGCTCCCGGCGGTAGCCGACGTGTCCGGCTTGAGGGTTCTCGATCGCCACCGCCTGGCGGTTGGGTGGAAGACCCAACACCAGGATGCGCTCACCCAGAAAGACCGCCTCTTCGATGCTATGCGTGACCAGCACCGTCGTCAGCCCGGTCTCCGCTCTCAGGCCGACCATCAGGTTCTGCAAGTCCTCACGGTTGAGCGCGTCCAGCGACGAAAACGGCTCATCCATGAGCAGCAGGTCGGGCTGCAGCGCCAGAGTGCGGGCGATGGCAGTGCGTTGGCGCTGGCCACCGGAGACCTGCGCCGGGTACTTGTCGCGCATGGCCTCGATGCCCAACCGCCGCAGCCAGAAGCCCGCCGCTTCGGTCGGATCAGCCGCTACCGCCTGGCGTGGCGCGTGGGTGCCGTCCGGCCCATAGAAACGGTGGATGCGCAACCCCAGGGCCGCGTTGTCCATCACCGTCGCCCAGGGCAGCAGGCCATAGTCCTGGAGGATCAGCCCGGTCTCCGGGCGGGGGCGCGTCACCGGCCGGCCGGCGATAAGCACCTGGCCCGCCGTCGGCTGGCGCAACCCGGCCAACAGGTAGAGCAGCGTCGTCTTGCCGCAGCCCGACGGCCCGATCACTGCCCAGGCTTCGCCCACCTTGGCGCACCAGTTGAAGCCCTCGAAGACCGGCGGTCCGCCGGCGTAGCTAAAGGTCAGGTCGCGAACTTCGATCATTGCTGGCCGATAAAGCTTCCGTCCACCGCATCCTTGTAGGCGATGGGGGCTTTGATCAGGCCCTTCCCGACCATCCACTGGACCGCATCGTTCCACTCGGCCTCGGTCGTAACCTCGGCCTTCGGGAATGGCGGCATCTTATACGTGCCCTGCACCGACTCGGGCACAACTTTCTGCTGAATGAGTACATCCTTATACTTGTCCGGATTCTGGTTCAGCTCGTCTACCGCCCGATTCCAGGCGACCAGGAACTTGCGCACCGCATCGGGTTGGGACTGCAGCGTCCGGACACTGAAGCTCAGTTCGCTCTGCGAGAACTGCGTATATTTGGTGTCGTCCAGGATGACCCTGGCACCACCGGCGATCGCACCGTCAGCCAGCGGATCGGGGATCGTGGCCGCTTTGATCTGATCGCTCATCAGTGCCTCGTAGCGGGCAGTGATCACCGTGTATTCGACTGTCTTGATCTCGTCCGGCTTGAGCCCGGCCTGGGCCAGCAGCCGGTCGGTGACGTACTGGATGACGGTATTCTTCGAGATGCCGATCTCGACGCCCTTCAGTTGCTCCGGCGAGGTGATGCCGCTCTTGGGCGAGGCCAGGATGCGGTACTGGGCCGCGTTAGGGTAGGCGCGCCGGGCGACGGCCACGATCTTGATCTGCGGCCCGTTCTGATTGAACAGCCCGGTCGAGATCAGGTCGTTGAGCATGCCGTCAATCTCGCCGGCCTGCATCAGCGCGTCGCGCTCCTGGGCGCTCTTGACCGGCTTGAGTTCGACGTCGAGTCCCACATCCTTGAAGTATCCATTCTGTTGGGCCACGTGAAAGGGGATCACGTCCAGGATGGGCAGCAGGCCCATGCGCAGCTTCATAATCTCCCCGGCCTGGGTAGGGGAAGGGGGAGAAGTCGCTAGCTGCCCGCCGCCTGAAGGCGCCGGATTGGGTGATGATGTACAAGCTGACACGAGTAGCGCAACGATCAGCAGGGCCATGCGCCCTGGCCTTGGAATTCGTAACATGAGATGTTAGCCTCCTTGGATCGGGTTGAGAATGAGCGCTACGACCGTTGCCACGAAGATGGTAACGCTGATCACGCCGTTGACGTTGAAAAAGGCCACATTGACTTTGGACAGGTCAACCGGTGAGATCAGCGAGTGCTCGTAGATCAGCAGAGCGGTGACGACGAGCAACCCCAGCCAGTAGACCCATCCCAGGCCCATGCTCCCGCCGGCCGCAGCGAGCAGGATCAGCGTGATGGCGTGACAGATGCGCGACCAACGCAAGGCCGCCGCTACGCCGAACCGCGCCGGCACCGACTGGAGCCGCTCCTGCCGGTCGAAGTCCACGTCCTGGCAGGCATAGATCAGGTCGAAGCCGGCGATCCAGAAGGTGATCGCGCCCAGCAGGAGCAGCGCTGGCGGATCGAGCGTGTTGCGCACCGCCGCCCAGGCCCCGGGCGCTGCCAGCCCGTCAGTGAACCCCAGTATCCAGTGCGAGAGCCAGGTGAAGCGCTTGGTGTAGGCGTAGCCGACGAGGAAGAGGATCGCGCCCGGCAGCAGCTTGAGCGTGAGCGGCGTCAGTTGCCAGGCAGCCAGCGCCAGGACCAGGGCCGCTATGATGGCGTAGAACAGGACGGCGCGTGGACTGATCAGCCCGCGCGGCAGGGCGCGGTTCGCCGTGCGCGGGTTGCGGGCATCCAGGTGGCGGTCGGCCAGCCGGTTGACCGACATGGCCAGCGTGCGCGCCGCAGCCATTGCCACCGTGATCCAGATAAACTGGTGCCAGGTGGGCCAGCCCCGCGCCGCCAACACCATCCCCAGATAGGCGAAGGGCAGCGCGAAGATGGTATGCTCAAACTTGATCATTTCAAGGAAGGTGCTCAATGCAGGAGATACTCCATTAACATTGCGCCTGAAATCTCGCTGTACTCTTGCGTAAACTCAGGCACAGCCCGCACCGCCCGGAAGCCGATGCGTTCGTAGAGCGGCTGCGAACGGGTATGGCCGATCAACTGAACCTTCTCCACACCCAGCCGCCGCGCCACATCAATCTCCGCCTCGATCAGCCGCCGACCGATGCCCCGGCCACGGTAGCGGGGTAGGACGCCCAATGAGATGACATAGAGCACCTCGCCCCAGGGGTCATGGGCAACGTGCAAACCGCGTGGGTCGGCGTGAACCTGCTCGACGCCGCCACGCCGCCGCTCGCTCCAGCGGATGGCGTTGGCCACGCCCACGATGCCCCCACCTACCTCGGCTACCAGGAAGGCGTCGGGCAGGAGCGCCTGGCGCCAGGCCAGTTCCTCCTGCGTCGCAGCCATGCGCGACCAGACCTGTCGCTCCTGGACGGCAATGGCAGGGATCTCATCGGGGCAGGCGGGACGAATCTGGATCATGGAATCCCGCTTAAAGGACAAGCGTCGAACGTCATATCCTCTTTGAGAATTGACGTTTCACGTCTGACGCTTAGCCTATCCCATACTCACTCCATCGCTGATCCACCAGCGCCTTGATCTCCGCGCTCATGATGATGTCCGGCGGCCAGGTACGCTGAAAGCCGTCGAGCGGGCCTTTGCGCGTGGCGTCAATACCCATCTTCGCGCCGTAGTTCGGGCGCGGCGCGGCATGATCGAGCGCGTCCACCGGCCCCTCGACGATGACACAGTCGCGTGCAGCATCTATGTTATTCGTGACGCGCCAGGCTACCTCGGACAGATTGTGGACATCCACGTCGGCGTCCACGACGACGATGGCCTTGGCCAGCATCAGCAGCCCCAGCCCCCACAACCCATACATCACCTTGCGCGCCTGGCCGGGGTAGCGCTTCTTGATCGAGACGATCACCAGGTTGTGGAACACCCCCTCGGCCGGCATGTTGATGTCCACCACCTCTGGCAGGAATAGCTTGATCAGCGGCAAGAACAACCGCTCGGTGGCCTTGCCCATCCAGTAGTCCTCCATCGGCGGCCGGCCGACGATGGTCGTCGGGTAAATCGGGTCCTTGCGCCGGGTGATGGCGGTGATATGCAGGACGGGGTAGGGCTCGGCCAGCGAATAGTAGCCGGTGTGGTCGCCGAACGGCCCTTCGCTACGGCGTTCGTTCGGGTCCACGTACCCTTCGATGACGATCTCGGCATTGGCGGGGACCTCCAGCGGTTGCGAGACGCAGGCCACCAGCTCGACCGGCTTGCCGCGCAGCCAGCCCGCCAGCAGGAACTCGTCCATGTCCGGTGGCAAGGGGGCCGAGCCCGACCAGATCACTGCCGGATCGCCGCCCAGGGCCACCGCCACCGGGATGCGCTCGGCCCCAATATCGTGGGCAACGCGCTCGTGTTCGGCCCCGCCCTTGTGCAATTGCCAGTGCATCCCCAGTGTGCGTTCGTCGAAGACCTGCAAACGGTACATGCCGACGTTGCGCCGCCTGCTGCGCGGGTCGCGGCTGATGACCGAGGGCAACGTGATGTAGCGGCCGGCGTCGAGCGGCCAGCACTTGAGGATGGGCAGCCCGGCCAGGGAAGGATTCTGCGTCTCGACGACCTCCTGGCAGGGGCCGTTCCGCACTGTGCGCGGGCCGATGCGGGCCACATCGAGCAATTGGCCCAGCTTGCCGAACTTCTCGCCCCAGTTCTGGGGCAGGCTCAGGTCGAGCAGGGCCGCCAGGCGCCGGCCCAGTTCGTCCAGGTCGTCCACATCCAGCGCCAGGGCCATGCGGCGGCGCGAGCCGAAGGCGTTGATCAGCACGGGCATGTCGCTGCCGCGCACATGCTCGAACAGGAGCGCCTTATTGCGCTCGGCCGGGCCCTTGCTGACGCGGTCGGTGATCTCGGTGATCTCCAGTTCGGGGTCCACCTGGGCGCGCACACGCACCAGTTCGCCCTCGGCTTCAAGGCGGGCGATGAATTCACGCAGGTCCTGATAGGCCACTCGCCACCTTCACTTCGTTCAGAAAATTCTGAACAGTTTACATATGTCTATTCTATCACAAACGGGCTGTCGCGCCAATCCCCATTCTAAATCGCGCTGGCGGTGGGGGCAAACGGGCGTGGATAAGAACCGTGCTAAGGCCTCAGTTGTACAAAAACCTGCATATAATAAGCGCCTTACCTGCTATTAGACCATGCCCTTGTCTATCTGTTAAGTATTGAGACGACTATAGTGTACAGGAGTTACAAATACTGCCCTCCCGCTGCTTCGCTCTTGGCCTCCAGCGCCAGGAACACATCCTCCAGGGTCGGTTCGGCCGGCTCCAGGCGCACGATCCGGATGCCCGTCGCGAGCATCCCCGCACGGAGCGCTTCTGCTGTCACCTCAGGCGCGGCCACAGCCCGCAGGTGGTCGCTGACCAGCCCGGCCCGTAGCACACCCGGACAGCGGCTCAATGCGTCCAGCGCCGGCATCAGTGGCTGGGCATACACGTCCCAGGCCCGTCCTGGCAGGGCATGTTCCTTCAACGCCGAGGGCGTGTCCATGGCCAGCAGACGCCCATCGCGCATGATGCCCACCCGGCCACAGTACTCGGCCTCGTCCATATAGTGGGTGGTGACGAAAGCCGTCACGCCGTCGTCCACCATCTCGTAAATCAAGTCCCAGAAGGCGCGCCGGGCGACGGGGTCCACGCCGCTGGTCGGCTCATCCAGGAACAGCAACTGCGGGTGATGGGCGATGGCCGTCGCCAGCGCCACACGCTGCCGCCAGCCCACCGACAATTCGCCGGCCCGCTGGCGCTCCATCCCCTTCAACCCCACCAGCGCCAGCACCTCCTCCAGGCGTGCCCGCTCGCGCACACCGTATACGCCCGCGTAAAAGGCCAGGTTTTCCTCAACGGTCAGCTCGTGGTACAGCGCGAACTTCTGCGACATATACCCCACCCGCGCCCGAATCTCCTCGGCCTGCCGTACCACGTCGAACCCCAATACCCGCGCCTGGCCTTCGCTGGGACGCAATAACCCCAACAGCATTCGGATCGTGGTGGTCTTCCCCGACCCGTTCGGCCCCAGATAGCCGACGACCTCGCCAGCCGGCACCTCGAACGAAACGTGGTCCACAGCCGTGAAATCGCCGAAGCGCCGCGTCAGGCCCTTGACCTCAATCGCCATCTCAAATGGGGTCTTCACAGCCATCCCAGATATGCTTCCCCCCCCCTGACAGGGGGAGAGGTTAGCCCACAGGGCTTTGCCCTCTCAGCCCGAAGCTGAAGCTCCGGGCCCTTGCTCCAAGAAGGCAATAAACACATCCTCCAATTGCGGCGGGATGGCGCGTAAGCGATACACCGCTCCACCTTCAGCCAGGATGCGGGCATTTAAGCGCGCCGCCACCGCCCGGGCTGTGCCCTCCCTGACCCGCAGGTGCAATCGGTCGCCGAACATCTGCACGTCTTCTACAGCCTCTTCAGCCTGGGCCAGCCGTCGCAACAGCGGCAGCGGATGGCCGAGCAACTCGAGAATGTCCCCCCTTAAGCGGGCGCGCAGTTCGCCCGGTGGCCCTTCGACTATCAACCGCCCCTGGTTCATGAAGCCGACCCGCGTGCAGCGCACGGCCTCATCCATATAGGGTGTGCTCACCAGCACCGCCGCCCCATCAGCTACCAGGCGGATGATCAATTGCCAGAAATCCTGCCGTGTGACCGGATCCACACCGGCTGTGGGTTCGTCGAGCAGCAGAATGCGCGGCTGGTGAACCAGGGCAGCGGCCAGCCCCAGCTTCTGCTTCATCCCGCCGGATAGATCGCCCGCACGCCGGCCGACGAAATCGGCCAGGCCGACAAAAGCCAGGATGTCCATCGAACGCGGGCGCCATGCCGCCGCCGCGAGACCGCGTACCTCGGCGAAGAAGCGGATGTTCTCCAGGACGGTCAGCTCTTCATACAGCGAGAAACGTTGCGGCAGATAGCCGATCAGGGCGCGGGCCTGCTCGGTCTGCCGCTGCAGGTCGAAGCCCCCCAGTGAGACCTGCCCCTCATCCGGGCGCAGCGCCCCACACAGCAGGCGCATGGTCGTGGTCTTGCCGGCGCCATCTGGCCCCACCAACCCATAGATCTCGCCCGCCTGGACCGTCAGCGACAGCCTATCCACGGCGACGTGTTCACCGAACGCCCGGCGTAGGTTGTGAACTTCAATCAATGGAGCCATTGTCATCTTCAGATCAGAGGAGGCTGATAAACGCTCATAAGCGCCCTAATCGAGGCGCTTGCGGAAGCGCAGGGCAGCCGCGCCCATGACGACCAGGCCAAAGATCGCCAGAACGAGGATCTCTTCTTTCAGGCTCTCGGCGCCCACGCCCTTGAGCACAATCGAACGGATGATTTTCAGGTAGTAGCGCAACGGGATGACACGCGATATGGCCTGGAGTGCCGGCGGCATGGCCGCCAGTGGAAAGAAGAAGCCTGAGAGAAAGATCGTCGGCAGCATGGTGAAATAGGTCAGCATCATCGCCTCTTGCTGCGTCTTGGCGATCGTCGAGATCAGGATGCCGACGCCCAGTGAGCCCATCAGGAACAGCCCCGAGAGCGCCAGGAGCAGCCCGATACTGCCCCGGATGGGCACACCGAACCAGAGCGTCCCCACGACCAGGACCTCAATCGTGTCGAACAGGGCGATGAGTACATAGGGGATGATCTTGCCCAGGATCAACTCCCAGGAACGGATGGGCGTCACGATGAGCTGCTCGATTGTCCCCCGCTCACGCTCGCGCACGATGGCAGTCGCAGTTAGCATGGTTGTGATGAACTGCAGGATCATACCGATCAGCGCCGGCACCATGAAGAAGGCGCTGTCCAGGTCTGGGTTGTACCAGACGCGCGTGCGCACCGTGAGCACCGGCTGGGTCGTCACGGCCAGGCCGCTGCGAGAAAGGCGCTCGACCGCCAATTGGGTCGAATGGTTCTGGCCGATCAGTTCGGCTGCCGCCAGGCTGGTTTGGGCTACGTTCGGGTCGGAGCCGTCGAGGACGAAGGCCACGGTCGCCGTCTGGTTGCCCAGCACCTTCTCGCCGTAGTCCGGCGGGATAATCAGCCCGGCTTGTGCCTGCCCGCTATCAATCAACGCCCGCAGTTCTTGCTCCGAATCCACGTCGAAGGCCACCCGGAAATAGTCGGCAGCGCGATAGGCGTCGAGCAGACGGCGGGCAGCCGGCCCACGATCCTGGTCGAAGACCGCCAGCGGGACATTGCGCACATCCGTGGTCGCCGTGTATCCCAACAGGAAAAGCTGGATCACGGGGATGGCGAAAGTAATATACAGCGTGCGTGGGTCGCGCAGGATCTGCAGGAATTCCTTGCGGATGAGCGACAGCAAGCGATGGTTCATTCTTTCATTATTGATGAACGGGCGATCCGCCACCCTGCTGGTCTGTGTCCGGGTGCGTCCCCCATAGCTATAACCTTCGAAAGCGGACGGTGGTTTGTTCTACAGCAAACAAGGCGATCTGGCAAGTGATTGTCCGACCCTCAGTGAACGGTCTATAATGACGTCCAACTCACAACTGTAGTGGAGGCACCCGACGATGAGACCTTTACCATCCGAGGCCGGTTTGGGCACGCGCGCTATCCACGCTGGCGAAGCGGCCGACCCCAGCCACGCCTATCTCAACCCGATCTATCAAACGGCATCCTTCCGCTTCGACTCGCTGGCGGAGAGCGAGGCGACGTTTGCCGGCAAGCGCGCCGGCTACTTCTACACTCGCAACGGCAACCCCACCATCGCTGCGCTCGAAGCCAAGCTGGCGGCGCTGGAAGAAGTCGGCCTGGACGAGCCGGCGCGGGCGCTGGCCTTCGGCTCCGGCATGGCCGCCGTCAGCGCCGTATTGCTGGCGCTGGCCGAAGCGGGCGGCCAGATCATCAGCCAGGAGGCCCTGTATAGCGCGACCTATCAGATTGAAGCCACCCTCCTGCCGCGCTATGGCATCGGCGTGACCTTCGTGGATCCGAGTGATCCGGCAGCCGTGGCCCACGCGCTGGATGAAGCCGGCCCTCGTGCTCGCCTGGTCTTCCTGGAGACGCCAGTCAATCCGACGCTGCGCTGCATAGACATCGCCGCTATCGCCGAGATCACGCACGCGCACGGCGCGCTCCTGGTCGTGGACAACACCTTCGCCACGCCCTATGGCCAGCGGCCGCTGGCGCTCGGCGCGGACGTGAGTGTGTACAGCACGACGAAATTCATCTCCGGTCACGGCGCTATCATCGGCGGCGCGGTCGTGGCGCGGGCCAGCGCCGACTTCTGCCCGTGGTTGGAACTGTATCGCAAGCACCTGGGAGCAGTGCCGGGGCCTTTTGATGCCTGGCTGACCGCCCTCGGCCTGCGCACGCTGCACGTGCGTATGGAGCGGCATTGCGCCAATGCGCTGGCAGTGGCTCGCTTCCTGGAAGCGCACCCCCAGGTCGCGGCAGTCCATTACCCCGGTCTGCCGGGATTCCCCGACCACGCGCTGGCCGCCCGCCAGATGACCGCTTTCGGCGGTATGGTCTCGTTCGATTTGAAGGGTGGGGGCGAGGCTGCCCGGTGCGTCCTGGATGCCGTCCGGTTATGTGTCATCACGCCGACGCTGGGCACCTTTGATACGCTGATCACCCACCCGGCGACAATGAGCCACTTCGAGTTGTCGCCAGCAGAGCGCCACCGCATGGGTATCAGCGATGGCCTTATCCGTCTCTCGGTTGGGTTGGAGGACGCGGCGGACATTATCGCCGATCTGGGGCAGGCGCTGGATCGAGTTTAGGTGGCGGCCTCGGCCCCTCAGTGCAGCGCAGGCCAGGGCAGCCATCGCGGGTTGCCCTGGCCTGTTGATAGGGCTCAAGCCTGGGACGGTCGCTTCATCAGGGTGTCCCAGGGACGTATATCCCGCCGGTGGAGGTGTAAGTGTAGTTCCCCTCGTCGAATCCGCCCCACACGATCATCTGGCTGCCGGTCCAGACCGCTGTGTGGTTGTTGCGGGCGCTGGGCGCTCCCACGGTCGTGGTGGCAGCGACCCAGGTGTTGGTCGCCGGGTCGAAGCGGCCGCCCGTGTACACGTCGTTCTGGCAAGCGCCGCCGACGTTTTGCGTGCAGCCACCCCAGACAATCAGTTCAACATTCGTCCACACGTAGCCAAAGAAGGCGCGGGGGCTGGGTGCGTTGACGGTGCTGGTAGCGGTCCAGCTATTCGTCGCCGGGTCGTACAGGCCGCCGGTGTTGTGGTAGCCGAATATGCCTCCGATGTAGCTCTGGCCGCCCCAAATCAGCATGGCCGAGCCCGTCCAGACAGCCGCCGTGATGTCGCGGGCGCTGGGGGCATTGACCGTGCTGGTGGCGGTCCAGGTATTCGTGACGGGGTTGTAGCGGCCGCCGGTGTTGGTATCATAGGTGGCGGTGGCGCCACCCCAGACGATCATCTCCGTGCCCGTCCAGACCGCCGCATGCAGATAGCGTGGGCTGGGAGCGCCGGTTGTGCTGGTCGCCGTCCAGGTGTCGGTGGCGGGGTTGTAGCGGCCGCCGGTGTTGATCCAGGGCGAGCTAAGGCCATTGCCGCCCCAGACGATCATCTCCGTGCCGGTCCAGACCGCCGAATGGCTGGCGCGCGCCTCGGGTGCGCCGACGGTGCCGGTCGCCGTCCAGGTGTTCGTTGTCGGGTTGTAACGGCCGCCTGTTTTATAGGCGGTGGAACCGTAACCGCCACCCCAGACAATGACCTCGGTGCCGGTCCAGATGGCCGTATGCAGGTGCCGGGGGCCAGGGGCACCTGTAGTGGGCGTGGGCTGCCAACTATCTGTTGCCAGAGTGTAGCGGCCGCCGGTGTTGACCGTGCCGCTGAAGCGGTCATCGCCACCCCAGACGACCATCTCGACACCCGTCCAGGTTGCCGTGTGCCATTCACGCGCTGAGGTCGCTTCATTGGCATTGGTCAGTATCCAGGTGTCGCTGGCGGGGGCATAGCGCCCGCCCTGCCGGCTATCGCCGCCCCAGATGATCATCTCCGTGCCGGTCCAGACCGAGACGAACCTGGCCCGCCCCGGCGGGGCATTGACCGTGCTGGTGGGCGTCCAGGTGTTCGTCCTCGGATTATACCGGCCGCCCGTGTTCAGCAAGGTGGTGCCGATCCATCCGCCCCAGATGATCATCTCCGTGCCGGTCCAGACGGCGGTATGCGCCGAGCGAGCGCTGGGGGCATTGATGTTGCTGATGAGCCGCCAGCGGTTGGTGGCAGGGTTGTAGCGAGCGCCGTTGTTGAAGGTATTGATGCCGTTGGTGCCGCCCCACACGATCATATCCCGGCCGGACCAGATGGCAGTATGGTCATAGCGGGCGAACCCGGAGGATATGGAAGCGGTAGGCTGCCAGGTGTCCGTGACGGGATTATAGCGGCCACCTGTGCTCAGGCTGCTGCTATCATCGGTTCCACCCCAGACGATCATCTCGCTGTTCGTCCAGACCGCCGTGTGATGCGTCCGGCCGCCGGGTGCGTTCACCACACTGGTGGCTTGCCAGGTGTCCGTGGCGGGGTTGTAGCGCCCGCCGGTGCTGCCCACTTGAGAAGCGCGACAGACGTTGTTGACGAAGGAGCAGCCCCCCCAAACGATCATCTCCGATCCGGTCCACACTGCCGTATGGTCCATGCGGGAACCAGGCGTGTTGATCGTGCTCGTTGGCGTCCAGGTCTCGGTGGCCGGGTTATAGCGCCCGCCGGTGTTGATCTGGCAATTGTGCTCATCGAGCTGCCCACAGCCACCCCACACGATCATCTCCGTTCCGGTCCACACGGCGGTATGCTGTTTACGCCCCATCGGAGCGCCGACCGCGGCGGTTGTCCGCCAGGTGTCGGTGGCGGGATTGTAGCGAGAGCCCGAATTGAACTTACCGGCGCCGGTCTCGGTGCCACCCCAGATGATCATCTCCGAGCCGGTCCAGACAGCCGTGATCAGCAGGTTAGCCTCAGGCAGGGCGTGGGTGGGTGTCCAGGATTCGGCGGTCGGTGCGCTGGCCGTGATCTGGGGTAGTGTGTAGGCATAGGCGGGTTCGTTGATAGCTGTTTCCAGGCTGTCTTTCGCCGTCTGCCACCAGTTGTCAAACGGCTGGCTCTGCGCCTGGAAGCGCTCGTCCTGCGCGTACCAATGGCGCGCCAGCCGTTCGGCCAGGATCGGGCGGGCCAGCATTTCGGCGATCACGTAGGGGTCGTTCCCTAGCGCCTGCCACAGCTCGCGCAGCACTTCCGGTTGCTTGCTGTTCTGGGCCATCCGCTCGATTCCCGCCTGCAACTGCTCGCCCGTGATCGGCCGGTTCCAGACCTTCTCCAGCGCGTTCGACAGGCGCAGGGCATCCTCCACCTTGGCCTGCAACTGCGCCGGCGATAGGACCGCATCCAACGGCGGCTTGGGGCCCGGGTTCTCCTTGGGCCAGATGCGGTGCCGCCAGAATACCTCCTCAATAGCCCGCTGGTACGCCATCCGGGCCTCGAAGTTCAGCGGGGCTTGTCGGGCTGAACTGGGCTGTGCAGCCGCCACAGTGCCGGGGAGCAACAGCGCGACTACTGTCAGGACATGGATAATCCGCTGCGAATTAAGGCGATGCATCGCAGTCCCCCTTCATGAAGCATTTTAGCCTCTCCCGGCCCCTCCCCTTTCCCTGAGAGGGAAGGCCGGGGGGATAGGTCGTGGTATGACTCTTCTCTATGTATTGTAACTGGCACGGGGGAGCAGGTCTATGGGCGAAGGTGATGATCTGATCAAGACCTTCGATCCTGAATTGATCAGACCTTAGTCGCAGGCTGGGGAGAGCAGGTTGTTACGATTCTCGCAGGAGTTCGACCTTCTTGAGGAGTTCGGTGAAGAACTGATCGGCGCTTTGGATGGGGACGACGTCGGCCCCGCGCGCCTGTACGATCTGCCTGGCGCCATCCGTGAGCCCGCCTACACTCAGCCAGAAGGTTGAGAACCTGCGGTTCGGGTTCCGCAAGATGGCTTCCTTCAGGGCCGCATCCCCTTCGCCTGACCAGCCCACGATGATCAAACCAAACTCGTCGAGGATGCGATCGAGGAGATGATTGATGGCTTGTGGATATTCGGCCAGTTCAGCCGGCGTGTTGCGCAGGCGGGTATCCCGATAATCCCCGTGCAGTTTCACCAGATAGCATTTCGAGTGGATATAAGGCATCGCGCCCCTCAGGTCATCTTCGGAGCTGATCACGTCGGGCACAATGCCTTCATCCTGGATGGCGATCTCCGCCAGGCGGTCGAAATTCGACGTCAGGATCATGCGGATGTAGTTCAGCTTGACCAGCCGCGCAATCGCCCGGTGGGCTTCCGTAGGGATCTTGATGCCCCTTTCGCGCTCGTCCTCGGTGGGTTCAAAATAAGACCGCAGCAAGGCCATGCGCTCGGCAGGTGTGCGGGCCAGCTTGTCCATAAGGGTGGGATAGCTGGGCGAGTCGCCGAATTGATTCTGATACCAGGTCACCGGATCGGGTGCAGGCTCTTCTCCCAACATTTTGGCCACTTTTTGAATCAGGTCCAGGACGATCTCGCCCCCCAGGGGGATCTGGGCGGGCTTGGATACGCCGGAGCCGAGCAGTAGCGCGTACACGCCCGGATTGGAGTAGACGGCCAGGGCGATCTTCAGGAGGGGCTCATCCTTCAACTTGACTTCCTCACCTTGCTCTCGGATTCACCTGCAGTATATAGAGCCTCCGCGCCCTGTCAAGAGCTGGCGGGCGCTGCGGCGTGGCGCTCCTTTGACGATATCCCTCATTCGGCGTATAATATTACTTCAGAAGTGCTCAGGAGGCTGCATGATTGACGTCAACGACCTGCGTAAGGGCGTGACCTTCGAATTAGAGGGCGAGATTTACAA
>CADDZL010000065.1 GCA_902812335.1 Chloroflexota bacterium | reverse complement strand
GCCCGCGCCCGGACCGCGCCGTCGGCGTCGGACAGAGCGGCAGCCTGACCCGCCGGGCCCGGCCCGGCGCCTTTCAGGAAGGCGTCGCGCACGGCGTCGGCCTCGGCCTCGCCGGGGGCTTCCTGGAATTCGGCGGGATTCCGACGGACGGCGGCCTTCTGGTCGTGAATGAACTGAGTGTGGTCGAATTCGTCAGACATCATGACCTCTTTACTTTAGTAGGCTCCACCACCGCCACCAGGGTGCATGAGCGCCATCAGTTGGTCGGCCTGAGCCTCCACCTGTGCGAAGGTTCGTGTCATGCTCTCAACCTGGCGGTGAAAACGTGAAAGCTGCCCATACATGACCCTGAAGGTTCCGATTTCCTCCTGCGTTAGCCGGTAAGGCTCGCGCTGATCGGCCATGTTTTGCACGAAGTTATCAAGGCCGGCGGGTGAATCGAAGCCATTCTTTGCGCCATTGCCGACGGCAAGCGCCTCACGCACTCCGGCGACCATTGTCATAATTGTCGCGTAGCGCTCTTCACCCCGACCGGGCGCTTGGCCGCTGCGGCGGGATTCGGCATCCTGGCGTGCGAAATTGTCCAATTGGCGACCGAAGTTCAGATAATCTTCCCTGCGCTGTTGGATTCTTCTTTCCAGCGCTGCAGCCTTCAATGCATAGTTGTTGAGCTTGTCGCGGAAATTCTGCGTCTTTTGCAGGAGGTCCTGGAATTCATTCGCCTTCTGGATGGCTGTCACACGGTTCTGGATTTCCTGTAACTTGTTGTTGAGCTCACGAATTTCGCTCGCGTAGATAAAGTCACCAATGGTCCCCAGGAGACTCTCAACACTCGTGGGCAGTTCAACATGTGATTCGGGCATGGGCGTTCTCTCGCCTGAGATCAAATTCCTGTCCTCCTGTGTCTGCATGTTGTGCACAATAACCTCGCCTTTGTCATTGATGGTCGTGTAGGTCGGATTGTGTGTCGGTCGCTGGCCGGCGATAATCTGCCTGCGATTACGGGCAGCATTCAGCGTGGCTTGGGCGCGATTGACCTGGAGTGTCGCGTTGGATATCTTTTCGGGTGCTTTGCCCACGATGAGCATCGTAATGTCAATGGTCTTACCGACATTCTTTAAGAACTGTTTGATCTCGTTGATCTCCTGCAAACGCCGCCGCGCTTCCTCGCCCTCGGCACTCACCTGCTGGGCGCGCTCAATATTCAGAGCCATCTGGAATCCGCGATAGGCCGTGCTCATTTCGTTCTGCGCCTGATTCAATTCCTGTGCAGCAGAGGTCACGGTATCTGCAGATGGGGGAACCGGCAGGTCCGCCGCGCGGCCACGATCAGCGGCGAGTTGTGCTCGCCGCGCAATAGCCTGAGCATCGCTTAGACCTGCTGTCAACGCTGCAGCCATTCCCGCCGGATCATTGACGCCGAGTATACGTGCCATAGCATCAAGCCGGGCGAAGGATGTGTAGAATCCATTGGCGTTCGAGGCCCAGCCATTGAAGGTCGCGATCTTATTTTGCTCTTCGCCTTGTGTCCGTTCTGCATTCGTAATCCACGTTTCACAGTAGTCTGCTCTCTGGTTATAGAACCGTGTCGTCGAGGGCGTGTTGAAGAAATCTTCTGCCTGCCGCCGGAACCCTACTGCACGATGTGACTGTTGTCGCTTTTGCTGATCGAGCGCGGCAAACGAGGGCATCTCCATTGGATGAAGACGCATGGCTTGATAGTCGCCTGTGGCAAGCAGAGCCTCAGATGCTTCCCCCGCGCCTCTGAGCATCTCGCGGCTGTAGCCCGCCTCGCCTGGCGCAAGCACCTCCCCAGAGGGGCCCGGTAGAAATGTCACCGTGCCTGGGCTGCCGCCGACGACAGCGGGTCCACTACGAGGCCGATCCCGCTGAACGGCATGGCCAGTTAGCAGGGTCGCTCGCTGAGCGAGCATGCGCCCCACCTCGCGATTGCCGCGGTCCTGTTGCAGGCGACTGACGACGTAGGCGCGAGTTACACCATCCATGTGCTTCAGTCTTGATGGCAGATCGGTCACGCCCGCCCTGTCGCCAGCCACAACTGCGTTGCGTGCAGCCTCGGCCTCGCCGGGTGCTTGCTGGAAGTCCGCCGTCTCGTGGCGGTTGATGGCTTTGGGGTCGTGATCGGTCTGAGCACGCTCGACTTTATCAGCCATGTTTCACTCCTTATCCTGGGCTTCGCCCTTCGCCATGCGCTTCGGCTACCCGCATCGCATTGCGCATCGCCACCTCAGCCATAGCCACCGGTACGTTTGCCGAAGGCTCAGGCAGGGGCGCGGGGATGCGCTGCTCAAAGTCAACCCAGATGCGCTTGTCGTTGCGGCAGTCGTACTGGCGGCAGACGTGGGGCCGTTGCGCGTGAATGGTGCAGGCCCGGCTGGCGGGGTCGGAGTGGATACAGTAGCCGTCGCCGCCCTGCTTGATCCAGTAGGGGTTGCCGTAGTCCCAGCACGCCGCGCCTTCGTCAAGGTCCTGTTTGGTCAGGAAGAACCGGAACGTGCAGCAGCGCGCATGGCACAGAGGGAGGCGGTTGAGGCAATCAATCTCAACTGCCTGGCCCTCGGCATACTTATCGCCCATCTCCGCCAACCGCACACGCGGCATCATCAGCTTGCTGATCTCCTGCCGCGCCCGCTCCAGTGGCTCTTCCAACTCCTCCTCGCGGATCAGCCCCTTCTGCACCAACACGTCGGCCAGCGCCTGGACATAGGCGACAGCCTCGTTGCCCTGATCCTGGCCCACCGACATCATGACATGGGCGAAGCGCAGGCCGCGCTCAATCTCCGCGCGCACTTCGGGCATCATCAATTCGATGGGCGCGCTGCTCCTGTTTGCACCGTCTCCGTTTGGGCTAGACATCGGTCACTCCTCTGTCAAACGTCAAACGTGAGCTCCCTTGGCGTTTTACGTTTGACGTTTCACGTTTCACGTTTGACCCCTTCCATCCGCACCAGGTCAAAATAGTGCTCAAAGTCGCCTTCGACGACCAGTTTGCCGATCTTCTGCAGCTCATACCCGGCGCCGCGAACCAGATGGCGCATGGCAATGGGTTGGTCCTCCTCAGCAGCCAGGAAGGCCGCTGTCAGAATGATGTTGCGGATATTGCCGCCGGTGATCTTGAACTTGCGCGCCAGGAAGGGCAGGTCAATGTCGTCCGCCAGTGGCGCTTCGCGCGGGAAGGTGCGGTGCCAGATCTCCAGCCGCTCGGCTTCTTCGGGGAAGGGAAAGTCAACGGTGAAATGCATCCGTCGTACAAAGGCTTCATCCATGTTCTTCTTGATGTTGCTGGCCAGGATCACCAGGCCGTTGTACTCCTCGGTGCGCTGCAGGAGATAGGCGATCTCGATGTTGGCGTAGCGGTCGTGGGCGTCCTTGACCTCGGAGCGCTTGCCGAACAGGGCGTCGGCCTCGTCGAAGAACAGGATGGCATCGCTGTCCTGGGCCTCACTGAAGATGCGCTCCAGGTTCTTCTCGGTCTCGCCGATATACTTGCTCACCACCGCCGATAGGTCAATCTTGTACAGGTCAAGGCCCAGGTCGTGAGCAATGATCTCCGCCGCCATGGTCTTGCCGGTGCCGGAGGGGCCGGCAAAGAGCGCGATCAGGCCCTTGCCCAGCGAGAGCTTGCGGTCAAAGCCCCAATCGCCGTACACCGTGGGGCGGTGCCGTACGGTGGTGCAGATCAGCCGCAGCGTCCCCAGTTGCTGGCGCGGCAGGACAATGTCGTCCCAGGTGTAGCGCGGGTCCAGTTTGCGGGCGAGCGAACTCAGGCGGTGTTGGGCCTGACTGCGGCAGGCGGCGTCAATGTCGCTGGCCCGCAGTTCAGCGTGCAGCGGGTCGCGTGCCCAGGCCAGGGTGCGAGCGCGCGCCAGGGCATCGGCGACCTGCCCGCCCGTGAGGCGAAAGCGACCGGCCAGGGCGCTCAGTTCCGCCTCGGTCAGCGCGGGTCCCGAGCCATCGAGACCGGCAGCCCACAAGGCGCGCCGCCCGGCGTAGGTCGGTTCGGGCAGTTCCAGGCGCAGAAACGGTCGCCGTTCCAACTCCCGGGCCGGCTCCCAGGCTTTCTCGGCCAGGAGCACAGTGGGCACCCGGCCGCGCGCCAGTGCTTGCGCGAGCGAGCGATGCTCGGTCTCAAGGCCCGGATCGGGATGGAGGAAGGCATCGGCCTGGGACCAGCACAGGAGCGCGCCGGTCAGGAGAGCTTCGCGCTCGGCCAGCTTCAGGGCCTGACCCAGGCTGAGATCGCTGGTGGCCAGATCGGCCGCGTTCAGGCATAGCAAGGGCCGGCCGAGGGTAGAAGCCAGGAATCGGGCCGCCGCCCGTTTGCCGGTGCCGTAGCGGCCGTGGAAGAGGATCACCGGCGCGATGTCTGCCCAGTTCCCCTCCCAGACCGCGCACCATGGTAATAGCCGCTCGCGGATGTCCGGCGTCAGCGTGGTGACGAGATCCGTCTCTGGGGCCGGGATGAGCGGTGCCAGGCGCGCGTCTATCTCGTCTGAGCCCAGAAGGTAGCCGGCAATGCGCTCGTCCAGCTTCAGGTAGCGCGCTACGAGCACGGGGCGGCGGGCGCCGGGGTCATCATGCAGCGTCACCAACTCCCAGCGCACGAGCGGCGCCCCCGGTTCAAATGATCGGCGCGCGGCCAGCCGGGCCTCGATGGATGGGCAGAGCAGACGCATGACGAGATCAACTGTAGGACGTTTCTTGGTCACGTCGTCCTGGAGATAGGCGTACAGACGCTCATACTTGAGGTCGAGCTCGGCTGCCAGACAAACCACCAGCACCACGCGCTCAAGCTCGGACAGGCCGAAAAGCTGGCTGAGCCGGTTCAGGGGCAGGCTCTGGCTGCTCTCGCGTTCCAGAGCCTCGATGCGGGCGCTCATGGCCGCGATAGCCGCCTCGAGCGCGGCTACAGGTTCGCTGGGCGGTGATTGAGCCGTCAGGATGGCGGAAGCGGAGAGAGACGTATCCAGGAGGGCGTCAGCCTCTTCATCGGAGATGTAGAGACCGCGGAACTCGTCATCCCCCCGCCGGTCGGAGTTGGCGCGCAGGCGGACGACTTCGCGACGGATCAGGAGATCAAGCCGGGCGAGCTGAGTCAGGATATGCTCAAGGGCCTGATTCGACCGGTGTTTCATCGATCGAATTCTCCTCTTCCTGGGCCTGCCCATCGGCTGTGTACGCAGCGCTGTCAGAGGGTGGGCTGAGGTGGCTGCGGATGAACCCGACAATCCTCTCTGGCTCAAGGAATACCAGGCTCTCGTGGCTGGTGACGTGTTCGATCTTGCCGCGCAGCCGGCCCCGTTCATCGGACCAGATGCGGATAACGAAGGAGTTGTAGTATCCCATCGGCCCTCTAAAGATAACGGCCATCAGCTCTGGAAGTATAGCCGATGGCCGTTACCTGGTGATTAGGCCGCAGTTAGGCGCCGATTAGCCTAAGGCTCAATCCATCCATTTTGAGAGGCTCTCGCCGCTGCGAATGCGTTGATAGAGCGCCACAGTCTCGGGTTCCGGTTCGAGGCCGAGCTGTGTCTGGAGGGTCTGGACACATAAGTCATACCAGCGGAGCGCCAGTTCGCGTTGCCGGCAGCGGGCGAAGCAAACCATCAGGTGGCGGTAGGCATCCTCGCGCCAGGGGTCTTTGGCGATGATCTTCTTCCACCCCTCGATGGCCCTATCCGCACTGCCGGTCTGAAGCCAGTAGCGACTCAACTTGTCGAGGATCGTCAGATAGAGGTCCTTCAGTTCCTCGCGCCGGACCAGGGTCCACTCTTCGAAGAGGTCCTCTGCCAGGAAGTCGCCCCGGTAGAGCATTTCTGCTTGCAGGTAGAATGGAATGGCTTCGGCCAACCGCCCGGCTCGCTCCAGGCGCATGCCCTGCCGCCAGTGGCTCTCGAAGGCTTCGACATCGGTCCAGACGGTGATGTGGGGGTTGAAGAGATAACAGCCGTTGTGGAAGAGAATGTACTCCCCACAGTCGTGGTCTGGGCCTCTCAGTGCAAAGGCCTGGCGCAGATGGTGCATCGCCACCTTCAGGCGGTTGTTGGCGACGCGGGGCTCCGCCCCCGGCCAGAGGACCTCCAGGAGGACATCGCGGAGCACCGGCTGCCGGGGTCTGGCCGCCAGGTATTTCAGGATGGCGCGACCTTTGCCGGTGCGTCGCTGCGGAATCCATTCTTCACCGCAATAGATCTCGAACGGGCCGAGACAGTAGATACGCAGGTGATCCCCCTGAGAGGAAGGGCTTTTCGGTGCCTGGGATGGTGGGGGGGAGTGTGATAGAGCCAGGGCGGTTTGGCGATGATCGCCCAGGCTGGCCGCCAGTTGTTGCACCAGCGTCTGGGTATCATGGATGCCCTCCTCCAGCGAGGTCAGGGCGCGGGTCACAACCCGGATAGCAGCATGGACATCATCATCCGACCCCATCGGTTGGGCCGTTACCTCGATGAGATTACGCCACGCCTCTGCGCTATAATACGTCATCGGCTCATCCCTCCCTCAGAGGTCCTTGAATCCTGACCATTAAGCAAGCTCCCAATGAGTCGGGTGCAGCACGGCGCTGGTGCTCGGCGAGGAGCTACAAAAAGGGGGTAGCCTGGCGACCGACTGAGTAGTATCCTACCGCCCCCAGCAAAGACAAGTTTAAGTCAATTCTATCTATACCGCAAGTGTAGCCGATGGCAGTTATCTGATAATTAGGTCGTAGTTAGCAATCGGTTAGCCTGAGGCTCAGTCTGTTGGGGGATGGTCGGCCTGCTGAGCCTCGCCACCTTGGGCGGTGTGCACACGCTAACCGCCGGGTGCTGGATTGCTCGCCACCGGCACGGTCTCTTCCAGGAAGAGCTCATCGGCGTTATCGTCGAAGGCGAACAGTTCGGCATAGCGCCCCCAACTGATGGCCGTATCGAGTTGGCGTTTGGCTTCGTCCTCGGTGAAATCCTCTTCCAGCGCACGCAGGAATACTTCCTCCGGCAGGCGATGGCCCTCGGCCTGCTCCAGCGTGGTGTAGATCCAGCGGATCACCGGCACGCGGCGGATGCGCTGGCGGAAGATCTCCTTACGCGCCAGAATGCCGGCCTCGGCGAAGCTCTCTCCCAATGGGGTGATGACGATATCGCCCCGGTCCACCTGGGCGAAGCCAAGTCGCTCTGCGGCCTCGATCACCGGCAGCAATTCATCCAGGTTCATCACCAATTCCTCGCCCAGGACGTAGAGGTCGGCGCGGCCGCCAGCCGAGGCGATGACCTCCAACAGCCCGGCCAGTGCCCCTAGAGGCGCATGGGGCAGCATCTCGGTCTTGCCGGGTTCGCCGGGTGCCGAGCCCATCTCCACCTCCTCTGGCTGCGTCTTGCCCGCGATTGTCGCGTAGACCTGGTCCACCATGTGGATAAAGTGCACGTCCTTACGGCTGCGCGGGTGGGGTAGCGTCACCTCCAGTTCGGCGACCACATGGCCGGGGTCCTTGTCCATCACCACGATGCGGTCGGCCATAAACACGGCTTCCTCGATGTTATGTGTGACCATCAGGATGGCCTGGGTGGGGATGGCTTTGGCCGTCCATAGTTCCATCAATTCGCCCCGCAGGCTTTCCGCCGAAAGCACATCCAGTGCCGAGAAGGGCTCATCTAGGCAGAGCAACTCCGGCTCCACTGCCATCGCCCGCGCAAAGCCCACTTTCTGACGCATTCCGCCCGATAGCTCGCGCGGATAGGCGTTCTCGAAGCCGTCCAGCCCGACCTTGTCAATCAGCGCCAGGGCGCGCGCGCGGCGTTCCTCGGCCGGTATGCCGCGCGCCTTGAGGGCCGCCTCGACGTTGCCCTGAACGGTCAGCCAGGGATACAAAGCGAAGCTCTGAAAGACGATCGTCGCATGTGGGTTGACCCCCCGCAGCCGTTCACCCCGGTATAGCACTTCACCTTCAGATGGCTGGGCCAGCCCCGTGATGATGCGCAGCAGTGTGCTCTTGCCACATCCCGATGGCCCCAGCAGGACGACGAACTCACCGGGGCGGATCACCAGGTTAACCCGGTCCAGGGCCAGGATGCGGCGTTCCCCCTTGCCGAACCATTTGGCAACGTTACGCACTTCCAGCAGGGGCGCAGCAAGGCTCTTCACCCCTGCCCCCCGCTCACTGAGTGAAGTATCCATCTTTTGTGTCTTCCTCAATCCAGCTTATATCGCTCTTCAGCCACAGCATAGAGCCGGCGCCAGAACAGACGGTTGATCGTCAGCACAAACAAGATCATCGTCACCGTCGCGCCCAGGAGTAGCGGGTAGTTGGCCTGAGCGGTGGCGTTGGCGATGATCGCCCCCAGCCCCACGGTTGCGTGCGTCTGGCCGGCGAACTCGACGTACTCAGCCACAATCGAGGCATTCCAGCTCCCGCCGGAGGCGGTGATCATGCCGGTCACCAGGTAAGGGAACAGCGCCGGCAGGATCAGCGTCCGCCAGCGGTCCCAACCCTTGATGCCCAGCGTCGCCGTCACGTATTCCAGATCACGTGGGATGGCAGCAGCCCCGGCAATGGCATTGAACAGCACATACCATTGTGTGCCCATGAGCATCAGTAGCACCGCAGCGATGTTCAGCCCGCCGGGCAGGTTGATCAGGAACAGCAAGATCACCGGGAAGAGTGCCGTCGCCGGCACGGAGGCGACAATCTGGATGATCGGCTGGAGGATGGCAGCCAGGCGTCGGTTCAGGCCGATAGCGACGCCGACCGGGACCGTCCAGGCCAGTGCGATCAGTTGGGCCAGGATCACGCGGGCGAAGGTGGCCAGTGCTCCCTGGAAGATCGCCAGCCAGGTTGTGCCGGGCAGGGTGCTCAGCAACCCGATGGCCCGGGCCGCGCCATAGCCCAAGACGACGATGATGATACCCGTTGCCAGCCACTGGCGCAGGCGCTGGCCATCCCCCGCCGCGTCTGCGCTCAGCAGGGCACGCGCGGCGCTACGCCGCACCAACCCCAGGTCTATGCGCTCCATCAGTGGGCCAACCAGCCGCCGTTGGAGTTGCTCCACCAGCCACGAGCGGCCCAACAGGTCATAGAACCATGACCGCGGTGCCTCTTCCGACTCGACCGTCTCGATCTTGAACTTATCGGCCCAGGCCAGCAGCGGCCGCCACACGAACTGGTCCATCAGAACGATCACGGCGATGAGCGTTCCCAGGCCCCACAACACCGCCGTGATATTCCCCTGATTGGCGGCCGTTTGAAGATACGAGCCCAGGCCTGGCAGGCGGAAGTCACGCGCTCCCAGACTGAACATTTCAGCGGCCATGAGAAAGAACCAGCCGCCGGCCCAACTCAGCATACTGTTCCAGATGAGCGGGATCGCGCCGAAGGGCAGTTCCATGGTCTTAAAGCGTAGCCAGCCGTTAAAACGAAAGATGCTGGACGCCTCGCGCAGGTCGGTGGGCACGGTCTTCAGTGACTGGTAGAAGCTGAAGGTCATGTTCCAGGCCTGGCTGGTGAAGATCAGGATGACCGAGGCCAGTTCCGTTCCGAAGCGCTCCGGCAAGAGGGCGGTCAGCGCCAGGGCTACGACCGGCAGGAACGACAGGATTGGGATGGATTGCAGAATATCAATAATCGGCAGGAGGACGCGGTCGCCGAAGCGGTAGCGGGCAGCAGCGTAGGCGTAGGTCAGCGCAAAGAGAAGCGAAAGCGCGTAGGCGGCGGCCATGCGCCCCAGCGAGAGCAGGGCGTACCATGGCAGTGCCTGCGGCGCGAGGTTAATCTCTGGACCCCGAATGACGGCCGGCGATGCGAGGGCCAGGCGGACCCCGACGTATAGGGCGACGACGATGGTGAGCACGATGGCCGCGTCGCCCACGTCGAAGGCCGGGCCCGGCAGGAAGGCCGGCCCGATCCGTCGCTGCATCGGTGATCGAAGTCTATTCCGTAACTGTCAGACTCGTCCATAGGCTTGCCAGGGGCGGGGATTCCCGGCCCGCGACCCGGTAGCGGGGGCAGTATACACAAATCTTGGGGCAGCGTCAAGTGGTGGGCTGATGGACATCCCCTCCCCAGGGCCGGTTGCCATAGTGTTGTCCTTCAGCAACTTGCGAGCACCCTGCGCGCATCGGTGCCCGCCCCAGGCATATCGTCGTCCGCCTGGAGCCACCGTAGGGCGAGGCTAGCCCAACAGGTCCGGAAAGACACTGGTGATCACCAGGATCACAGTCAGTGCGATCAGTACGGCGACCGTCGCCCAGGCCAGGATGTTGAAAACGCGCCCGTTGACGAACCTGCCCATCAGTCGCTTATCGTTGATGAGCCGCAACATCACCACCAGGATCACCGGCAAGAGCACCCCGTTGAGCGTCTGGCTGGCCAGCATAGCGTCAATCAGCGACTTGATCGGCAGCAGGATGATGCCCGCACCCAGGACAATGAGCGCGGTATAGACACCAAAGAAAACCGGTGCTTCCTTCAGGCTGCGGCTGATGCCGGATTCCCATCCGAATGCCTCGCAGACGACGTAGGCCGTCGAAAGCGGCAGGATCGCCGCCGAGAAGACCGAGGCATTGAGCAATCCGAACGCGAACAAGGTGGCAGCATATGGACCGGCCAACGGGCGCAGTGCCAGCGCTGCATCCTTGGCTGTCTCGATGGGCACCCCGTTCACAAAGAGCGTGGCGGCACAGGCAATGATGATGAATGCGGCCACAATGTCCGTCAACAAGGTGCCGACCATCACATCCAGCCGCTCGTAGGCATAGTCCGTTACCTTCAATCCCTTGTCCACAATCGCCGATTGCTGATAGAACTGCATCCACGGTGCGATCGTCGTGCCGATGACCGTAATAAAGAGCGTCACATAACCGGCCTCAAAGTGAAAGCTCGGTGTGATGGCCTGCTGGAGAATCGCCGGCCATGGTGGGCGCGCCAGAATGCCCGAGGCGACATAGGCCAGGTACAGGCCACTGGCAACCAGGAAGATGCGCTCGACCGACCTGTAGGTGCCTTTCACGATCAGCAACCATACGCCCAGGGCAACCAGTGGCACGGAGATGTATTTGCTCACGCCGAAGATTTCCATGCTGGCTGCTACCCCGGCGAATTCGCTCACGGTGTTGGCGAGATTGGCGATCAATAGGATGCCGATAATGGCGGTGGTTGCGCGCACGCCCAGGCTCTCGCGGATCAGGTCGGCCAGGCCCTTGCCGGTGACCACGCCCAGCCGTGCGCTCATCTCCTGTACGACCATGAGCGCCAGTGTCGTTAAGATCAGCATCCACAGCAGGCTATAGCCGTAGCGTGCACCAGCCACAGAGTAAGTGGTGATACCGCCGGCATCGTTATCCACATTGGCAGTGATGATGCCGGGGCCGACGACAGCCAGCAGCATAAGCAGTCGGGCGCGGATGGGTTTGAGTCGCTGCCACAAGGTCATTGTTATCGGTAGAGGTGCGGCAGTCGCTTCTTCCAGGCGGTCGGGATGATCTTGTCCAGGGCATCGTCGGCGGTGACGATCCCATGCAACCGCCCCTGGTCGTCCACGACCGGTATAGCCAGCAGATTGTATTTGGCGATGGCCTGGGCCACCTCATCCTGGCTGGCAAGTAGATTGACGCTGACGACGCGCTGATGCATGAACTGGCTGACGGGCGTATCGGGCCGGGCCAGCACCAGGTCCTTGAGCGAGAACACACCGACCAGGTGGTTGGCGCTATCGGTCACATAGACGTAGAAAATCGTCTCAGCCTCGTGAGCCGTCTCGCGCAGGGTGGAGATCGCCTGTTCGGCGGTGAGGTCGGGGCGGATGGCGATAAATTCGGTGGTCATGATCCCGCCGGCGGTATCTTCGGGGTAAGTCAGGAGCTTGCGAACATCCTCGGCCTCATCGCGCTCCATTAGCTTAAGAAGTTCCCGGCTGCGGTCTTGCGGCAGTTCGGCCAACAGGTCGGCCGCCTCGTCCGGTGCCATCTCTTCCAGGACATCGGCCACCTTCTCGTCGGGCATCGCCTCAACCAGGCTGGCCTGAAAGTCCGGCTCGACCTCTTCCAGGGTATCGGCCAGGGTTTTCATGTCGAGCGATTCCAGGAACTTGCCGCTCTCGATGCGGTTGAGATCGCTGATAATCTCGGCCAGATCGGCCGGGTGGAGTTCAGCCAACTTCTCGCCGGGGACCTTGAGTCGCAGCGGTTGATCGCCGGGCAGGAGTTCGACATCGTCCCACGAGATGATGCCCGGCGGCAGATCGCGCTTGAAGCGGCTGGCGACCTTCTGTACCGTCTTGGCCAGCCCCAAGCGCCGCAAGAGCCCCACGCCGCCGATGTCCACGTTGGCGACGTAGAATTGACCATTGACGCGCGTCAGTTCCAGGTCGTTAACGCGGACGACGCGCACACCGTTCGTATCAATAATCTGCTTGTCGAGCACGTCCCGCGCCAGGTAGAGATCGTGCGGGTTGGGTTCATAGGGGATGAGGTCGTTGAGGCATTTAGTGAGCGGAATCGCCGGTGCCACCAGCACGGCCACATCGGAGATTGGGACAATCAGTGTGGGCGTCCAGCCTGGTTGGCCGCGCAGGAGGCCACCGGGCCGCTTGACCACGATGGCGACTATGACCGGGTGTGACAGTTCACCGTGAATCGAGGCGATAAGATCTTCTAAGTGACCGACGTGCTCGCCATCCACGTCAGTGACCGGCTTGCCCATTAGATCGCTTACATAGGCCATAGGTCGCCTCCTGACATGCCAACCCAACCATCCGCACCCTTCGTGGTCTCCCGTGTCATCTTAACATCGTTGACTTAGTGCGTCAAACAACTTACCCTGAAGCGGGCCAGGCGTATACGGTACGAATGTACCCCTTCCCGCTTATGCTTTGTCGTGCTATGATAAGCAGCGGTCAAGCCGTCAGTGGTCAGATATTCAACTTCTGACCGCAGGCTGCTGGATACAGATGATGCGTATCTGGTATCGCCTTATTCTGATCACAGCCCTGGTTGGGGTCGTATTCCTGGCCGGTCCCCGGGTAGTTAACTGCCCACCGTCTACCTCTCCCTCTTCCCCTCACCTGTTAGGGGAGGGGAGAGGTCGTTGCCCGCTCGTTTTGCAAGCGCAAGCGCCCACACCTGCCTCGGCGGTGGATGCCATCATCGTGCTCGATACCACCGGCTCAATGCGCGGTGGCGGGGGCGCTAAGAATATCTGGGACCGGGTGCTGGCTACCGTACGCAGTCTAATGGATGCCTTGCCCGATGGCACGCGCCTCGCCGTTGTGCCCTTCGACCGCGGGCCGCGCCTCGACCGCGCCTTTCCTCCACTCGCCGCAGGTGTGACCGATCTTCAGCCGGTGGCGTTGGACGCGCAGGCGCGCGCCGCACTCAAAGACTATCTCGACGCACTACCAGCCGATGGGAACGCCACCTGGATTTATGAGTCGGTAGAGTTCGCGCTGAACCGCCTTCGCGCCTGGCAAGCAGCCGACCCGGATCATCCGCACCGCCCTTCGCTCTTCGTGTACACCGACGGGTTGGACAATGGCCCGCATAGCGACGACGACATGAGCGGCCTGGCTTCACTTTACCAGAACGCGCGCACCGACTTGCCTGTCCTTTACGGTTTCTACGGCGATGTGGGTGAGCAACTGGGGGCAGCGGCCCGGCAGAAGTTGACCGAGGCCGGTTATGAGGTCACATCAGGCATCCCGGCGCGCACTGTGAACGTGGTCACGTCCGCGCTCGACTTCGGTGAACTGATCACGGGCGGTGAGGTGACGCGGACGGTGCGCTTCGAGAGCCGTACGCCGACCGTATGGGGGACAACGATCCGGCTGCGCCTGGATAGCACCGCGCCGGTGTCGTTAACCCAGGAATCGTTCGCCTTACATGAGGAGGTCGTTGTCGGTCTCCGCCCGATTGACATGCTTCAGCCGGGCGTACATCAGGCGCGCCTGCTCCTCAGCACTGAGAGCGGTGTGATGAGCATCAACCCACCCGTGATCGAGATCCTCTTTCAGGGTGCAGCGCCGACGGCGACACCGTCGCCCTTGCCGTCGCCCACGAGCGTGCCGGTCACACCAACACCCACACTGCGCCCGCTGCCCCCCACCCCGGCGCCGACGACCATGCCCACAATAGATACCTCCAGGCCGGCGCTGGTTGTCGCCGTGGGGTCAAATGAGCGCCTCCCCCTGTTGTTGGGCAGCTACGATCTGAGTGTGGGCGATCTGCCGGCAGGCACGCTTGTCGTGACGCGGGCATTGAACCTGGATTGGCGGGTGGACCGCCAGAGCCCGACAGCGGGCCTGACTGCCCGCATTGATCTGGACCGCGCCAATCCGGTGAATCTGAGCATACCGGATGCTGCTTATCTCCAGGGGATGGGCCCTGGGGTGGAGAGCCCGCCGTCTGGGTCGCTCAGCCTGAAGCCGGATACGCAGGCCCTGGTGATCGGTCTGGCCGTGTCGCGCAGCCAGTTGGAGGGATTGGGCTACGGTGACCATCCCATCAAGGGCACGATTGTGCTGCAAGCGGTCGAGACCGAGGTGCGTGGCAGCGTGTCGCCGCAGCCGGAGGCCAGCGTCTATGAAGTGCCCTTCATCTTGAGCGTGAGACGCTCATGGCCGATGGTGCTATGGGTATCTATTGGCGCGGCCTTGCTGATTCTGGGGGGCGGTGTCGGCGTCCCGGTCTATGTCCGGTATGGTATCAAGCGCTTCGCGCCGGGATTGTGGCTCAGTCTGGACGGCAAGACTTTGGGCAAGTCAGATCTGGCCCAATGGCAGAACCAGGGCCGTCGCTTCCCTCGGTCCAGGTTGACGATTGGCAACTTTCAGGATCAGGTCGATCTGGGATGGGGCAAAGAGTACAGCGGCCTGGCCGAGTTATTCGCCGATGGGCAGGGCCGGCCCTGGGTGCGCCACCGGGGCCGGCCAGGCATCCATATCTATGTCCGCGACCAGGAATTGCGGCCTGGTCAGGCCGTGCGCCTGGCTCAGCGTGAGCCGGTTCGTATCACCTCCGATGAGGTCCAGATCGTCACAGAGCACATCCTGATGGTCGTCGGGCCTCAATAGTCGGTAGTGGGGCTGGTGGCGCGTTCT
>CADDZL010000064.1 GCA_902812335.1 Chloroflexota bacterium | reverse complement strand
GGTGCAACCGGGGCGACGGACCAGGCGCTGGGTGGCGCGATTCGCGATCTGATCGCTGGCGGCGACTTCAAGGGCAAGTTAAATGAGACCGCTGTCCTTTACCCGCGGGGCGCTATCCCCGCCCGGAGCGTGCTGATCGTCGGCCTGGGCCAGGCCCAAGACTTCGATCTCGACCGGGTGCGCCAGGTGGCAGGGACGGCCGCGCGCCGGGCACGCGACCTGGGCGCGAAGCGCTTCGCTACCATTGTACATGGCGCGGGCATCGGTGGCCTGGAGCCGGAGGCTGCTGCGCAGGCGCTGGCCGAAGGAACACTCCTGGGGCTGTACGAGTTCAACCAGCACAAAGCGCCCCAGGAGGAGCAGCGTCAGGTGGCCGAGATGGACATCGTCGAGTTTGACGCCAGCCGCCTGGCGGCGTTGGAGGCCGGCGTCCGGGCCGGGCAGATCATCGCTGCGGCTGTCACGCTGGCGCGCGACCTGGTGAACGAGCCGCCCAACTTCGCCACGCCGACCATCCTGGCACAGCGGGCGTTGCAAGTGGCCACCGGACGCAGGTTGACCCTAAGCGTGCTGGAGCGCGAGGATATGCGCCGTCTGGGCATGGGCGCGCTACTGAGCGTAGCCCAGGGTTCGGATCAGTTGCCCAAGTTCATTATCCTGGAGTATCAGCCCACCCCACGCGAGGCGGGTGCAGTGCCCCCCACCGTCGTCCTGGTCGGGAAGGGCATCACCTTCGACAGCGGCGGCATCTCGATCAAGCCGGCCGAGGGCATGGGCGAAATGAAGAGCGATATGGCCGGCGGGGCCGCCGTCATCGGCGCACTGCAGGCAGTCGCCGACCTCGGCCTGCCACTGCATGTCGTGGGGCTGGTGCCGGCGACAGAGAACTTGATCAACGGCCAGGCCTATAAGCCCAGCGACGTGGTACAGGCGATGAACGGCAAAACCATTGAGATCATCTCGACCGATGCCGAAGGTCGCCTGATCCTGGCCGATGCGCTGGTTTACGCCAGGCGCTATGCGCCCCAGGCGGTCGTGGACCTGGCAACGTTGACCGGTGCGTGCGTCACCGCGCTGGGTGAAGGCGTGGCGGCCGGCATCTTCGGCACAGATGATCAGTTGATCGAGCGGTTACGAGCAGCCAGCGCTCGCACGGGTGAGCGCATCTGGCCCCTGCCGCTTTACGAAGACTACAGCGAATCTATCAAGAGTGACGTGGCCGACCTGAAGAACAGCGGTGGCCGGAACCGCGGGGTGGGCACCTCGGCGGCGTTTCTCAAAGCCTTCGCCGAGGGTTATCCCTGGGCGCATCTGGACATCGCACCCATGGCGCTGATTGACAAGGACAAGCCTTACATCCCCAAGGGCGGGACCGGCTTCGGCGTGCGGCTGCTGGTCCAGTTCCTGCGGGATTTCGCGGCAGGATCGTAAGCTACACCATGAGAGGTCAACCCACAGGGCTTGGTTCTTTCAGGTCGGAGCTTCAGCTCCAAGTCCTCTTGCTGGCTCGCCCCTGGCCTGATACACACCCCAGTCGAAGGCAGTTGACAGGCTGAGTTGGGTAAGTTAGAATTAGGCTGGTGCGATGCCCCTGTAGCTCAAAGGACAGAGCAGCCGCCTTCTAAGCGGTTGGTTGCAGGTTCGAGTCCTGCCAGGGGTATGAGCCCTCGTTACTCCCAGCGATAGCTATGAGGAGCCTGCCTAACTTTTCATTAACCATGTCCGAACCGATTGTTCATTGTCTGACCTATGTGAAGATCGTATAATGATAATGAGCGTCACGGAAAGGAGAGGCGACTAGATGTCGGGGGGCAAGAAAAAGACAGTCGTCTGCATCGAAGACGACCACGAGATCATTGACCTGCTGCGCCTCGTGCTCCAGGATGACAATCTGAATGTGGTGGGGGCTCTCGGAGGGCTGGTCGGGCTGGAAACGGTGCGTCAACTCCACCCCGACCTGGTTCTGCTTGATCTGATGATGCCCGATGTCCATGGCTGGGAAGTCTACCGCCGCATGAAGGCCGATGAACAACTGCGCACTATCCCTGTGATCGTCGTCACGGCGCTGGCGAGCCGGGCGGAGCGCACCTTTGGCCTGCATGTCGCCAAGGTAGACGACTATATCACCAAGCCATTCACACCGGCCGAATTGCGCCGGAGCGTCAGCAACGTCCTGGCCGCCGACGAGGCCCCAGCGGCCCAGTAAGCATAGTTTTCCCCCCACCCCATCGGCCCTGGGCACCGTCCTCTCAGGGCCGTTTTGTTTGCACCCTCTTTCCCTCCTCCGCTATAATTGAGAGCATGTCACCGGCTTTCGCCCTGCTTGCTATCCTGATCATCCTGCTCATCGGCACCTGGGCCACCCGCCCCCGCGCCGTGGGCTGGTCTCATGCCCTGGTCCGCCGCCATCCCGGTGTACGCGGCCAGGCCGAATGGATGGCGCCGCCGGCCGTCGTGCGCCAGGTGCAGCGCGATTATCTGGCCGCCTGGATCTGGTCGGCCGAGACAGCCATTGACTGGGCGCGCCGGGCTGCCGATATGCCGCTGGTCCTGACCGGCCCTTATCTGCGCACTGAAATGCACCGCCTGACCGCCTTAAGCCAGGACCGCAGCCCACGTCTGGCCGGACATATCCAGGCGCAGCACCATCCCACGGTACGTGCTTTCTCCAATGATGGCCTGCGCTGCCTGGTGATTGACCACCAGACCCGCCGCCACGCCCTGTTGTGCGACTACTGGACCGGGCGGCTGGCCCTGAGCGAACGGCTGGAGGATCAGGCCTTCGTCTACCTCATGGCTTACGACCGCAGCGATTGCCGCTGGAAGATCGAGAAGCTGGTGCAGGAGTTGCCCTTGGGGTGGGGCTCCGGCCGCGAGCGCGTGGTCCTTCAGGAGGACGCGCCACCGCTGCGCCTGAGCCGTTCATAAGCCGTCAGACCCCATGACGTTTGACGCCTGAGAGGAGTTCTATTCTGGATGAAGATTGTGACCGTTGAGGAGATGCGCCGCATCGAGGCCGCTACTGACGCCGCCGGCACATCTTATGCCCAGATGATGGAACATGCCGGGCAGGCGGTGGCGCGGGCCATCCGCGACCAGATGGATGTGGCCGGAAAACGCATCACCATCCTGGTCGGCCCCGGCAATAACGGCGGCGACGGCCTCGTCGCCGGCCGTGCCCTGGCCGAAGCCGGTGCCCAGGTCTCCTTCTACCTGCTCAAGCCGCGCACCGAGAGCGACGAGAACTTTCGCCGCGTCCGCGAAATGGGCCTGTTCATCGTCAACGCCCAGGACGACCAGCGCTGGCGCGTGCTGCACCAGCTTGTCACCCACGCCGATGTGATCGTAGATGCCCTGCTTGGCACCGGCACCAGCCGCCCCATCGAAGGTGAGCTGGCCGACCTGCTGGGTCAGGTCAAGCGGGGCTTGAAGGAACGCCAGCAGGCCAGGACGGCGGCAGACAACGATACAGCAGGACTGACGGACCCCATAGCTCCTCAAGTCCCTGGTCCGCCAGCCACCCTGATTGTGGCCGTAGATGGGCCTACCGGCCTGAACTACGATACCGGCGAACTCGACCCGGCGGCCCTGCCGGCCGACCTGACCATCACCTTTGCCGCGCCCAAGGTCGGGCAGTTTCGCTTCCCCGGCGCGGCAGCTCTGGGACGGCTGCTGGTTGCCGATATTGGCGTGCCGCCCGACCTGGCCGAGATGAAGGCGGTCCGGCTGGAACTGGCGACAGCCGAACAGGTGCGCGCCTGGCTGCCGCCACGTCCGCTCGATGCCAACAAGGGGACCTTCGGCAAGGCACTTATCGTCGCCGGCTCGGCCAATTATACCGGTGCGGCTGCGCTGGCGGGCACCGGGGCCTACCGCGTCGGCACCGGCCTGGTGACCCTGGCCATCCCAGGGATGATCCACCCGGCGCTGGCAACGCTCTTGCCGGAGGCGACCTTCCTGCTCCTGCCGCACGATATGGGCGTCCTCTCCGAGGACGCCGTCAGGCTCCTGGCCGGGCGCACCAGCGACTATCAAGCACTGCTGGTCGGCCCGGGCCTGGGTCGGGAGAAGGCCACCGCTGCCTTTATCCAGAGCCTGTTTGTCAGCCAGGACCGGGGCAGCCAGAAACCCGCCATTGGCTTCCGCGTGAGCACAGTTGAGGCTTCCCCGCCTGAACCCCCACTCCACCTGCCGCCGCTCGTGGTGGACGCTGATGGGCTGAATCTGCTGGCTGAGATGGAGAATTGGCACGAGCGCCTGCCCGCCGGCAGCATCGTGACGCCGCACCCGGGCGAGATGGCGCGGCTGATGAAAGCCGATAAAGAGGAGATTCAACGCGAGCGAGTCGGCGTCGCCCAACGCATGGCCGCTGAGTGGGGCCATGTCGTTGTCCTCAAAGGAGCCTACACTGTGGTCGCCGCTCCCGACGGGCGTACCCTGCTGCAGCCCTTCGCCAACCCTGGCCTGGCCACAGCCGGCACGGGGGACGTGCTGGCCGGGGCGATTGTGGGCTTGCGGGCCCAGGGCCTGGGTGCATTTGAAGCGGCCGCCTGTGGAGCTTACCTACACGGCCTGGCCGGCGAACTGGCCCGCCGGGCCAAAGGCCCGGCCGGCATGATCGCCCACGATGTGGCCGATCATCTGCCGGAAGCGATCAGGGTCATCCTGGGATAAAGGGACTCAACGGATTATCTAAATAGTTACCGGATTGGAGAACAAAGGGCAGGGGGCATCCTCCTGCCCTTTGTCGTGCTTAAGCGGGCAAAAGAAGCAGCTACATGCCGCCACTCTCATCCGTCGGCCCCATCGTGCCCAGGGTGCCGGTCAGCTCCTCGCGCTCGCGGCGCATGGCTTCGCGCCCCTGCTGCATGGCTTCCTCTAACCGCCCACGCTGCTCCTCGGCAATGCGGCGCACATCCTCGCCCATCTGCTGAGCCCGGCTGCGGGCCTCGGCAGCCATCTCTTCAGCGCGCATACGGGCCTCGGCAGCCGCCTCCTCAGCGCGACGGCGAGCTTCAGCGGCGGTTTCCTCGGCACGGGTCTTCAGTTCGATGCCTCTCTCGCGCAACTGGGCGCGCGTCTCTTCACCGGACTGCGGTGCCGTGATCAGCGCGATGACCGCGCCGACAAGCGCCCCGATGACGAAACCGGCCAGAAATGACCCGATATCACTGTGGTCGTTGTCCATTTTGAACTCCTTCCTGAACTTTTCTCTCCCTGGAGCCATCACCCCGAGACCTGGCCTCGAGTCGAACCCGGCTCTCAGGCACCAGTATGGGAAGACCTCTCCCCCCGCCGGTTAGCGGGGCCGGCGAAAGCCGGTCAGAACTTCCCAGGCCCGCCGGACACCAGCCACATAGCTCGACAGCGTCACAACGGGTGAAATCACATTCTCGCTCATGAAAACCGTGGTCCCGCGCAGCGTGCTGACTGTCTGGTTAGTCGAATCCAGAATCGGCCTGATCTCATTCTGTAGCAGGTCCACCAGCCGGGTGACCTGAATGACCAGCACCAGCAGCACCAGGCCAATGACAAACGATTCCAGGGCCAAAGCAATGATGAACAGGTCGCGCAACGTCGCTGCCAATGGCGGATTGTTAACTAATCCGATCACGGCCAGCACGATCAGTACCAGCAACACCAGACCGACGATAGCGGCAATAATGCCCACACGATGGGCACGACCCGGCTCGGACTGGGGCCTGGTCTGATGATCATTCGCGCTATCGGGATGCTCAGATTCGGGCGGCAAGGGCTTGCCCTGAACATAGTGAGGGGTGTTCATCGGTGTGCTCCAGGTTGTAGTCCTTCGATCAACATAGGAATCGTCTCAGAGAGGGCCAGGCTACACTACGTGACATAGCCCCGTTCCCCTGCATGCTGCTCATAGGCTCTCGTCCTCAGGATGTCGTCAATCTCGCGCAGCGTCAACTCAAGCTCCTCGTCGGTCGAGTAGAAGTGCGGCGAAACGCGGATACCGGCCTTGGGGCGGTAATCCACAAGGAACTCGCGGCGGATCAGCTCACGCGAGACCTCATAACCGTGAGGCACATCTATCGCGACGGTGCCGCCGCGCCGCTCCGGATCGGGCGAGGCGCTGACGCGATAACCGCGCTCCTGGGCCAACTCGAGCAGCCGCGCCGTCTGCCGCACACTCTTGGCCCGGATGGCTGCGACACCCACTTCGGCGATGATGTCCAGCCCCGGCTGAACCGCATATAGCGCCGGCACACCCGGCGTCCCATTGAGGAAACGGAAGCCATCTGTCCGGTAAGCCATCTCAGTATTGAAATCGAAGGCGTGTTGGTGGGCCATCCAGCCCGTCAGGCGCGGCTCGAGCTGTAGGGCCAGATCGGGCCGGACGTACAGGTAGCCGCCGCCTGCGCCGCCGCATAACCACTTGACGCAGCCACCCAACAGAAAATCTACTCCCAGCGCCTTCACATCCACCGGCACGGTCCCCACCGACTGGTAGGCATCGAGCGCGACCAGTGCACCCACGGCGTGCGCCCGTTCGACAATCGCCTGGGCGTCCTGAATGTAGGCGGTCTTGAACAGGACGTGTGAGGTAGCGACCAGCCGCGTCTCTTCGTCAATGGCCGCCAGCAGCTTCTCGGTCGGGATGCCCAGCCCGTCTTCGCTCCTGACGATGACCAGGCGGGCCTCAGGTGGCAGGGATTTCTGGTGCAGGTACAGCACCGAGGGGAAGTCCATATCGGTCATGACAACCTTATTGCGCCGCCCGCTGAAATCCAGGCAGGAGAGGACGATGGCCGAAGCCAGGGTGACGTTCTGGTGCAGGCTGACCGTGCCGGGGTCGGCGCCGATAATGCGCCCGATCTTGTCCCCGACGGTCACCGGCAGCTCCCACCAGCCCTCAGCCCAGGCCCGCACGCCGCGGGTCGCCCAGGTCTCGGCATATTCCTGCATCCTGGCATACACCCCGCGCGGCATCGCGCCGAGCGAGTTGGAAATCATGTAGACGGTGCGTGAGAGGATCGGGAACTCCTCGCGCCACCGCAGCAAGGGATCATCCATCTAGGCCTCTCTTCCACTCAGCCAGCGGGCCATTATAAGTGCCAGCCAGCTTCCCAGTGTAGCGCTGAACACATAGACCGGCCCGATATGCAGCAGGCCGGTATCCCAGCGCCCCCCGGCGACCTGCCCGAGGCCAAATCCGATCCAGCCGGCCAGCAGATACAACCCCAATCGCCGTAGTCGCCCGCCCACGATGAGGTGAAAGGCCGCACCGTAGGCGGTGGATAGGAGCCCGGCCAGGACAAGCGCAGGAGGAATAGATAATGTCATATGATTGACTTCGACGGTTGTATGCTGCCCCCATTATACGCCTATCGGCGTACTTCGGCTAGCGGCTATCCTAACAGGCTGTGCTGATGATCCCGCCCCCCAGCACCACCTCACCGGCATAAAACACCGCCGCCTGGCCCGGTGTGATGTCGCGCAGGGGCTCAGCGCAGACGACCTGGGCGCGGCTGCCTTCCAGAGGAGTGACCGTGGCAGTGACTTCGGCTGCCTTATAGCGGATCTTGACCGTGCAGCCGAACGGTTGCGGCGGGGCCTCACCGCTGATCCAGTTGATGTTCTGGGCCACAAACTGCCTGCGCCCCAGTTCGGCCCGCGTGCCGACGATAAGCGCGTTCCTGGCACCATCCGTCGCCAGGACGTAGAGCGGCTCCGGCCCGCTGACGCCGATGCCTTTGCGCTGGCCGATGGTGTAGAAGGGCAGACCCTGATGCTGGCCCAGGATACGCCCGGTCGTGTCCAGGATCGGGCCGGGCTGAAGTGCCTGGGGCGCGTGTCTGGCCAGGAAGCGGCGGTAATCGCCGTCGGCCAGGAAGCACAGGTCCTGGCTCTCGCTCCGGTCGGCCACGGGCAGGCCGCGCGCTCGCGCCAGTTCGCGCACCTCCGGTTTGGTATAGCCGCCGACCGGGAAGAGCGCGTGGGCCAGTTCGTTCTGAGTCAGGACGTGGAGGACATAGGCCTGGTCTTTGCGCTCGTCCACGCCCTTGAGCAGTTGATAGCGGCCGCCGGCCTGGCGCACGCGGGCGTAGTGGCCGGTCGCCAGGTAACGGGCATCGAGCGCAAGCGCATGGCGCAGCAGATGGCCGAAGCGGATGTGCCGGTTGCATTGCAAGCACGGGTTGGGCGTCACCCCGGCGCTGTACTCGTTGACGAAGAAGTCCACCACCCGCGCTTTGAACGGCGCTTGCACATCCAGGATGTAAAAAGGGATTCCGAGATGCGCGGCGACGCGCCGGGCCAAGGCCTGGGCGTCAGGCGTGCAGCAGCGGTTGCCGGCCGCGTCAGGCACATCGTCCTCGGCCCACAGGCGCAGCATGATGCCGATGACGTCATAACCCTGCTCAACGAGCAGGGCCGCCGCCACTGAACTGTCCACGCCGCCGCTCATGGCGACGACGACGCGCTCGCTCATAAGGCTCTCAGGCGCGCCACAATTCGCGGCAGCACATCCAGCGTATAGGCCACGTCCTCGTCGGTCGTCTGCCGGCCGACGGTCAGGCGCAGTGAGCCCAGCGCCCACTCGCGGGGCAGGCCCAGTGCCAGCAGCACCTCCGACGGCTCCGGGTTGCCGGTGTTGCAGGCCGAGCCGGAGCTGGCCGCGATGCCCGCCAGGTCCAGATGCACCAGCAAATCCTGCCCTTGCACACCGCGGATAGCGAAGCTGGCATGGTTGGGCAGGCGTTCGCTCGGATGCCCGGTCAGGCGTGCCTGTGGGATGGTCTCCAGGACGCCGGCGATCAGCCGGTCGCGCAGCGCTTGCAGGCGGGTGTTGGCCGTCTCTTTCTCGGCCTGCGCCAGGCGCAGCGCCGTCGCCAGGCCGACGATGTAGGGGACGTTTTGTGTGCCGGCACGGCGGCCACGTTCGTGTCCGCCGCCGGTCAGCATCGGCAAGAGGGGCGTGTCCTTGCGGACATAGAGCACACCCACGCCTTTGGGCCCGTAGAACTTATGCGCCGACAGCGCCAGCAGGTCCACCTTCAGCCGGTCTACGTTCAAGTCGAGCATGCCGCCCCCCTGGACGGCATCGGTATGGAAGGGAATGCCCTTGCGCCGCGCGATGGCGCCGATCTCGGCGACGGGCTGAATGGTCCCGATCTCGTTATTGGCGAGCATGACGCTGATCAGGACGGTATCGTCGCGGATGGCCCGGCCCACGTCGTCTGGATTCACACGCCCGTACTCATCCACCGGCAACCAGGTGACATCGAAACCGAAGCTGTCGCGCAACTGGGCTGCCGTATGGCTGACGGCGTGGTGCTCGACCGGCGAGACGATCAGGTGATTGCCCCGGCCGGCGGCGCGGGCGGCCAGGGCCACGCCGCGCAAGGCCAGGTTATCGCTCTCTGAACCGCAGCTCGTGAACACGATCTCATTGGGTGTGCAAGCCAGCACCTCGGCCACATCGCGCCGGGCCGCCTCCAAGGCCGCTGCCGCCGCCTGACCGTAGCGGTGAATGGAGGATGGGTTGCCGTAGACCTCCGTCCAATACGGCATCATCGCCGCGACTACGCGCGGGTCCACCGGCGTGGTGGCTGCGTGATCCAGATAAATGCTTGGTGTCTCTGCCATTTCTTTACTTTACTTTTCCGATGTCCTTAGACGCCAGGCATTGTAACATACCGATCAAGGGGCGTCAATGAAGACGATGAAGTAATCATCGCCCTTCTGGAGCCAGAAGATAAAATCGGACTTGAAGTGGCTGATGTCGTTTGTACTTGTCCCCTAAAGTTGGACACATTTAAGGGCTTTCATCTTGAAGAGCATGGTGTACACCCTGGCAGGAGTGCCAGTCACGAATCGAACGGGTGAAGACATCCATCAGCACCGCCAGATAGACGAACGCCTGCCGGAGCTTGACGTACGTAATGTCACCTACCCACACCTGTCGGGACGGACGATGGTCCGTCCCCTCACCGGGTTGGGATAGCGGGCAAAGCCGTGCCAACTGTTGGTGGTGCGCTGCTCAGGTTGCGGGCGCCTGGCACACAGCCCCAACTTCCGCATCGGGCATCCCACCCGCTTGTGACTGACTCCCCGGTCCTCGCGCTGCAGTGCCTGACAACAGCTCCAACACCACCTGGGCTTTGAATTCGGGTGAGAAACTGCGATGCCTGGACATCCTGTTCTTCCTTTCTGTTGCTGAAACGATTCTACTCAATATCCCAGGTGTCCAAACTTTGGGGACAACTACAGTGCTCAAAGCCATCCTCGCTGCGCAATCGCCCCGCATCAGCGCCATCTCACGCGCCATGCCAGGGAATCCCGAGGCGAATTACAAGGCCATCCAACGGCTGCTGGACCGAATCGAGCCTCAAGCAGTGGACGCGCCTTTCGTCATCGGTGACCCGACTGAAATGCCACAACCACAAGCCTGCAAGACCGAGTATGTTGGCACACTGAAGGACGGCAAGACCAAAGGCTTCTGGCTGCTGGTGCTGGCAACCCCCTTTCGCGGGCGCGCCCTCCCCTTCAGTTTCATCACCTTTCCTCTAAGACCATCCAGCAGCACCTCGACTCGCGTAGTCTGAACCACTTCCGGGCCTTCGCCCAGGTGAAGGCCCTGTTCGGCGAGAAACCGCTGGTGCTGGACCGGGAATTCAGCTACCTGGAACTCATGCGCAACCTGGTGGAAGAGGACATCCACTTTGTCATCCGGCTCAACTTGGGCAGCTATCCGCCCGGACGGCCGCGTACACAGCTCTTGCCTGAGCGCTTTGGCCCGGCCCGCAGCCAGGTCGGGCGGCTTATCAGCATCAAGGGCAGTTTGTTCGCAAGACCCAAATAGGAGTATACTTGGCGTTCGTTGACATGACCACGCCTTTGTGATAAACTTTACATTTGGTTCCCGGCCCAATACCAGGCCGGAACCTAAGGTCGCCATCTGGAGGCACGGTCTGACAATCGGATACCGGGCTGGTTAAGGGGACACTTGACTCGATAAAGAGGATGCCAGATGCTGTCTGATTACTTGCCTATCGCTCTTCTACTCGTTCTGGCCGTCGGCCTGGCACTGCTGGTCGCCGTCATCTCCACCCTGCTCGGCCCGCGCCGCCCGGCACTGCGCAAATTGCAGCCCTATGAGTCCGGCATGACCCCCATCGGCCAGGCCCAGCGACGTCTGCCCATCCGCTTCTATCTGATCGCCATCCTCTTTATCCTGTTCGACATTGAAATCGTGTTCTTCCTACCCTGGGCCGTCGTGTTCCAGCCGTTCCTGAAGCTCGGCTACGGCGGCTTCTTGCTCCTGGAGATGCTGATCTTTGTCATCATCCTGCTGGTTGGATACGTGTATCTGTGGAAGAAGGGGGCATTGGAATGGCAGTAGGACAGAAATTAGGCAATATGGGCGTGGTCACCACCACGCTGGAACAGGCCGTCAATTGGGCGCGCAGCCGCGCCATCTGGCCGATGCTGTTCGGCCTGGCCTGCTGCGCCATTGAAATGATGTCGGCACAGGCAGCACACTACGACCTGTCGCGCTTCGGTGCCGAACTGATGCGCGCCAGCCCACGTCAGTCCGACCTGATGATCGTCGCCGGACGCGTGTCGCGCAAAATGGCACCCGTGCTGCGCCGACTATACGACCAGATGCCGGAGCCCAAGTGGGTCATCGCCATGGGCGACTGCGCCTCGTGCACCGGCGTGTACAATAACTATGCCCTGGTCCAGGGCGTGGACGAGGTTGTGCCGGTGGACGTGTACGTCGCCGGCTGCCCACCCCGGCCGGAAGCGCTCATCGACGGCATTATCAAGCTGCAACAGAAGATCCAGCGCGAGAAGCTGCGCGATTACGCCGAGCCACAGGAAGCAAAGATCAGGGTATAGACGCGATGACTGACCTGAATGACCTGACCGTTGAGAAGATCCGGGGCGCATACCCCGACGCTATTGAGGAAATCATAGACTTCCGCGGCGAACGCACTATCGTCATCAAACGCGAGCGGATCGTAGATGTCTGTCGGCTACTGCACGACGACGAGGACCTGGCCTACAACTTCCTGGCCGACCTGTGCGCCACCGACTACTGGCCGCAAGAGAATCGCTTCTCCGTCAATTATCATCTCCTCTCCCTACCCAATAACCACCGCATCCGGCTCAAGGTCTACCTGGACCGGGACAACCCGGTTATGCCGACGGTGACAGGTGTGTACCCGCCGGCCAACTGGTATGAGCGCGAGTGCTGGGACATGTTCGGCATTCAGGTCGAAGGCCATCCCTATCTGCATCGCCTCTTGATGCCCGAAGACTGGGTGGGCCACCCGCTGCGCCGTGATTACCCGCTGGGGTACGAAGAAGTCCAGTTCTCCTTCAACTGGCGTGACGTCCAGGCACGCAAGCCGCGCCCAACACGGTAGGGGCGACCATCAGCGCCGCCCGCATAGAGAAGGGAAGAGATGGCAACTGAAGAGAATTTGCCGGTTACCGAAACAGGAGGAATACCCAGGGAAGCGGAGCTTCGCCAGATCGAGGTCCAGGAACTGCGGGCACTGGAGGCGCTGGGCGGCCTGCCGCCCGAAGAACATATGGTGCTCAACCTGGGGCCGCAGCATCCCAGCACACATGGTGTCCTGCGCCTGCTGCTTGAACTCAATGGCGAGACCGTCGTCAATATCATACCGGACATCGGCTTCCTGCATACCGGCATTGAGAAGACGATGGAGAGCAAGACCTACCTCAAGGCGCTCGTCCTGACCGACCGGATTGATTACCTCAATCCTCTCGCCAACAATCTGGCGTATTGCCTGGCGGTCGAGAAGCTGCTGGGCGTCACCGACCGGATACCCCCGCGGGCGCAATATCTGCGCGTGCTCCTGACCGAACTGTACCGCATCGCCAGCCACCTGGTCTGGCTGGGCACGCATGCCCTGGACCTGGCGGCGATGAGTGTGTTCCTGTATTGCTTCCGCGAACGCGAACATATCCTGGACATCATGGAAATGGTGTCCGGAGCTCGCATGATGACCAGCTACATCCGCCCGGGCGGCCTGTGGCGCGATGTCCCCGCCGGCTTCGAGGAGGCGGTGCGCGATTTCCTCAATTACTTCCCGGCCAAGGTGGACGAGTATGAGGCCCTTCTGACCAATAACCCACTCTGGCTCGAACGCACCAGGGGCATCGGCGTGATCTCGGCCGAGAACGCGATCCGTTGGAGCCTGACCGGCCCGTCGCTGCGCGGCTCCGGCGTCAACTACGATGTGCGTAAGGCCCAGCCCTATTCCAGCTACGACCACTTCGAATTCGACATCCCGCTGGGACAGAACGGCGATGTCTACGACCGCTATCTGTGCCGGGTACAGGAGATGCGCGAATCGCTGAAGATCGTGCAGCAGGCGCTCGACCGCTTGCCTCAAGGGCCGGTCCGGATCGATGACCGCAAGATCGTGCCGCCGCCGCGCTCGGAACTGCACCAGAGCATGGAAGCACTCATCCACCACTTCAAGCTATGGACGGAGGGCTTCTCACCCCCACCAGGCGAAGTGTACGTCGCTATCGAGTCGCCGCGAGGCGAGTACGGCGTGTATCTGCGCAGCGACGGCTCGCCCAGGCCGGCCCGCTGCCACTTCCGCACGCCCTCGTTCGCCAATCTCCAGGCCCTGCCGGAGATGGCCAGAGGGCAGATGATCGCCGACCTGGTGGCCATCATCGGCTCAATTGACATCGTCCTGGGGGATGTGGACCGCTAACTAAAGTATTGAGCCTGAAACGTCATGATCCCTCGCATTTGACGTTTGACGCAAGGAGAGCACATGGGACTGACTGAGAACCATAGAGCCGAGTTAGAGACGATCTTCTCGCATTACCCCGACAGGCGCTCAGCGCTGTTGCCGGTGTTGTACCTGGCGCAGCGCGAGTACGGCTGGCTGAGCGACGACGTGCTGCGCGAGGTGGCCGGCGTGCTCGAACTGGAACTGACCGAGGTAACCTCGGTGGCCGGCTTCTACACCCTGTTTTACAAGGAGCCGGTCGGGAAGTATGTGCTCGAAATCTGCAACGACCTGCCTTGCGCCCTACGCGGAGCCGAGAAGTTCGTCGAGCACGCCTGCAAGAAGCTGGGCGTGCAGGTCGGCGAGACCACGCCCGATGGCCTGTTCACCCTAAAGACCGTGATGTGTGTGGCGGCTTGCGATCGAGCACCCGTGATGCAGGTGAACCTGGAATACCATGAGAACCTGGACGAAGCCAGATTCGATCAGATGGTGGATGAGCTGCGACATAGCGCTCAGCTATCGGCGGGCAGCGGCCAGCCAGCCATTGATGAACAGAAGCCACAGACGGATACCCGATCGCTGACAAGTGAGGCTGAGAGCTGAAAGCTGGAATGATGACCCAACACGTTCTTCTGCGTGACCTGGATATTCCCGACATCGCCCGGCTGGACGTCTACGTTCAGAACGGCGGCTATCAGGCCCTGCGCAAGGCCGTGACCGAGATGACGCCCCAGCAGGTGATTGACGTGGTTAAGGCGTCCGGACTGCGCGGGCGCGGCGGCGCCGGCTTCCCCACCGGCGTCAAATGGAGCTTCATCCCCAAAGACATCTTCCCGCGCTACGTCTGCGTTAACGGCGACGAGAGCGAGCCGGGCACCTTCAAGGACCGGCAGCTCATGGAGAAGAACCCACACCAGGTGATCGAGGGAGCGGCCATTGCCGCCTATGCCGTCCAGTCCAACATGGTCTACCATTACCTGCGCGGCGAGTTTATGGACTTCGGCCGTAAGGTCTTTGAGAAGGCTATCGCCGAAGCCTACGCCGCCGGCTTCCTGGGCCATCATCTCTTCGGCACCGACTACTCACTGGATATGGCGGTCCATTATGGTGCCGGAGCCTATATCTGCGGCGAGGAGAGCGCGTTGCTCGAATCCCTCGAAGGCAAACTGGGCCAGCCGCGCCTGCGGCCCCCCTTCCCCGCCGTCGTCGGCCTGTATGGCAAGCCAACGGTCATTAATAACACCGAGACGCTCTCTAACGTCCCGCCGATCATCTTGAACGGGGCCGACTGGTACCGGACAATGGGGACAGAAAAGAGCCCGGGCCCCAAGAT